>NZ_CP029343.1:3076133-3383746 GCF_003143515.1 Massilia oculi | reverse complement strand
CGGCGCCAGCGCCATCGCCATTGCCGTCCCGCTCAAGACCGATCCGGCCAAGAGCAGCGTCTCGGCCGTGTTCAAGCAGATGAACGTGCCGGTCGAGGCGCCGTTCCGCAGCTTCAGCGCCGCCATCGACTACGACGCGGCCAAGCCGGCCGCATCGAAAGCCAGCGTCGCGATCAATACCGCCAGCTTCGACATCGGCGACCCGATGTACAACAAGGAAGTCGCCAAGAAGGAATGGTTCAATTCCGCGCAATTCCCGAAGGCCAGCTTCGTGTCCACCAGCATTGCCCCGGCCGGCGCCGGCAAGCTGAACGTGTCGGGCAAGCTGACCCTGAAGGGAAAAACCGCCGACGTCACCTTCCCGCTCGCGGTCAGGGCCGAAGGCGGCAAACAGGTATTCGAGGGACAGCTGCCGATCAGGCGGCTGGCCTTCAACATCGGCGAAGGCGAGTGGAAGGACACGAGCATGGTCGCCGATGAAGTCGTCATCAAGTTCCGCGTCACCGCGGCGCCGTAAGTTTTACCACCACCACACTCACAAGGGACATCACCACATGAAGATCAAGCACCTGATCGCGGCCGCCGCCGCCCTCGCCGCCAGCACCGCCTTCGCCGCGCCGGTCACCTACGACATCGAGCCGAACCACACCTATCCGAGTTTCGAAGCCGACCACATGGGCCTGTCGGTATGGCGCGGCAAGTTCAACAAGTCGAGCGGCACCGTGACCCTGGACCGCGAAGCCAAGACCGGCTCGCTGGACATCACCGTCGACATCAACAGCATCGACTTCGGCCACGACAAGATGAACGAGCACGCCAAGAAGCCGGACATCTTCGACGCCGCCAAGTACCCGACCGCGACCTTCAAGTCGAAGTCGATCAAGTACACCGGCGACGTGCCGACCTCGGTCGACGGCGAGCTGACCCTGCACGGCGTGACCAAGCCGCTGACGCTGCAGATCAACAAGTTCAAGTGCATCATGCACCCGATGCTGAAGAAGGAAGCCTGCGGCGCCGACGTGGTGGGCACCTTCAAGCGCGACGACTTCGGCATCAGCTTCGGCCTGCCGAACTTCTCGCCGGAAGTGAAGCTGGCGATCCAGGTCGAAGCCGTCAAGCGCTGATCGATCGAGCCATATGAAAAGCCCCGCCGGCGCGAACCGGCGGGGCTTTTTCCGTTTCACCAGTAGCGTGGACGGCTTTGCCGTCCACGCGTGCGATCAACGGCCGTCGCGATCGAAATCACCCGGAATGGCGCGCTCGACGCGGTGCCAGCCGGCGCGGGTCGCCGACTTGGCCTGGTCCCACTTCAGGCGCGAGTTGCCCTTCGAGCGTTCCCATTCGCCGGCCAGGTGGCTTTCGTTGGCGTCATAGCCGCCATCGTATTTGCCGTAGCTGTTGTAGCCCAGCGCATAGGCCGGCGCGTAGTCGTCGTAGGTGTAGCCCGGCGTGTAATAAGGCTGGGTCTGGTACTGGGTGCGCCAGTACTCGTTTTCCTCGTGCGGATTGACCATGTGGCCGACGCCCTTGCCGGCCGCGCCGCCCGCCAGGCCGCCGATCGCCGCGCCCGCGGCCACGCCGAGTGGGCCGGCCGCGGCGCCGATGATCGCACCCGCGGTCGCGCCGCCGCCGGCGCCCACGCCCTGCGCCAGGTTGTGGTCGTGCAGCTCGTCGGTGGACTTCGGATTGACGACCTCGCCCACGCCACGGCCGGCCGCGCCGCCGGCCAGGCCGCCGACCACGGCGCCCGCCGCCATCCCGATCGGACCGCCCACGGCGCCGACCGCGGCACCGGCGGCCGCGCCGGAACCGGCGCCCACGCCCTTGGCCAGGTGGTGTTCGGCCAGGTCGTCGCCGGCCTTCGGATTGACCACTTCGCCCACGCCCTTGCCGGCGATGCCGCCCGCCACGCCGCCAACCACGGCGCCGGCCACGGTGCCGATCGGACCGGCAACGGTGCCGACCGTGGCGCCCAGCGCGGCGCCGCCAGCGATGCCCAGGCCGGCGCCGATCACGTGCGAGCCGCCCTGCTTGGTCCAGTTTTCCTGGATGTGGGCCGCGTCTTCATCGGAGCGCGCATGCACGCCCATCAGGATACCGCCGTTCTTGATGCCTTCTTCGTAGTGCGCAGCGCGCTCTTCGGGAATGCCGGCGCCGATCAGTGCGCCGATGAGACCACCGGTGATGCCGCCCGCGCCCGCGCCGGCCAGGGCCGCCGCCAGGGGACCTGCGACCACGACACCCAGGCCCGGCAGCACCAGCGTCGTGCCCACGGCGGCGATGCCGGCCAGCACGGCTCCGATGGTGCCACCGATACCCGCACCGATGCCGGCGCCTTCTGCCGCCTTGCTGCCCAGTTCCGTATCCTTGTCGGCGAAGTGGGTCTGGCGCGTGGAGTCGGACATCATCAGGTTGACGTCGTCGCGGCCATAGCCGCGGTCGGACACGGTTCCATAGGCGCGCTCGGCGCTGGCGCGGTCGGGGAACAGGCCGGTGACCATGCGCTGGTTCTGGGTCTGACGGTTGGTATCGTAGCTGCTCATGACGAATCCTTTCTGATAGTTGGGGTGGCCAGGCGCTGTCGCAGCGGCGCTGCCAGGGAGGTCCACCTTATGCCCCGATCGCATATGGCTCTGTTCGATGACGCACCCTGCGCGGAGACGAGCAGATTTGCGCCGGGGCGGCGAACCGGGGCATGAACAGCGATGCAAAAACGCTATCTAACGTGAGTTGCCGCACCGACCTGATGGGGCAGCATCTTTAGACTTTTTCCCATGGTCACGGCATTCGTTGGGCCTGGGGTATGTCTTTCAACTTGAGGAGGAAGCACCATGTTATTCATCATCTGGATCGTCGTCGGCGGCATCCTTGGCTGGCTCGCCAGCATGGTCATGAAGACCGACGCAGAGCAGGGCATCATTCTTAACGTCGTGGTGGGTATCGTCGGCGCCTTCCTGGGCGGCTGGCTGCTGTCGCCGCTGTTCGGCACCGGCACCATCAACTCGGACGACTTCAGCGTCGCTTCGCTCCTGGTCTCGTTCCTGGGCGCGGTAATCCTGCTGGCCATCGTCAACCTGCTGCGTCGCGGCCGCGTTCGTTAATGCGATCGAGTAGTCAATCGTAAAAACCAACGCCACGGCGTTGGTTTTTTTTCCTCTGTGGTTTTATTGATGAGCTCAAAAATGTTCTGGACAGTGTTGATCACGATCGCCGCGACGCTGGTACTCGGCGTCCTCGCGCTGAACTTCATGCCGAGCGAAAAACAGATCGAGCGGCAGCTGACGCGGCAGTACGATACCCGCGACCCGCAATTCCGCCGCTCGATGGGGGTCCTGCTGGGGCCGCCCATTCTCGAAGGTAACAAGGTCGATGTGCTGGTCAATGGCGACCAGATCTTCCCGGCCATGCTGGCCGCGATCCGCCAGGCGGAAAAGTCGATCACGCTGGAAACCTATATCTACTGGTCGGAATCGATCGGCAAGGAATTTTCCGAAGCGCTGTCCGAGCGCGCCCGCGCCGGCGTGAAGGTCCACGTCATGCTCGACTTCATGGGCAGCATGAAGATGGACAATGCGCTGGTGGACGAAATGAAGAAGGCCGGCGTGCGCGTGCAGCGTTATCACAAGCCGGTCTGGTGGAAGCTGGCGCGCATGAACAACCGCACCCACCGCAAGCTGCTGGTCATCGACGGCAAGATCGGTTTCACGGGCGGGGTCGGCATCGCCGACCAGTGGCGCGGCAATGCCGAGGACGAAGAACACTGGCGCGACAGCCACTTCCGCGTGGAAGGCCCGGTCGTCGGACAGATCCAGGCGGTGTTCAACGACAACTGGTTCAAGGCCACCGGCGTGGTGCTCGACGGCCCCGACTACTTCCCGGCGCTGGAGCCGAAGGGCACGATGCCCGCGCAAATGTTCTCGAGCTCACCGACCGGCGGCAGCGAGAGCATGCACCTGATGTACCTGATGTCGATCACCGCCGCACGCGAGACGATCGATCTGTCGGCAGCGTATTTCGTCCCGGACGACCTGACCGTCCGCACCCTGATCGCGGCCGCCAAGCGTGGCGTGCGCGTGCGCCTGATCACGCCGGGCCCGATCATCGATTCGGACCTGGTCAAGGCCGCCTCGCGCGACCGCTGGCCGGAACTGCTCGATGCCGGCGTGCAGATCTCGGAATACAAGCCGACCATGTACCACGTCAAGACGCTGATCGTCGACAAGCTGCTGGTGTCGGTCGGCTCGACCAACTTCGACAACCGCTCGTTCAGCATCAACGACGAGGCCAACCTGAACGTGATGGACGAAGACTTCGCCGCGCGGATGAGCGAGATCTACGAGGAAGACTGGGCCCGCGCCACGCCGATGACCGAGCATAAGTTTGCCAAGCGGTCGTGGTGGCAGCGCCTGACGACCTGGGCGGCATCGCTGGTGGACAAGCAACTGTAGCGAATGGAACAAAACACGGTCATTCGACGAACAAAGGGTTTTTGATTGCGCACTCGAAATAGCGGTTGACGATCCATCATGGGATTAACGATACTCATGGACGCTTTCCAATCCGAGTATCCCTTCCCAACCAGATCACGCGCATGAAAAAGACTCTTCTCTCGCTCGCCATCCTGAGCAGCTTCGCCGCCCACGCGGACGAAGGCATGTGGATGCCGCAACAGCTGCCACAAGTGGCCAAGCAACTGAAAGCCGCCGGCCTCAAGCTGGATCCGGCCAACCTGACCAAGCTGACGGAATTCCCGATGGGCGCCATCGTCAGCCTGGGCGGCTGCTCGGCTTCCTTCGTGTCGCCGCAAGGCCTGGTGGTCACCAACCACCACTGCGTCTACAACAGCATCGCCGTCAATTCGACGCCGGAGCGCGACCTGCTCAAGAACGGCTTCCTGGCCAAGACCATGGCCGAGGAACTGCCGGCTTCGCCAGGCAGCCGCATCTTCGTGACCGACGAGGTCACCAACGTCAGCAACCAGGTGATCACACCGGAAGTCGCCAAGCTGACCGGCAAGGCCCGCATCGACGCCATCGAAAAGAACCAGAAGACCCTGGTGGCGGCCTGCGAACAGGAAGCCGGCTACCGCTGCACCGTGGCCAGCTTCTACGGCGGCCTGGAGTTCTATCGCCTGAAGCAGCTCGAGATCCGCGACGTGCGCCTGGTGCACGCGCCGGCCGACGGCGTCGGCAAGTTCGGCGGCGACACCGACAACTGGATGTGGCCGCGCCACACCGGCGACTACGGCTTCTACCGCGCCTACGTGAGCAAGGAAGGCAAATCGGCCGAGTTCTCGAAGGACAACGTGCCGTACAAGCCGAAGCACGTCATCAAGCTGGCGCAGGGCCACGCCAAGGAAGGCGACTTCGTGATGGTGCTGGGCTACCCTGGCCGCACCAACCGCCACCGCCTGCCGTCCGAAGTGGCCTTCACCTTCGACTGGAACTACCCGGCCTTCGTGCAGGCCTCGGGCGAGACCCTGGCCATCATCGACCGTGAAACGAAGAACGACCCGGCCGCGCGCCTGAAATATGCCGGCCAGATCGCCGGCGTGAACAACTACTACAAGAACCGCAAGGGCATGCTGGTCTCCTACCAGAACAGCGACTTCTTGCAGCGCAAGACCGCCGAGCACAATGCGCTCAAGGCCTGGGTGAACGCCGATGCGTCGCGCAAGGCGCAGTACGGCGCCGACATCGAGGCGGCCGAGAAGCTGATCGCCGAGCGCGACGCCGGCACCAAGAAGGGCTTCTTCCTGACCTATTCGCAGCCGAAGTTCCTGACCTCGGCGCGCACGCTGTACCGCCTGGCCAACGAGCGCGCCAAGCCGGACACCGAGCGCAAGACCGGCTACCAGGACCGCGACCTGCCGCGCCTGACCTCGGTGATCGAAGGCCAGGACCGCACCTACGATGAAAAAGTCGACAAGGCGCTGGTGCTGAACTTCCTGAAGCAGTACAACGCGCAGCCGGCCGCCGAGCATGACGCGGCGTTCGACGCCGCCCTCGGCATCAAGCCGGGCATGAGCGAAGCCGAACTGAAATCGGCGCTGGACCGCATCTATGCCGGTTCCAAGCTGGCCAGCAAGGAAGAGCGCACCGCCTGGCTCAAGAAGTCGCCGGCCGACTTCAAGGCCTCGAACGACAGCTTCATCAAGGCCGCGGTCGCGATGTACGACGCCGACATCAAGGACGAGGAAAAAGGCGAGGAATCGGCCGGCAAGATCCAGCAAGCCTACGGCAACTACATGAAGGCCAAGATCGCCTACATGAACAGCAAGGGCCAGGCCGTCTACCCGGACGCCAACAGCACCTTGCGCGTCACCTTCGGCAAGATCGCCGGCCGCGACGTGGGCGCCGACGGCACCACCGGCTGGACCGCCTTCACCACCGTGTCGGGCGTGACCGCCAAGCACACCGGCGAAGGCGAATTCGATGCGCCGGACAACCAGCTGGCCGCGATCCAGGCGAAGAACTTCGGCAAGTACGCCGATCCGAAGCTCAAGACCCTGCCGGTCAACTTCCTGGCGACGCTGGACATCACCGGCGGCAACTCGGGTTCGGCCGCGCTGAACGCCAAAGGGGAGCTGATCGGCCTGGCCTTCGACGGCACCCTGGATTCGATCATCTCGGACTGGGACTTCAACAAGGCCATGACCCGCTCGATCCAGGTCGACACCCGCTACATGCTGTGGAATATGAAGGAAGTCGACAAGGCGGATAATCTGCTGAAAGAGATGAACGCGCTGTAATCGTTCTTTTCTCTTCCGAAGGCCGCGCCACCGCAAGGGGCGCGGCCTTTTTCATGGGGTTTTGTACCGGTCATTCCCCGGATTTGCCCGTCTGTCGCGATCGCCGCGACCGAGCGCTGTGCGCTCGCTAGACTGAATGCACGAAACGATGGGAGAGCGAGATGAAGAACACCCTGATCTGCTGCCTGGCCGCGCTGGGCATGCTGTGCGGGAGCGCCGCCGCACAGGACAATATCGACGCGAAGCGGCTGGCCGGCGCCCGCGCCGCGGTCGAAGACCTGCAGCGCATCGTGGCGCCGCGCGGCGTGCAGGATTCCTATAAAACCCGCATCGGCGGCATCGACCAATGGATCAATGTGCGCGGCCAGGACCGCGCCAACCCGATGATCCTGTTCGTGCACGGCGGCCCGGCCTCGCCCATCACGCCGACCATGTGGCAGTTCCAGCGCCCGATCGAGGAATTCTTCACGGTCGCCAACTACGACCAGCGCGGCGCCGGCAAGAGCTATGGCGAGACCGATCCCGCCATCGTGGGCGAGACGATCCGCATCGAGCGCTACGTCGACGACCTGATCGAGGTCGCCGAACACCTGCGCGGGCGCTACGGCCAGCAGAAGCTGGTGCTGATGGCGCACAGCTGGGGCACCGTGATCTCGATGGCGGCGTCGTTGAAACGTCCCGACCTGTTCCACGCCTACGTCGGCATCGGCCAGGTGATCAGCGTGCGCGAAAATGAACGCATCAGCTTCGAATATGCGCTGGAACAGGCGCGCATCCACGACGACAGGGAAGCATTGAAGGAGCTGCAGGCCATCGCGCCCTATCCCGGCAACCAGCCGATCACGCGCGAGCGCATCGTGGCCGCGCGCAAGTGGCCGCAGCACTACGGCGGGCTGTCGGCCTGGCGCAGCGAATCGACGTATTTCTTCAAGGGCCCGCTGCTCTCGCCCGACTACACGATGGACCAGGTCAAGGCCATCGACGCCGGCAGCCTGCTCACGCTGGGCCGCCTGTTGCCGGAATTCGTCGAGGTCGACTACTCGAAGGTGAAGGAATTCCCGGTGCCCGTCGTGATGTTCCTGGGCCGCCACGACTATACGACGCCGACCGCACCGCTTGAAGCCTGGCTGGCGCAGGTGAAGGCGCCGTCGAAGCGGGCGGTCTGGTTCGAGCGTTCGGCGCACATGGCGCCATGGGAAGAGCCGGGCAAGACCCTGGTCAGCCTGCTGGAGTATGTGCGGCCGCTGGCGCAGTAGAACGCATCATCGCCGTCAGCTCGCTTGCTACCTGCTGGCCCAGCTGGTAGATGTGGAAGCCGTCGACGAAGCCGTGGTGGGCCTGCACCGAGAATGGCAGCACGAGCTTGCCGGCTGGGCCGTCGCGGAAGCGCCCCCAGGCCAGCGAGGGAATATCGGAACGGCCGATGCGCGTGGTCGGATGCTGGATCGCCGTGAACTCGAGCCAGGGAATGCAGGTGACGAACACCTGGTCCTTGGCGTCGCGCGGCGACAGGGTGGTGTAATGCTGGTTCAACCCGGTCATGTTCGCCGCTTCGACGCCGGCCGCGCGGCCGCGCGCGACGAATTCGCGCAGGTCGTCGGACCAGTCGAAGGTCGCGAAATTGAGGTCGTCGTTGAGGTTCCTGACGGTGAACGACGGAATCAGCCGCTCGATGCGGATCACTTCGTCGTCGTGGATGCGGTAGCGGAAGTTCTCGATCTTCAGGACCGAGCGCAGCACCGCGCACAGCAGCACGTGGAAGGGCGCCAGGCCCTGCTCCTTGCACCAGGGCCGGAAGTCCGGCAATTCGAGCGGGAAGCACAGGTTGACCGACGGGCTGTCCATGCCGTCGAACAGCGCGAAACGGTCGCGCCGCTGTTCGAATTTGTCCACGCAGTTCTCTTTCTTACTTTGCCGTGTTCAGACGGCTGTTGCGCATGCCGTAGGCGAAGTAGGCCACGACCGCCACCGCCATCCAGATGAAGAACACGCGGAAGGTTGCCGGCGACAGGTCTTTCATGATGTACAGGCAGGCCAGCACCGACAGGCCCGGGATCACGTAAGGGCCGAACGGCACGCGGAAGCCCGGCGGCGCATCCGCTCCCTGGCGCTTGCGGATCACCGGCACCGCGATCGAGACCACCATGAAGGCGGTCAGTGTGCCCATGCTCACCATATCCCACAGGAAGGTGGAATCGACGCTGCCGGCCACCAGGCCCACCACCACGCACACGATGATGGTGTTCTTCACCGGCGCCTGGGTGCGGGCGCTCACCTTCTGGAACACCTGCGGGATCAGGCCGTCGCGGCTGATCGCGTACAGGATGCGGGTCTGGCCGTAGATCGTCACTAGGGTCACCGAAAACACCGACACCACCGCCCCTAGCGACAGCACCAGCGCCGGCCAGGCCTGGCCGGTCACGTTCTGCAGGATCACCGCCAGGCCGGCCTCCTGGCCCTCGAACAGATGGGCCGGCTGGGCGCCCATGGCGGCCACCGCGACCAGCATGTAGAACACGGTCACGATGATCAGGGCGGCCAGGATCCCGATCGGTACGTTGCGGCGCGGGTCCTTCACTTCTTCGCCGGCGGTGGCGATGGTGTCCAGGCCGATGAAGGAGAAGAACACGGTGCCGGCGGCGGCGGTCACGCCGGCCATGCCGGCATAGCCCGAGGCCTCGTTCGTATTGAAGAAAGGCTGGAAGTTGTCGGCATTGAAGCCGGTGAAGGCGATGGCGGCGAAGAACACCAGGATCGCCAGCTTGATGATCACCATGATGGCATTGGTGGTGGCCGACTCCCTGGCGCCGCGCACCAGCAGGAAGCCGCACATGATCACCAGGAGGATCGGCGGCAGGTTGATGTTCCCCGGATGGAAGGTCACGTTATGGTGGTCCGAGACGAACATCGGAGAACGCAACTGCTCCGGTATCTGCCAGTTGAAGGCATTCATCAGGAAGTTGTTCAGGTAGTCGGACCAGCCGATCGAGGTCGCGCTGGCCGCCAGCCCGTATTCGAGCAGCAGGCAGGCGGCGACGATGAAGGCCGCGAATTCGCCGACGGTGGCGTAGGCGAAGGAATACGAAGAACCCGAGGCCGGGACGCGGCCGGCCAGTTCGGCGTAGCACAGCGCGGTCAGGCCGGCGGTGAGCGCCGCCAGCAGGAAGGACAGCACCACCGCAGGTCCGGCCTTCGGCACCGCTTCGACCATCGTGAAGAAGATGCCGGTGCCGATCGTGGCGCCGACGCCGATCATGGTCAGGGGGAACAGGCCGAGCGAACGATGCAGGCCGGGTACGGCGCCGGCGACGCCGACGCTGGCGGTTTCCTCGTGATGGCGTGCTGCCGATTTGGTGCGTAACAGCTTCTGGCCCAGGGTCTGGTTCACGGCGAGTCCTTCGATGCGCGGTAGTGATCGCGGCGACGGCCGCAGCTCAACAGTCTCAAAAACGAAGTTGCGATTATAGGGGAGTCCGCCTCCCTCGCAATGAATAGTTGAAAATAAGAGTTCAAATAAGGTGCATTTACAAAGCATCTTTGATAGAATTTCTTCCGTCCACTTACCGTTGCCCGCACGCGAAGACCATCAGGCGGGCTTTTTTCAGCACCAAAACATGCTTTTTAATTGCATCTAATAAGGACCCGCCATGATTTCTGCCGCTTCCCGCCCCTATATCGACGCTTCGGTTCCTGTCCTGCGCCAGCACGGTCCGGCCATCACGACCACCTTCTACGCCAATATGTTCAGGGCCCATCCGGAGCTGCGGAACCTGTTCAATATGGGTAACCAGGCCAGCGGCGTGCAGCAGCAGTCGCTCGCTTCGGCGCTGTTCGCCTACGCCGCCAACATCGACAACGCCGCCGCCCTCGGCCCGGTGGTCAGCCGCATCGTGCACAAGCACGTCTCGGTCGGCCTGACCGCCGCCCACTATCCGATCGTCGGCTTCCACCTGCTGGGCGCGATCAAGTCGACCCTGGGCGATGCCGCCGTCGACCCGCTGATGAAGGCATGGGAAGAAGCCTATGGCTCGCTGGCCAAGGTCTTCATCGATGCCGAAACGAAGTTGTATGCGGATGCCGGCATCGAAGCGGGCTATCTGCGTCCGATGCGCGTGACGGAGGTCGTGCGCGAAAGCGAAAACGTGCTGTCGATCCGCTTCGTACCGCAGGATGGCGAGCCGCTGCCGCCGTTCAAGGCCGGCCAGTACGTGAGCGTGGAAGCGATCTTCGACGACGGGTTCAGGCAGCTGCGCCAGTACAGCCTGTCGGATGCGTACGGCGTCGATTCGATGCGCATCTCGGTCAAGCGCGAGGAAGGCAACAACAACGTCCCGGCCGGCGCCGTGTCGAACTGGCTGCACCGTAACGTGGAAGTGGGCGACATCCTGCAGGTCAGCCATCCGTTTGGCGACTTCTTGCCGGATACCGAATCCGACGATCCGGTGGTGTTGCTGTCGGCCGGCGTGGGCATCACGCCGATGATCGGCGCCCTCAACCGCATCGCCCTTGTCAATCCGCAGCGCCGCGTGATCTTCGCGCACGCCGCGCGCTGCCCCGAGCATCATCCGCACCAGCGCGATATCGCCGCCGCCCAGGCGCGCATGCCGAACCTGCAGGTGGTGACTTTCCATGAACAGGACAGCGCGCCCGACGCCCTGCCCGGCTTCATGGACCTGGCGCGCCTGCCGAAGTGGCCGCGCAGCGAGACCAACGTCTATATGTGCGGCCCGCTGCCTTTCATGCAGGCGCAGTGGAATGCGCTGCTGCAAGACGGCGCCCCGGCGAACCGCCTGCACCGCGAGGTGTTCGGTCCGGACCTGCTGGATAATCTGCTGTAGAGCCTACCTGCTGAGGTAGGCTCCTCAATCGAGCAGGTGCACCCGGTCGCCAGTGATGCTGCGCTGGGCCGGGTGGCCATACACGCGGATGCCGCCCGAGCCCGAGGTGCGGGCGAACAGCGACTGCTTCACGGTGGCGCGGATGCCGCCCGAACCGCTGGCGCCGAGGTCGGCGTCTTCGGTTTTCAGGTCGGCCAGGTCGACGCTGGCCGAGCCGCTCACGCGGGCGCTCAGCGAGCGCACCGCGCCGCTGGCGTCAAGCGAGCTCGATCCGCTCAGCTCCAGGCGCGCATGATCGCCCTTTACCTGCCCCAGGCGCATGCGGCTCGATCCCGACAGGGTCGCGTCGATGCCGTCGCTCTGCAGCCGGCTCGCGTCCAGCAGCCCCGCGCCGCTGGAACGCGCATTCAGGTTGCCCACCTTGCCCGCGAGGCGCACTTCGGACGAACCGCTCCTCTTCACGTCGAGCGGCGCGCCATTCAGCTCGCTCACCTCGACACGGGTGGCGCCGGAGGCGCGCACTTCACTCAAGCGCGGCGTGGTGTACACGATGCGCAGCGGCGTCTTGCTGCGCAGGCTCTTCTCGGAATAGATGCGCAGGGTGTCGCCCTGGGTCTCGGTGCGGATCAGCGGCAGCAGGTTGCTGTCCGCCTCCACCACCAGCGACGGCGACGGACCGACGCGCACCTCGACCGGCAGCGAACCGCTCACGTCCAGCACAGGCAGCGCGCCAATGGCGCGCTGTTCGCGCGCGGCGACGCCGTCGCCCTCCTTCGAATCGCTGCTCCACGCGGTATGGACGCGGGTATCGCCGTCGCCTGGGGCGACGATGATGGCGCAGCCGGTGAGCGCTGCGAGGGAAGCAAGGGCGATGAGGGTACGCATGGCAGTCCAATCAGGTTGTTGTTCGAGTGATGGCACTCTAACAACGCCCCTGTTCCATCGCCATTTGCATGCGATGAACTGCAATAAAGCCGCGCTGGACTGCAGAAAAACGGCGCGAACGGATCAGCGCTTGCCCAGCTGCGTATCGCCGAACAGCGCCTTGTGCTCGCGCGGCTGCGAACGCCAGTACTGCGGCGGCGCGACCACCTGGTCGCCCAGCTCGGCCGCCGCATGCCAGGGCCAGCGCGGATCGTACAGCATGGCGCGCGCCAGGGCGATGACGTCGGCCTGGTCGTTCTGGAGAATCTCTTCGGCTTGTCTCGCCTCGGTGATCAGGCCCACGCCGATGGTCGGCAAGCCCGTCTCGCGCTTGATGCGCTGCGCGAATGCGATCTGGTAGCCCGGCCCCAGCGGGATCTGCTGGAAGGGCGAGATGCCGCCGGTCGAGACGTGGATGAAGTCGCAGCCCTGGGCCTTGAGCGCGTGGGCGAAGCGCACGCTCTGCTCCAGGTCCCAGCCGCCATCGACCCAGTCGGTGGCCGAGATGCGCATCCCCACCGTCATTCCCGGCACTGCCGCGCGCACGGCGGCCAGCACCTCGAGCGGGTAGCGCATGCGGTTTTCCAGCGAACCGCCGTACGCGTCGTCACGGTGGTTGGCCAGCGGCGACAGGAACTGGTGCAGCAGGTAGCCATGGGCGCCGTGCAGCTCGATCGCGTCCAGGCCCAGCGCCTGGGCGCGGCGGGCGGCGGCCACGAAGGCGTCCTTCACGCGCACGAGGCCCGCGGCGTCCAGCGCCAGCGGCACGGTCTCGCCGTCGGCATGCGGCACGGCGGACGGGGCTTCGGTCTGCCAGCCACGCGGCTGGCCGGGCGGGATGTTGGCGCCGCCTTCCCACGGCACCTCGCTCGACGCCTTGCGGCCGGCGTGGGCCAGCTGGACCGCGACCTTGATCGGGGAGTGGCGGCGGATCGCGGCGATCACCGGTTCGAGGGCCCTGGCGTGATCGTCGGACCACAGTCCCAGGTCGTCCGGCGAGATGCGGCCTTCGGGTGTGACGGCGGTGGCTTCGATGATCATCAAGGCAGCGCCGGACAGGGCCAGGCCCCCGAGGTGGATCATGTGCCAGTCGGTGGGCAGGCCGTCGACGGCCGAGTACTGGCACATCGGGGCGATGGCGATGCGGTTGGACAGCTCCAGCGAGCCGAGGGAATACGGGGAAAACAGCTTGCTCATGGTGACTCCTGCGTGTCGGGAAGGACAAGTCTAGTCCGGTCCCTCGATTCGTGCAGGGCGCGAAAAAAAACGGGCCGCAGCCCGTTCCGGTCAATCGATGCGCACCACCATGATCCCGGCGCGCAATCCTACCCGCACGTCGGGGTTCGGGAACACGACCAGTTCCTCGTCGTGCTCGACCGTATAGACCGTGTCACCGTCGGAGGCGATCACCTCCCCCCGCTTCATCGGCGTGAAGTTCCAGGTCTCGCGGCCCACGCGCATGCTGAACGCATCGGACAGCTTCATGATCGAACGCGCCGTCGCGAACACGTGCGGCGCCACCTTCGCTTCCCCGGCCGGCTGGCCGCGCAGCAGCCGCTCCAGCGCCTTCGACGCATCGGCGAACTGGGACAGGTCGTTCTGCCCCAGCGTGCCGACCCGCCCCAGCTCGACCGTGGTGCCGGCCGCGCCGAGATGCTCGGACGTGAAATAGCTGTAGGTGCCGGCGGAGGCCGGATTCATGATGATGGCCTGGATCCCGGCCTCGCCCATCCACGCGATCAGGCTTTCGCGGGCCCGGTCCTCGATCAGCTCCGGCACGATCGCGAACATCGGATAGTGCGAAGGCCGGATCGCCGTGTGCAGGTCGAGGTGCCAGCGCTGCGGCCCGCTGCCTTCGAAGAAGGCGCGGGTGACGTCGATCAGCACGTCGGCGCGGCCGGCTTCGAAAGTGCCGGCCAGCGAACCACGCTCCAGACGGAACATCCGGTTCAGGTCCGCATCGACGAAGCGCTTGCCCAGGCGGATGGCATCGATGTTCCCGACGCACAGCATCAGGTCCACCGCCAGCGCCTCCGGCGTATGCGACAGCGCCTCGACCAGCCAGGCGACCATCTCGATCGGTCCGGTCTCGTCGCCATGCACGCCCACCGACACCAGCACGCTGGGACGGCCGGCATCCGGCGTCGCCGCCTTGACGGTCAGCACGCCGGACGCCGGCTGCGCGACCGCGAAGCCGGCGCTTTCGAAGCGCTGCGCGACCGAGGCGAAATCCGCCTCGGCCAGCGCGCGCACTGCTTCAGGCAATGCGCTCACGACTCAGGCCGCCAGACGTTCCGGGCTCAGGCCTTCGGACAAGGCCCACACGTCCAGCATCGCCTGTTCCAGGTCGGCCGGCTGGGCGAAGCCGGTCAGGCCGCGCGCGGCCATCACCTCTTCGACCGCCGCTTCCATATTGCCGTCCTGGCCGGCACGCTCGATCACCTGCAGCAGCAGGCGCTGCTGGGCGCGGCGCAGCGACTGCAGCGCATAGTTGCGCAGCTGTTCCTGCGACTTGCTCTGCGCCGGCAGCTTCAGCCCCAGTTCCAGCGTATCGATGCCGACCTTCTGGCGCAGCACGGTGCCGATCTGCAGGAACTGCAGCAGGGTCATGCCGCCCGGACGCTGCACCGACACGGCCGCGAACAGGAACGATGCCTGCGATTCGATGATCTCGACCGCCTTCCAGGCCGCGGCGAACGGCACCGGCAGGCCGGTGTGGCCGTCGGCTTCCGAGCGGATCTGCGGCGCCTGGCTCTGGTCGGCCTCGGCGAACAGGGTCGACAGTTCCTTCAGGCCCTCCGAGTTGGCCGGCAGCGACAGCACGCCTTCGACCACGGCGCGCAGCATGGCGCGGCTGCGGTTGTCGACCGAAACCGACACGTCGCGCGGCACCACCAGCGCGTCTGCGTCGAGCGCCTCGAATACCGGCGCCAGGTGCAGGGCCGCCCAGGCGCGCGCCCATGCCTTGACCACGTCGGTCTCGTCGATGCGGTGTTCCAGCGCCAGGTCGCGCAGCATCAACGGGCCGCAGCGGTTGACCGCTTCATTGGCCAGCACGGTGGCCAGGATGGTATTGGCCAGCGGATGATCCAGCGGATCGCGGGTCGCCACCAGCTGGGCCGGGAAGTAAGGGCGCAGCAGCGAGTCGGCCCACGGTTCGCCCGTCAGCTCGAGCGCGGCCAGGGTGCGCTTGAAGCGGTTCTTGACGTTGGCGATCACCACCGCCAGCTCCGGCGCCGTCAGGCCCAGGCCCAGCGACTTGCGGCGCTGCAGCTCGACGTCCGTCGGCAGCTGTTCCAGCTCGCGCGAGACCGCGCCTTCGGCTTCCAGGTTGCCGATCAGGGCCATGTAGCCGTCGACCACCGCGCTGTTGGCCTGCGCCTGCACTTCGCGGGTCAGCAGGTGGGTCTGCAGCGTATTGTCGCGCAGGACCAGGCGCTCGATCTCGCCCGTCATCTCGTTCAGGATGCGGTTACGATCGCCCTCCGGCAGCTTGCCGGCGTTGACTTCGGTGTCGAGCCAGATCTTGACGTTGACTTCGTGGTCCGAGCAATCCACGCCGGCCGAGTTGTCGATGGCATCGGTGAAGATGCGGCCACCGGCGAGCGCGAACTCGATGCGGCCGGCCTGGGTCGCGCCCAGGTTGCCGCCCTCGGCCACCACCTTGCAGCGCAGTTCGTTGCCGTTGACGCGGATCGCGTCGTTGGCGCGGTCCTTCACCTGCGCGTGGGTTTCGGTCGACGCCTTGATATAGGTGCCGATGCCGCCGTTGTAGAACAAGTCGACCGGCGCCTTGACGATGCGGTGCATCAGTTCCTGCGGTGGCAGCGAGGTTTCCTCGATGCCCAGCACTTCGCGGATCTGCGGCGACAGCTCGATCGAGCGGGCGCTGCGCGGATACACGCCGCCGCCAGCCGAAATCAGGTTCTTGTCGTAGTCTTCCCACGACGAGCGTGGCAGCGCGAACATCCGCTCGCGCTCCCTGAACGAGACTTCGACATCCGGGGTCGGATCGAGGAAGATGTGGCGGTGATCAAAAGCGGCCACCAGTTTCAGCTGGCGCGACAGCAGCACGCCGTTGCCGAACACGTCGCCCGACATGTCGCCCACGCCGGTCATGGTGATCGGGTTGTTGGCCAGGTCGTGGCCCAGTTCGTAGAAGTGGCGCTTGACCGCTTCGAACGCGCCCTTGGCGGTGATGCCCATCTTCTTGTGGTCGTAGCCGTTCGAGCCGCCCGAGGCGAAGGCGTCGCCCAGCCAGAAGCCGCGCTCCACGGCGATGCTGTTGGCGATGTCGGAGAAGGTCGCGGTGCCCTTGTCGGCTGCCACCACCAGGTAAGGATCGTCGCCGTCATGGCGCGCGGTCGCCGCGGGCGGCACGATCTCGCCCTGCACGCGGTTGTCGGTCACTTCCAGCAGGCTGGCGATGAACAGGCGATAGACTGCCTCGCCCTCGGCCGCCACGACGTCGCGCGCGGCGCCGGCCGGCATCTGCTTGCAGACGAAGCCGCCCTTCGAACCGGCCGGTACGATGACGGCGTTCTTGACCATCTGCGCCTTCACCAGGCCCAGCACCTCGGTGCGGTAGTCTTCCATGCGGTCCGACCAGCGCAGGCCGCCGCGGGCGACCGGGCCGCCGCGCAGGTGCACGCCTTCGAAGCGGCGCGAGAACACATAGATCTCGCGGTAGGGACGCGGCTCCGGCGCCAGCGCCAGGTTGCTGGTGTCGACCTTGAAGATGATCTTCTCGCCGTTGTTCTGGAAGTAGTTGGTGCGCACGGTGGCCAGCGCCATGTCGACCAGCGCGCCCATGATCTCTTCGGTGTCGGCGTGGTTCACGCTCGGCAGGCCGGTCTTGAGGGTGGTCAGCTTGCTGCTGCCTTCGTTGCGCTGATCGACGCTCAGGCTCGGGTCGAAGCGCTGGATGAAGCCGGCGACGAATTGCTTCACCAGGGCCGGCTGGGTGCGCAGGGTCTCGGCCATGTAGCGCACCGAGAACTTGGAGCCCAGCTGGCGCCAGTAGCTGATGTAGGCGCGCACCAGCTGCACTTCGCGCAGCGACAGGCCGCCTTCGATGGTCAGGCCGTTCATGCGGCCGTCTTCGGCCTCGTCGTTGAACAGGGCGGAAAACAGTTCTTCGGCCACCTGGGCGATGCCCGGCTTGGCCAGCTTGGCCGCGCTCTCGGCATCGACCGTCAGCGCGGTCACGTAGCGGCGCACGCCATCCAGGCCGGTGTGGCGATAGGTCTGCTCGCGGTCGACCGCGATACCGGCGTTCTGCAGCGCCGGCAGGATGCGCGACAGCGACGGCACGGTCTCGCTCGAATACAGGCGGATCGAGGCGCCGGCGGCGTCATCGTGCTCGATGCGCGCGGTCACGCGGTCCGGGCGGCAGCGGGTCAAGAGAGCGTGCACGTCGCGGAACGCGGTCTCGGGCGCGGTCGCGGTCACGAAGTTGACCGGCAGGGTCGGCACGATCTTGCGCATCAGGCTGCGCTGGCGGCTCTCGTCGACCGAGTTGATCAACTCGGCGAAGCGGTCGTGCCAGCCATCGAGCACGCCCAGCAGCGGACGCTGGATATCGCTTTCCAGGTCGAGCGGGTAACGCGCGGCGTGGGCGGTCAGGTAGACGCGCGCCAGCGGTCCATCGGCCACCAGGGTCTGGACGTCGACGTCGCGCGCGCCCGAGCTTTCCTTCAGGGCGGCGGCCAGGCTGGATGCGACGGCGGCGCTGAAGCGCTCGCGCGGCAGGTAGACCAGCACGTTCAGGTGGCGCTGGTAGACGTCGCGGCGCGCGAACACCTTCGCGCGCGGCTGCTTGTACAGCGAGACCACGGCGCCGCAGACTTCGGCCAGCCATTCCGGCTCGGCTTCCAGCGCCTCGGTGCGTGGCAGCGATTCGAGGATCTCGATGAATTTCTCGGCGCGGAAGCCTTCCTGGCGCACGCCGGCGATGCTCAGCACCTTGGCCACGCGGCCGCGCGCGAACGGCAGGCGCGCCAGCGGGGTCGAGGTGGCGGCGCGGGTGAACAGGCCGATGAAGCAGTGCTCGCCCAGGATCTTGCCTTGCGCATCCAGGTCGCGCACGCCGATGAAGTCCAGCGGCGCGTCGCGGTGCAGGGTGCCGGCCACGTCGGCCTTGACGATCGACAGGTTCTCGGCGCGCAGCGACAGGGTTTCGAAGTCGCCCGGAATGCTGGCCAGGCAGGTGCCGTAGACCGGGTGCGCGGTGTCCTTCAGCACGCCGATGCGGCTCGGGATGTCGCGTTCGAGTTCGCGCGCGCCCGGCTTGACGACGTAGTAGGCGTAGCCGAACGGCTCGTAGCCTTCGTTCTTGGCCCATTCGAGGAAGGCTGCCACTTCCTGGCCTTCCGGGGTGCCGGAGGCAGCGGCGGCGGCGGCCACGGCGGTCATGCGGTCGCCCATGGCGACGGCGTCGCGCTGCACGGTGGCGGCGTCGTTGGCGACCATGCGCAGGCGCGCGGTCAGCTTGTCGAGTTCCTCGAACTGCAGTTCATCGTTCAGCAGGCACAGGACGATCGATTCCAGCGGGCTGCCGGCTTCGCCGACGGCGACGAAGGCGCCATTGGCGTCGCGGCGCACCGGCAGCACGGCGTTCATCACGCCGGCGGCGGTCAGGCGTTCCTTGCGCAGGGCCATGACGAAGGAGTCGACCAGGTAGGGACGGTCGTCGTTCAGAATCAAGAGTGCGGTGGCGGTGCCGCCGCGGCCGTCCAGGTAGCGCATGGTGGCGATCTGCGCGCCGGGGCCGCTGCGCTGGGCCAGTTGCGAGAACCCTTCCACCAGTACCGGCGCCAGGCTTTGCGGCGCGGTGCCGGCCAGGTCTTCGTCGTCGAGCGATCCGAGCCAGGCGGCGGTCAGGGCATTGACCTGCACGCTGTTGGCGGACTGGTTTGCACCGACCAGAGCGAGCGTCTGGTTGCGCAAATCGTTGGGCATGTCTTTCATCTTGCTTCTCCAAAGTTGTGTGCCTGGTGCGTCGACAGCTCGTGGCCCGACGCGGCCCTGCTTATACAGGACAGGGATCTTCCCGCCCGAATACTACATCGTTACAAGTCGTACAGCCCCGGCAATCCGAGGATGCGGGTGAGTTCTTCCAGCGCCGCCGCGCATTCGATGGCCAGTTGCGGGTCGGCCAGGTCCTTCGGCTCGATGCGGTCGCGGTAATATTGTTCGACCCAGGCGACCAGCCGCGCGTACAGCGCCTCGGTCATGATCACGCCCTGGTGCATGGCGGCGGCTTCCTCGTCGGTCAGCACCACGCGCAGGCGCAGGCAGGCCGGTCCGCCGCCATTGCGCATGCTCTGGCGCAGGTCGAATTCGACCAGTTCGTCGATCGGGCCGCCGCTGGCGACCAGGCCGGCCAGGTAGTTCGATACCGCCGCATTCTCGCGGCATTCGTGCGGCACCACCAGCGCCATGCGGCCGTCCGGCTTCGAGAGCAGCTGGCTGTTGAACAGGTAGCTGGCCACGGCGTCTGCCACCGGCACCTGGCTGCTCGCCACGCGCACCGACTGCAGCTCGGTATCGACGCCGGCCAGGGCGCGCCGGAGCTGATCCAGGGTGCCCGCTTCGTCGGCGAACGCCTGCTCGTGGTGAAACAGCACGTTGCCGTTGCCGACCGAGATCACGTCGTTGTGGAACACGCCCTGGTCGATCAGGTCCGGATTCTGGGCGGCGAACACGGTGCGCGCCGGGTCCAGGCCATGCAGGCGCGCGATCGCCTGGGAGGCCTCGAGCGTCTGGCGCGCCGGGTACTTCTTCGGCGCCGGAGCGGATGGGTCGAACTCCACGCGGCCGTAGACGAAGAACTCGACGCCGGGCGCGCCAGGGCTGGCGGCGAAGCGCGTGTGGTTGGCGGCGCCCTCGTCGGCGAAGGCCGGCACCGACGGCAAGGTGTCGTGCACCACGAAATGGTTGCTGTCGGCGAAGATCGCGCGCAGCGTGCGGGTCGCCTGCAGGTGCTCTTCGGAGCGGTGCAGCTTGTTGTTCAGGTTCGCGGCAGTAAGGTGCACGCGGCCGTCGAGCGAGTCGGCCGACGGGCTGACGGTGCCGGCATTCGCGGTCCACATCGGCGCGGCCGACCAGGCGCAGGCCAGGATCACCGGCGCTTCGCGGTAGGCGCGCGCCAGGACGTCGGCGTCGGTACCCGAGAAGCCCAGGCTGCGCAGCAGGCGGAAGTTCGGACGGCCCTGCGGCGGCATCACCGCCTGGGCGAATCCGCGCGCGGCCAGTTCGCGCATCTTGGCCAGGCCCTGCAGCGCGGCCTGGCGCGGATTCGAGGCCGAGCGCACGTTGTTGAACGAGGCGACGTTGCCGAACGAGAGGCCGGCATAGTTGTGCGACGGGCCGACCAGGCCGTCGAAGTTGAATTCGCGGGCGTCACGCATGCTCAGGCTCCTTGCGCCGGGAAGGCCAGGCCGGGCGACAGCCTGGCCGGCATCTCGAGTTCCGCCGTCTCGATCGAGGCCACCGGATAGGCGCAGTAGTCGGCCGCGTAATAGGCGCTCGGACGGTGGTTGCCCGACTTGCCGACGCCGCCGAACGGCGCCGAGCTGGCCGCGCCCGTGGTCGGACGGTTCCAGTTGACGATGCCGGCCCTGGCGCGCACGGCAAACCGCTTCCACAGCTCTTCCGACGGCGACAGCAGCGCGGCGGCCAGGCCGAATTCGGTGGCGTTGGCCACGCGCAGGGCGTCATCGAAGTCGCTCACGCGGATCACCTGCAGCAATGGGCCGAACCACTCTTCGTCCGGAATGCCCTGCGCATCGGTGGTGTCGACGATGCCGGCGGTGACGAAGCCGGCATTGGTGTCGAGCTGGCGCATCTGCAGCAGGATTTTTCCACCTTTGGTCGCCATATCGGCCTGCGCCTGCACCAGGCGCGCCGCGACCGCGCTTGAAACGACAGGGCCCATGAACGGCTGCGGCTCGGCGTTCGACGGGCCGACCTGCAGGTTCGCCGCGACCTCGACCAGGCGCTTCAGGAAGGCCTGGCCCGCTTCGTTGTCCTGGATGACCAGGCGGCGCGCGCAGGTGCAGCGCTGGCCGGCCGAGATGAAGGCCGACATCACGGTATGGTGGACGGCGGCGTCGATGTCCAAGGGGTTGCCGCTGAGATCCCACACCACCAGCGGATTGTTGCCGCCCATTTCCAGCGCCAGCATCTTGCCCGGCTGGCCGCCGAACTGCTTGTGCAGGGCGGCGCCGGTCTGGCTGCTGCCGGTGAACAGCACGCCATCGACCAGCGGTTCCTGGCCCAGCGCGATGCCGGTCTCGCGGCCGCCGTTGACCAGATTGAGCACGCCCTTCGGCAGGCCGGCCTTCTCCCACAGTTCGACGGTCTTCACCGCCGTGCGCGGCGCGTATTCGCTCGGCTTGAACACGACGGTATTCCCTGCGATCAGGGCCGGCACGATGTGGCCATTCGGCAGGTGGCCAGGGAAGTTGTACGGCCCGTAGACGGCGAACACGCCGTGCGGGCGGTGGCGCAGCACGGCATTGCCGTCGGCGACCTTATTGGCGCTTTCCCCTGTGCGCGCGCCGTACGACTGGACCGAGATGTCGATCTTGTTGGCCATGGTCGCGACTTCCGTGCGCGCTTCCCACAGTGGCTTGCCGACTTCCTCGGCGATGGTCGCCGCCAGTTCCTCTGCGTTTTCCTTCAGCAGGTCGCGAAAACGGGTGGCGACGGCGATACGTTCTTCCAAGGGGCGCAGGGCCCAGTCTTCGAAGCTGTCGCGCGCCGCCTGGGCCGCGCGCGCCACGTCTTCCTGGGTCGATTCGTTGCTGGTCCAGGTCTGGCGGCCGGTCGACGGATCGATGGTGGCCAGTTCGCGACCGCTGCCGGCGAGCCATTCGCCGTTGATGTAGTTCGAAAGATTAGCCATGGGAAGTCTTCCTGGTATTGAGTGTCAGGGTACGCACGTTGTCGCCCGCCTGGCAGCGCAGTTGCGCCAGCTCGGCGGGGTTCAGGACCACGCTGCTGGCGCCAGGCACGGCGCGGGTCAGGATCATCCGGAAGTCGTCCAGGCGCGTGTTCGACACCAGCATGTGCTCGGTGTCCGGCGCCGCTTCCTCGACCGACAGCCCTTCGGCCGCCACCGCCAGCACGCTATCGCGCACCGCGCGCAGCTCGGACACGCGGCCTTGCAGCACCGGACCGGCGTCGAAGATGTCGACGTAGCCCTCGTAATGCATGCCTTCCTGCTCCAGCAGGCGGCGCGCCGGCTGGGTCGAGGTGTGCACCTTGCCGATCACGTCGATCGCCGACTGCGGCAGGTAGTCGACGTACAGCGGCTGGCGCGGCATCAGTTCGGCGATGAAGGATTTCTTGCCGATCGCGGTCAGGCCGTCGACGTGGTTGAAATCCATCTTGAAGAAATGGCGGCCCAGGCCTTCGTAGAACGGCGAATCGCCGGCCTCGTCCTGGTAGCCGCGCATCTCGGCGATGATTTTTTCGGTGAATAGGTGCTGGAACTGGGCGATGAACAGGAAGCGGCTCTTGGATAGCCACTTGCCGTTGAAGCCGGCGCGGTACTGCGGCAGCAGGAACAGCGAGCACAGTTCGGTCGAGCCGGTGAGGTCGTTCGACAGGTACAGCGTCTCCATCCGGGTGAACACGTTCAGCTCGCGGCTGCAGTGCACCAGGGTGCCGATGCGGTAGTTGTAGAACGGCTCGGTCAGCCCGACCGCGCCCTTGATCGCGCACACGCCGGCGATGCTGCCGGCCTCGCCGGCAGGCCCCGTGTGCTCCAGCACGAACATGTAGTCGCGCTTCTCCGGCGCGATGGTCTCGGCGAACGAGGCCTCCGAGGTGGCCAGGCGCTGGCCCAGCATCTCCGGATCGGGTTTCAGGGTGGTCATGCCGCTGCCGGCCTGGCGCGCCATTTCCATCAGGGCGTCGAGGTCGGACAGTCTGGAGGAACGGATCACGAGCATGCGGGTTCTCCCTGGATGCGCACGCACACCACTTCGTCGCCCGGCGCGACACCCAGCGCCTGCTGGACCTCGCGCGGCAAGTCGATGGTGTGCGCATGTTCGATCGGTGCACAGCGCACGGTCACGGCGCGGAAACCGTTGCCGACGCTGGCGACGGCATAGTCGACCGGCGCGACATCATGTGCATGAGCAGGTGCATGAGCAGGCCCCTGAGCAGGCCCCGCGCCCACGCGCAGCTTGTGCGAGGCGCAGAACGAGCGCAGCGCGTTCTTGTGCGCCTGGAGGATCGGGCCGCCGTCGAAGATGTCGATGTATTCGTCGGCCTCGAAACCTTCCTGCGCCAGCAGGTCGAAGGCCATCTGGCCGCCGGGATGGATCTGGCCCAGCGCGGCCTGGGCGTCGCCCGGCAGCAGCGGCACGTAGACCGGATAGTGCGGCATCAGCTCGACGATCAGGGTGCGGTTGCGCGCGCCCTCGATCAGGCGTTCGGCCTCGAGGAAGTCCATCTTGAAGAACTTGCGGCCCAGCGCATTCCAGAACGGCGACTGGCCGTCGGCATCCAGGCGCCCGGCCAGCGGCACGAAGAAGCGGTCGCCGAAACGGTGCGGCGCCAGCATGGCGTACAGCAGGCGCGCGCGCGACAGCAGCGCGGCCTCGATGCCGGCGCTGTCGCGGTGGCGCAGGAAGAAGCCGGACAGCTGCGAATAAGCGGTGAGCTCGGAGCACAGGGTCAGCGCGTGCACGCTGTGGCTGATGTTCAGGTCGCGCGAGACCTGCTGGATCACGTCGTTGCGGAACGCGAAATAGGTGCCGTTCGAGCCGGCCGAGGCGTGGATGATGGCGGTGCCGACCACCTCATGCGAGCGCAGGTCTTCCAGCACGAACAGGTAGGATTCTTCGCTCGGGATATCGACCTGGGCAGCGAACGAGGCGAGCGAGCGCTCGACCGCCGCGACAATGCCTTCACGCGTGCGCGGCAGCGTGTGCACGCCCGGCATCGAGATGGCCGCCATCGCTTCCAGCGCGCCGATATCGGCGCGGTCTACCGGACGGACAACATACATGTGTACTCCCAGGTGGTACGTCAGTGGAGACAATAAGTGGAGACAATGCCCACGGCCGGCCTCACCCTTCCAGGCGGGCCGGCCGCGACCGGAAGGTGGCGATCAGGCGCCGGAGAATTCCGCCACCGCCGCGCGCATCAGGCGGTCGGCTTCGACGATCTGCTCGTCCGACACCACCAGGGCCGGCGCCAGGCGCACGACGTCCGGGCCGGCGATCAGCAGCATCAGGCCCAGCTTCTCGCACAGCTTGGTGTAGTCCTTCGAGCGGCCCTTGAAGCCTTCGGCCATCGGCAGGCCGATGAGCAGGCCCATGCCGCGCGGCTGGCCGAACACCTGCGGATAATCCGCCGCCAGCTGCTGCAGGTTGGCCATGACTTTCGCGCTGGCTTCCTTGACGCGGCCCAGGAAGGCCGGCTGGTTGATCAGCTCGAGGACTTTCAGCCCGACGCTCGAGGCCAGCGGATTGCCGCCGTAGGTGGTGCCGTGGGTGCCGACCGCCAGGTACTGGGCGATCTCGCTGGTGGTCAGCATGGCGCCGATCGGATAGCCGTTGCCCAGCGCCTTGGCCGAGGTCAGCACGTCCGGCACCACGCCCATCTGCTCGTAGGCGAACAGCGAACCGGTGCGGCCCATGCCCGACTGCACTTCGTCGAACACCAGCAGCGCGCCGGTCTTGTCGCAGAACTCGCGCAGCGCCTTCAGGTAGTCGGGATTGCCCGGGATGACGCCGCCCTCGCCCTGGATCGGCTCGACGATCACGGCGGCGACGTCGTCGGTGATGGCGGCGCGCGCCGCTTCGATGTCGTTGTACGGGATGTGGGAGAGGTCTTGCGGCAGCGGCTCGAAGCCTTCGGTGTACTTCGGCTGGCCGCCGACCGAGACGGTGAACAGGGTGCGGCCGTGGAACGACGACAGGCAGGACACGATGCGCGACTTGTGCGGCCCGAACTTGCCGTGCGCGTATTTACGCGCCAATTTGAGGGCCGCTTCGTTGGCTTCGGCGCCCGAATTGCAGAAGAAGGCGCGTTCGGCGAAGGTGGCGTCGATCAGGGCCGAAGCCAGGCGCAGCACCGGCTCGTTGGTGTAGCCATTGCCGATGTGCCACAGGGTGTTCAATTGCTTGGTCAGCGCTTCGTTCACTTCCGGATTGGCGTGGCCCAGGGCGGTGACGGCGATGCCCGAGGTGAAGTCGAGGTAATGCTTGCCTTCCTGGTCCCACAGGTCGAGGCCCGACGCGCGCACCGGCACCATCGCAGCCGGAGCGTAGGTAGGGACCAGGACCTCGTCAAAAGTCTGACGGCTAACCGGCAGCGTGGCGATACCCGAATCAAGCTTTGCGTTCATGGCTTCTTTTTCCTCATCCAATGGGTGTGGGTGGTGCGGGGTGGAATCACCGCATGATCGGGCCATTATAGAAACGCTTACCGGCAACTTCTTTTAGAAGTGCGACAGGCATTTTCATTTTTGACGCTGCTTGACTATTGAGCAAGTTTCCGCTGGCGCTCTTCCCTCGGCGTATTCCCGAACAAGGCGCCGAATGCCGTCGAGAAATGTGAGCCCGAGGAAAAGCCACACATCAGCCCCACCTGCACGATCGAGTGGTTGGTATCGAGCAGCAGCTGGCGGGCGCGGCGCAGGCGCAGCTCGAGGTAGTAGCGCGACGGCAGGCTGCCCAGGTATTGCTTGAACAGGCGTTCCAGCTGGCGCCGCGAAATGCCGGCCAGCTGGGCGATCTCGTCGGTCGAGAGCGGCTCTTCGATGTTCGCTTCCATCAGCGCCACCGCCTCGGACAGCTTCGGCTGCAGGGCGCCGAAGCGGGCCTGCAGCGCCACCCGCTGGCGCTCGTCCGGGCCGCGCACGCGGTCGATGCACAGGGTTTCCTTCACCTGCGCCTGGGCCGTGGCGCCGAACAGCAGCTCGACCATGGTCAAGGCGAAGTCGATGCTGGCCGCGCCGCCGCAGCAGGTGAGGCGGTTGGCGTCGAACTCGTATAGATTGGGGGTGAGCAGGGCCTGCCCGGCCTGGGCGTTCACGTCCGGGTACAGGGCCCAGGGCAAGGCGGTGCGCGCGCCATGCAGGACGCCGGCGTCGGCCAGCCACAGCACGCCGGCCCCGACGCCCCCCCAATATGGCGCGGCGCGGCAGCGCTCGATCAGCGCGCGCAGGTTGGCCGGGCGCAGGGCCGCCTCGGACTCATCGGCCACCAGCAGCACCAGGTGCCAGTGGCGCCCGGCGTCGCCCATGAATTTGTCGGGACTGCGCACGTCGACGTGCAGGCGGTCCGGCCCCAGCACCTTGGCCGCGAGACGCAGCGGCTGGTACAGCCCGGACCAGGTCAGCGCATCGGGTTCGCCTGCATTGACCAGCAGGATGCGCAGCGGCCGCTCCTGCGCGAGCAGGGACAGGTCAGGCGGCATCGCGGCGGATGAAAGATGGCATGGCCAAAGAGGCGGACTCGCAACGGACGTGATGAAAGAACATGGTCGTCTATCATACCGGAGAACAATGGGTGCGTTTCGAGCCGGCCGTGCCTCCTGCAGAATCTTGCGTAGCGGGCAACGGGAGGCGCGGCGGACGGCTATAATCCCGGCCCATGGGGGAACGATATCTAAAAAGCGTCCGGCTGCTGGCCGAGTGCATGCAGGGCTTCGAGCGCGTCTCGGGCGACGCGGTGCGCCAGAACGGGTTGACGCATGCGCAGTTCGATATCATCGCCACGCTGGGCAATACCACCGGCATGAGCTACAAGGAACTGGGCGAACGCACCCTGATCACCAAGGGCACCCTGACCGGTGTCATCGAACGCCTGGAACAAAAAGGCCTGGTGCTGCGCGAGCGCAGCTGCGACGACAAGCGATCGTTCTTCGTGCGCCTGACGCCTGCCGGCGACCGGGTGTTCTGCGATGTGTTCCCGAAAGTGATTGCACGTGGAAAAGAATTATTCACTGCCTACAGCGATGCCGACTTCGCCGCGCTCGAAGACGCGCTCGGCCTGCTGCGCTCCCGCATCCGGGCCGGCGCCCGGCATGACGGCAGCGATGATGACGAACGCCCCACTCCCTCCCCATTCCACCTGAAGGAAACGCCTTGAAAACCTCTCTCATCGACGGCAAGAAGCCAGCCCATTTCGACAAGCACATTATTGGCAACATCCTGCTCGACGTCGCCCCACTGGACGACGTGCGCGAGGAACCGATGCTGATCGGCGTGCGCAACGAAGCCGGCGAAATCTATCGCCTCATCGGCGCAACCAAACTCAACAGCTACATGAACGCGGTCGAGGAATTGCTCGACCTCGGCCTGGTCGACGAGCTGGAAAACCTCGAAGAACAGAAGGAAGGCTGCGACGCCATCTTCAGCGAAGAATAAAGACGCCTGGATACGACGGTCCCGCTGAGATCGATACCATAGAGCAATATTTTTGCAAGCAAGGTGTTGTGTTGGGGGTATAATTTTTTCATGGACCAAGTCTCCGCACTCGACAGCATCGCCGCCGAAGCCAGCCGCGGCGAACTCGCCTTCCCCACCAGCGTCAACGCCTCGTTGACCCTGCAGCGGGCGCTGGGCGAACCCGACTGCCACATCGACGCCGCCGCCCGCCTGGTGCAGGCCGAGCCGCTGCTGGCGGCGCGCACGGTGGCGATCGCCAACTCGGTGGCCTATAACCGCAGCGGCAACGACGTCACCAATGTGCGAGCGGCGGTCCAGCGCGTGGGCTTTCGCACCCTTGGCGCCCTGGCGGCCTCGGTCATCGTGCGCCAGCTGGCCAGCGAGATCCGCGATCCGGGCCTGCGCCACAAGGCCGACCAGCTGTGGGCCCACTCGGCCCACGTGGCGGCGCTGGCCCAGGTGATCGCGCGGCGCGTATCCTTCGTCGATCCCGAAACGGCGCTGTTCGCCGGCATCGTGCACGAGGTCGGTGGCTTCTACCTGCTGTCGCGCGCCGAAGCCCTGCCCGGCCTTCTCGACGACAACCTCGACGCCTGGCTCGACCATGGCGAAGCGGCGATCGGCCGCGGCGTGCTGCACAAGCTGGGCGTTCCCGCCCCGGTGATGGACGCGATCGAAGCATTGTGGGACGGCATGCGCGCGCTGCCGCCGGAAACGCTGGGCGACACCCTGCTGCTGGCCAACGACCTGGCGCCCCTGCCCTCCCCCCTGTTCGCACCGCCCGGCGCCACCACCCATGCCGCGGCGGCGACCATCGACTTCGTATTCGGCGAAGGCACGCTCAAGGGCGTGCTGGAAGAGTCAAGCGAGGAAGTGAAGAGCTTGACGTCGGCGCTGCTGTAGGCGATCCGACAAAAAAAACGCCCGCTCGGTAAGGAGCGGGCCAAGTCCAAAACTAGGGATGTCCTGAAAGAGACAGCCTCATCTTATGCCTCCGGCGTAGCGCACTCCGTACGTTCACGCACACTGGCGCCCACTCTTGTCGCATCGCCCGCTGCCTGCCATTGCCGGCCCAGCCGTGCATTTCCCATCCCCGCTTTCTGCTAAGGTCGTCCAGCCGGGCGCGCAAGCGCAGAGCGCGCCGGCCTATTCACGCTCTGGAGGACAACCCATGCATATCAGCCTGAACGACCAGGTGGCGCTCGTGACCGGCGGCGATTCCGGCATCGGCCGCGCCATCAGCATCGCCTTCGCCGCGGCCGGCGCCAAGGTGGTGGTCAACTACAACAGCAGCCAGGACAAGGCCGACGAAGTCGTACGACAGATCAAGGAAGCGGGCGGCCAGGCGCTGGCGGTCCAGTGCGACGTGTCCAGCGAAGACGACGTCGCGCGCCTGCTCGAGGCCACCGACGAGGCCTTCGGCGGCCTCGACATCCTGGTCGCGAACGCCGGCATGCAAAAGGATGCGCGGATCGCCGAGATGTCGCTGGACGACTGGAAAGCCGTGCTCGACGTCAACCTGACCGGCCAATTCCTGTGCGCCCGCGCGGCAGTGAAGCGCTTTCGCCAGCAGGGCAACCGCGGCCGCATGCGTGCCAACGGCGTCATCCTGTGCATGAGCTCGGTCCATGAAACCATTCCCTGGGCCGGCCACGTCAACTATGCCGCGTCCAAGGGCGGCATCGGCATGTTCATGCGCTCGCTGGCCCAGGAAGTCGCGCAGGAACGCATCCGTGTCAACGGCATCGCGCCCGGCGCGATCCGCACCCCGATCAACGAAGACGCCACCGAAGGCGGGGCGGGCAAGAAGCTGCTCGAGCTGATCCCGTATGGCCGCATCGGCGAGACCGACGACGTGGCCAACCTGGCGCTGTTCATGGCCTCCGACCTGGCCGACTACATGACCGGCACCACGGTCTATGTCGACGGCGGCATGTCGCTCTATCCAGGATTCGAAGACAATGGCTGAACCAAACGCAACCCGCCCACCACGCCCGATCGCCGCTCACGGCGCCATCGGCAATATGGCCACGATCGCACTGGTCGCGCTCGACGGCGCGGTCGACTTCCTGTGCTGGCCCGACTTCGACAGCCCCAGCATCTTCGCCGCCCTGCTCGACCCCGAGCAGGGCGGCCACTTCACCATCGCGCCGGAGGACGGGGACATGCGCGTGGTGCAGACCTACCTGCCCGCCACCAATGTGCTGCTTACCCAGTGGCTGGGTGAAGAGTCCAGCGTTCACGTGACCGACTACATGGCCAGCTCGGAACAGCTCGGCCATGGTCCGGCGCGCATGCTGCGCCGGGTCCACGTCACCAGCGGCGAGGCGCGCATCCGGGTCGACTGCCAGCCCCGCTTCGACTATGCCCGCCAGCGGCCGGAGGTCGCGGCCGGCCAGGATCAGGCGGTCTTCTCGGCGCCCGGCGCCCCACGCCTGCGCCTGTCGGCGCCCGTGGCCTTCGAGGCTGCCGATGGCGGCGCCTTGGCCTCGATCGTGATGCGTGAAGGCGACGTCATCGATTTCGTGCTCGACGAAGACGGCGACCCGCCCCTGCAGGCCGGCGCCGGCGACGCCCTGCTGCGGGAGGTCGTCCAGTACTGGCAGGCATGGAGCCAGCGCTCGACCTATCGCGGGCGCTGGCGCGAAGCGGTCACGCGCTCGGCCCTGGTGCTCAAGCTGATGACGTCGGGCCGCCACGGCTCGATCGTCGCCGCCGCGACCTTCGGCCTGCCCGAGGTGCTGGGCGGCTCGCGCAACTGGGATTACCGCGCCACCTGGATCCGCGACGCATCGTTCACCGTGTATGCCCTGATGCGGCTCGGATATATCGACGAGGCGAAGGCGTTTACGCGCTGGACCGCCGAACTGCCCAAGCATGATCAGAGCGACGGCCATCTGCGCATCATGTATGCGTTCGACGGCAGTCCGGTCGGAGAAGAAACCGAGCTCGGCCATCTGGCCGGCTATGCGAACTCCAGACCCGTTCGCATCGGCAATGCAGCCGCCAGCCAATTACAGCTCGACATCTTCGGCGCCTTGCTCGATTCGATCTATCTCAGTAATAAGTATGGCGAGGCCATTTCTCATGCCGATTGGATGGGCGTCTGCCAAGTGGTCAATTTCGTTTGCGACAACTGGAAGCGCCCGGATGCCGGCATCTGGGAAGGTCGCGAACCGGCGCGCGAACACCTGCATTCCCAGCTCATGTGCTGGGTGGCGGTCGACCGCGCACTGCGCCTGGCGGGCAAACGCTCGCTGTGCGCGCCGTTCGATCGCTGGATTGCGGCACGCAACGAGATGTCGCGTTATATCTGGGACACCTTCTGGAACGAAGAGCTCGGGCATTTTGTGCGCAGCAAGGGCTCACGCAATGTGGACGGCGCCATGCTGATGATGCCGCTGGTGCGCTTCATCGGCTCCACCGATCCGCAATGGCTGGCGACCCTGGACGCCATCGGAGACCAGCTCAGCCACGACGCGCTGGTGCAGCGCTACGATCGCGACGACGGGCTCGAAGGGAAGGAAGGCGCGTTCGCGGCCTGTTCATTCTGGTATGTGGAATGCCTGGCACGGGCCGGGCGGATCGACCATGCACGCAATAATATGGAAAAACTCATCGCCTACGGCAACCACGTGCACCTGTACGCGGAAGAGTTCACCAATAAGGCTGAGCTGCTCGGCAACTTTCCACAAGCCTTTACCCACCTTGCCTTGATCAGCGCCGCGACGTATCTCGATGCGGCGATTGAAGGCAAGCTTGGGCATCCGTGGCAGTTGTAGGCAAAAAAAACCCGCGCCGTTGCCGGTGCGGGTAAAGTCCAAAACTAGGGATGTCCTGAAAGAGACGAGTCCATCTTAAGCCTGCGGCATCCCGCACTCGGTGCGTCATTTCACATTAAGCATGTCTTTTTTACACGCTCGAATGGGAGCCAGCGCTCAGCGCTGGCTTTGACCCCAGCGACGCGTTCTTCAACAGCATCTCCCCCGATGGGCGGCTTTCTTAAAAAAAAACCCGCTTCGTTGCGGAAGCGGGTGAAGTCCAAAACTAGGGATGTCCTGAAAGAGACAGTTCCACTATAGGTGGGCCAACCTGGGCACTCAGTGCGCTGCCACACACAGCACCGTGAAATTCGTCGCAGCAGCGTCACATCAAACAAAATGCCGCCGCGGCAAGGCCGGGGCGGCATTCTTCATGCGGGGCGGGTAGCCTATACCACCGCGCCGTCGGTCTCGTCCTTCTCCTTGATCGGCTTGATCAGGTCTTCGCGCTTGACGCCCATCCACATGGCCACGGCTGCCGCCACGAACACCGACGAATAGATGCCGAAGCAGATGCCGATGGCCAGCGCGATCGCGAAGTAGTGCAGCGCATAGCCGCCGAAGAACAGCATCGACAGCACCATCATCAGGGTCGAGCCGTGGGTGATGATGGTGCGCGAGATGGTGCTGGTGATCGCGTGGTCGATGACTTCCGGCGTCGACATGCGGCGCTGCTTGCGGAACATCTCGCGGATCCGGTCGAAGATGACGACCGATTCGTTGACCGAGTAGCCCAGCACCGCCAGCGTGGCCGCCAGCACCGTCAGCGAGAATTCCCACTGGAAGAAGGCGAAGAAGCCCAGGATGATGACCACGTCGTGCAGGTTGGCGACCACGGCGGCGACGGCGAATTTCCATTCGAAGCGGATCGCCAGGTAGATCATGATGCCGACGATCACCATGATCAATGCGTTCAGGCCGTTCTGTGCGAGTTCCTCGCCGACCGATGGACCGACGAACTCGACCCGCTGCAGGCTGATCAGTTCTTCACCGGAAGCGCTGGCGCAGCTGGTGTGGTTGACGACTTCACCCTTCTCGGTCGTGACCTGGCTCTGCTTCGGCGCGCCGCCATCGGCGGCGCAGATGGCGTTGAAGACGCGCGCCGAGGTGCCGGCCGCTTCCGTGCCTTCCAGGATCGGCAGGCGCAGCATGATGTCCTGGGCGGTGCCGAAGCTGGCCACCTCAGGGTGCGAATACCCCATGCCGCGCAGCGTGTCGCGGATCTTTTCCTGGTTGGCCGCATGCGGATAACGCAGCTCCATCACGGTACCGCCGGTGAACTCCACCGAGAAGTTCAGGCCTTTGCTGAACAGGAAGAACACCGCGGCGACAAAGGTCAGCACCGAGATCGCATTGAGGATCAGGGCGTGGCGCATGAACGGGATATCCCGTTTGATCTTGAAAAATTCCATGTCAGTCTCGAGTCCTTACTTCTTGGTGGGCGACATGCCCGGCTGCCAGACCGTGCCGATCGAAATCTTGGTCAGTTTCTTCTGGCGGCCATACCACAGGTTGGCGAAGCCACGGGCCACGACGACCGCCGAGAACATCGAGGTCAGGATGCCCAGGCAGTGCACCACGGCGAAGCCGCGCACCGGACCGGAACCGAAGATCAGGAGCGCCAGGCCGACGATCAGGGTGGTCACGTTGGAGTCGACGATGGTGTCCCACGCGTGCTTGGAGCCGGCCGCGATCGCCGCCTGCGGCGGCGCGCCGCCGCGCAGCTCTTCGCGGATGCGCTCGTTGACCAGCACGTTGGAGTCGATCGCGACGCCCAGCGCCAGCGCGATTGCGGCGATGCCCGGCAGGGTGAGCGTGATACCCAGGATCGACAGCAGGGCCAGCAGGAACAGCACGTTGGCCGCCAGCGCCAGCGCCGAGAACACGCCGAACAGGTGGTAGTAGATGATCATGAAGACCGCGATCGCCACGAAGCCCCAGATGGTCGAGTGCAGGCCGCGTTCGATGTTCTCGGCGCCCAGCTGCGGGCCGATCACGCGTTCCTCGACGAATTCCATCGGCGCCGACAGCGCGCCCGAGCGCAGCAGCAGGGCCAGCTCGTTGGCGTCCTGCGAGGTGCCCATATTGGTGATCTGGAAGGTCGAACCCAGCTCGCTCTGGATGGTCGGGGCCGACAGGACGTTGTAGACGCCCTTCTCTTTCAGCAGGATCGCCATGCGCTTGCCGACGTTGTCGCGGGTGGCCTGGCGGATGCGGCGGCCGCCGTCGCCGTTCAGGTCGATCGAGACGGCCGGCTGCTGGTTCTGGTCGAAGCTGGCGGTGGCGCTCGAGATGTATTCGCCGGTCAGGATGATGTCGCGCGACAGCACGACCGGGGCGCCGCGGCCTTCGGTGAACAGTTCGGAATTGAGCGGGATGGCGGCCGACAGCTCGGTGCCCGGGGTCACGCTCTGGTCGACCATGCGCAGCTCGAGGGTCGCGGTGCGGCCGATGATGTCCTTGGCGCGCGCCACGTCTTGCACACCAGGCAATTGCACCACGATGCGGTCGGCGCCCTGCTGCTGGATGATCGGTTCGGTGGTGCCCAGCTCATTGATACGCTTGGACAGGGTCACGATGTTCTGCTTGACGCCGTCTTCGACGCTGCGCTTGATCGCATCGGGCTTGAGGCTGACGACCAGCTTCTGGTCGGCGCCGTCGGCGGCCTCGGCGAAGTTCAGCTCGTTCGAGCGCGAGGTCAGCACGTTGCGTGCGGCGGAACGGGTCGCGGCATCGCGGAAGCGCACTTCGATGGTGTCGCCCACGCGCTCGATGCCGGCGTGACGCACGTTTTCGTCGCGCAGGTTGCTGCGCACGCTGGCTTGCAGCGCCTTGACCTTGTTGTCGACCACGGCCTTGGTATCGACCTGCAGCAGGAAGTGCACACCGCCGCGCAAGTCGAGGCCGAGGCTCATCGGACCCGCGCCGATCTTTTCCATCCAGGCCGGGGTATTGGTGACCAGGTTGACGGTGACGATGTAGTCGGGGTTGGCCGGGTCGCGGTTCAGTTCGCGCTCCAGGGCCAGCTTGGCCTTGAATTGTTCTTCGGTGCCGGCGAAGCGCACACGCACCGACGTCGTATGGCCGCTGCCTTCGAGGGAGATGCCGGTATGGGCGATGCCGGTACGCTTGAGCGCATCCTCGACCAGGGTGGTGGAGGCGCTGGTGATGTTCAGGGTCGAGCGGCCCGATGTCACCTGCAACGCCGGCGTTTCGCCGAAGTAGTTAGGCGCCGTGTACAACGCGCCGAGCAGCAGCGCGATGACGATCATTAGGTATTTCCAGACGGGATAGCGATTCATAGTGTTCCGGCGTTCAGGTTGGGCAGTGCGGCCCGCGGGCCGCACGGAGCTTGCTCTTACAGGGCTTTCAGGGTGCCCTTCGGCAGCAGGGTGGTCACTGCGTTCTTCTGCACGGTGATGTCGGTGCCGGTAGCGATTTCCAGGGTGACGTAGGCGTCGGTCACTTTCGAGACGCGGCCGACGATGCCGCCGGCGGTCACGACTTCATCGCCCTTGGTCAGTGCATCCATCATCGCTTTCAACTCGCGCTGACGTTTCTGCTGAGGACGGATCATCAGGAAATACATGACCACGAACATCAGGATCAGCGGCAGGAAGGTCGTCAGGCTGCCCATGATGCCTGGGTCAGCGGCGGCGGTTTGCGCGTAAGCGTTGGAAATGAACACAAGAACTCCGATGGTGAAGTTAAAAAAATAAGCGGTGTATTCTAGCATCGGCCAGTCGCCGGACACCAAATCTGGAGATAGGTAATCTTGCTTTTCGGTATTGCAAGAGCTTGCTAGAAATTAAATTCCGGCGCCACCGTCAATACGACAGCGCCGGGCTGAGCAAGTGAGCGAGTGCTTACACGCCGCGTGCGCGGCCCGCATTGAACGCGATGCGGAACTCGTTGAAACGGTCGGCATCGATGGCGTCGCGCATTTCCTGCATCAACTTCAGGTAGTAATGCAGGTTGTGGATCGTGTTCAGGCGGGCGCCCAGGATTTCGTTCGAGCGGTGCAGGTGGTGCAGGTAGGCGCGCGAGAAATTCTTGCAGCAATAGCAATCGCAGCTCTCGTCCAGCGGCGCCTGGTCGTCCTTGTAGCGCGCATTCTTGATCTTGACGTCGCCGAAGCGGGTGAACAGCCAGCCATTGCGCGCATTCCGGGTCGGCATCACGCAGTCGAACATGTCGACGCCGTTCGCCACGCCGTCGACCAGGTCTTCCGGCGTGCCGACGCCCATCAGGTAGTGCGGCTTGTTCTCGGGCAGGCGCGGGCCGACATGGGCCAGGATGCGCTTCATGTCTTCCTTCGGTTCGCCGACCGACAGGCCGCCGATCGCCAGGCCCGGGAAATCGATGTCTTCCAGGCCGGCCAGCGACTCGTCGCGCAGGTGCTCGTACATGCCGCCCTGGACGATGCCGAACAGCGCGTTCGGGTTTTCGCCGCCGGTGAATTCGTTCATCGAGCGCTGGGCCCAGCGCAGCGACATGCGCATCGACTTGGCCGCTTCTTCGGCGGTGGCCGGGCGGCCGTCGATCTCGTATGGGGTGCATTCGTCGAACTGCATCACGATGTCCGAGTTCAGCGCGCGCTGGATCTGCATCGAGATCTCGGGCGACAGGAACTGGCGCGAGCCGTCGATCGGCGAAGCGAACTTGACGCCCTCTTCCGTGATCTTGCGCATGGCGCCCAGCGAGAACACCTGGAAGCCGCCGGAGTCGGTCAGGATCGGCTTGTCCCAGCCCATGAACCCATGCAGGCCGCCGAACTTGTTCATCACGTCGACGCCGGGACGCAGCCACAGGTGGAAGGTGTTGCCGAGGATGATCTGCGAGCCGACTTCCTTGAGTTCGACCGGCGACATGGCCTTGACCGAACCATAGGTGCCGACCGGCATGAAGATCGGGGTTTCGATGGTGCCGTGGTTCAGCTTCAGGCGGCCGCGGCGGGCATGCGACAGGCCGCTGGTGTCTTTCTTGAGCAGGGTAAATTCGAGCATCGTTTTTCCATCAACGTGAAGTGGTCGTCAGCAGCATGGCGTCGCCATAGCTGAAGAAGCGGTATTCGTTGGCGATCGCATGGGCATAGGCCTTGCGGATCGGTGCAAAACCGGCGAAGGCCGACACCAGCATCAGCAGGGTCGACTTGGGCAGGTGGAAGTTGGTGACCAGGCGCGTGACGGTCTTGAAGGTGTAGCCGGGCGTGATGAACAGCGCGGTATCGGCACTGCCTGCGACCAGCTCGCCGCTTTGCGAGGCCGACTCCAGCGCGCGCAAGCTGGTGGTGCCGACGGCGACCACGTCGCGGCCCGCCGCTTTCGCGGCGCGCACCGCGTCCACCGTCTCTTGCGAAATGGTGTACCACTCGGTGTGCATCTTGTGCTCGCTCAAATCCTCGACCCGCACCGGCTGGAAGGTGCCGGCGCCGACGTGCAGGGTGACGTAGGCGAACCTGACGCCTTTTTGCGCCAACTTGTCGAGCAGCGGCTGGTCGAAGTGAAGGCCGGCGGTCGGCGCGGCGACGGCGCCCGGCTCTTTCGAGTACACGGTCTGGTAGCGCTGCTCGTCGAATTCGTCGGCGGTGTGCTCGATATAGGGCGGCAGCGGCAGGCGGCCGTGGGCTTCGATCAGCTCGAACACATCGCCCTCGAAATGGAGGGTGAAGAATTCGCCGGCGCGTTCGCCGACCGTGACGTCGAAGGCATCGGCCAGGCGGATGCGGTTGCCCGGCTTGGGCGACTTGGACGCGCGCACCTGGGCCAGCACGGTGCGCTCGTCGAGCACGCGCTCGACCAGCACCTCGACCTGGCCGCCGGTTTCCTTGACGCCGAAGAAGCGCGCCTTGAGCACGCGGGTATTGTTCATCACCAAGAGGTCGCCCGGCTGGAGCTGGTCGACGATGTCGGAGAAGTGGCGATCGAGGATCTGATCACCGTCGAGCTGCAGCAGGCGCGAGGCGCTGCGGTCTGGCAGGGGCAGCTGCGCGATGCGCTCGGGGGGCAGCTCGAAGTCGAAATCGGAAAGCGAGTACATTATTCTCAATTCTGGGAAAATAAGCGCTGCCAGCTTTACAATACAGGCTCCAGCGCTGATGGCGAACCTTCTATTTTACGCCAGCGAGCGCCATTTTGCCGCGATATGCCCGCCTCCAAGACCACAAATCCACCCAAAACCCTCGAAAGCAAGCTCGCCCGCCTCGGACTGCGCAGCGACATGGACCTGGTATTGCACCTGCCGATGCGCTACGAGGACGAGACCCGGATCGTGTCCATCCGCGAAGCCTGCCTGCGCGGCGGCCATGTTTCGCAGGTCGAAGGCGTGGTGACCAAGAACGAAATCTCGTTCAAGCCACGGCGCCAGCTGCTGGTGACCATCGCCGACGAATCGGGCGACCTGCTGCTGCGCTTCATGAATTTCTACGGCAGCCAGGTCAAGCAGATGGCCGAAGGCGTGCGCATCCGGGCGCGTGGCGAACTGAAACACGGCTTCTTCGGCGCCGAGATGGTGCATCCGCAATACAAGGTCGTCAACGAAGGCGCGCCGCTGCCTTTCTCGCTCACGCCTGTGTATCCGGCCGGCGAAGGCCTGTCGCAGACGGTGCTGCGGCGCGCGATCGCCGACGCGATGAAGCGGATCGACTGGAGCGATACCGTCCCCGCGGGCATCCGCGCCAAGATGGGGCTGATCGACTTCGAGCCGGCCGTGAAACTGCTGCACTACCCGCCGGCCGACGTCGACGAACATGCGCTGGGCGAAAAATCGCATCCGGCCTGGGAGCGCATGAAGTTCGACGAGCTGCTGGCGCAGCAGCTGTCGCTGAAACGGGCGCAGCGTGCGCGGCGCGAGAAAGGGGCGCCGCACCTGCGCGCGGTGGGCCGGCTGTCGGAAGCCTTCCTGGCGGCGCTGCCGTTCAAGCTGACCGGCGCCCAGCGGCGCGTGGTGGAAGAGATCCGCGCGGACTTGCGCGAAGGCTATCCGATGCAGCGCCTGCTGCAGGGCGACGTCGGCAGCGGCAAGACCGTGGTCTCGGCGCTGGCCGCGGCGCAGGCGATCGACAGCGGCTACCAGGCGGCGCTGATGGCGCCGACCGAGATCCTGGCCGAGCAGCATTTCCGCAAGATCGCGGCCTGGATGGAGCCGCTCGGCGTGAAAGTCGCCTGGCTCACCGGCAGCCTCAAGAAAAAAGAGAAGGCCGCGTCGAACGAGTTGATCGAGTCGGGCGAGGCGAACCTGGTGATCGGCACCCATGCGCTGATCCAGGACACCGTGCAGTTCGCGAAACTGGGCCTGGTGATCGTCGACGAGCAGCACCGCTTCGGCGTCGGCCAGCGCCTCACCCTGCGCAACAAGGGCAGCGACGGCCTGGTGCCGCACCAATTGATGATGTCGGCCACGCCGATCCCGCGCACGCTGGCGATGACGTATTACGCCGATCTGGAGGTGTCGGTGATCGACGAGCTGCCGCCTGGACGCAGCCCCATCGTCACGCGCGCGATCGACCAGATGCGGCGCGACGAAGTGATCGAGCGCGTCTACGCGGCGGCGCTCGAAGGCCGGCAGGTGTACTGGGTCTGCCCGCTGATCGAGGAATCCGAGGCCCTGCAATTGCAGACCGCGACCGAGACCTACGAGACCCTCGCCGAATCGCTGCCCGAGCTGCAGGTGGGGCTGGTGCATGGCCGCATGAAACCGGCCGAAAAACAGGACGTGATGGACGCCTTCACGGCGGGCGAGGTGCACGTGCTGGTGGCGACCACGGTGATCGAGGTCGGGGTCGACGTGCCGAATGCCTCGTTGATGGTGATCGAGCATGCCGAGCGCTTCGGCCTGTCGCAGCTGCACCAGCTGCGCGGGCGGGTCGGGCGGGGCTCGGCGGCCTCGGTATGCCTGCTGCTCTACCAGTCGCCGCTGGGCCAGGTGGCCAAACAGCGTTTGATGACGATGCGCGAAACGACCGACGGCTTCGAGATCGCGCGGCGCGACCTGGAGATCCGCGGCCCGGGCGAATTCCTGGGCGCGCGCCAGTCGGGCCAGGCGATGCTGCGCTTTGCCGACCTGGAGCTCGATGGCTGGCTGGTCGACCGCGCGCGCGACGTGGCGCAGTATCTGCTCGATGGCGAAAAGCCCGAGAAGATCGCGGTGGTCGATGCGCACCTGGCGCGCTGGCTGGGTGGGCGCGAGGAATTCCTGAAGGTTTGATGGATCAATACGAGAAAGACACACAATGACGCAGGAGCAAGCGCTGGATATCGACGAACTGACCGCCCTGGCCCAGGCTTCGGCGCGGGTGACGGGTCCTTGTACCTGCGAGATCGCCAGCTACGCCGGGTGGACGCGCATCCCGGTATCGTTTCCGCAAGCGCAAATGCGCCCGGCCGGCACGCTGGCGGGCGACCCGTACGCCGAGCCGACCTATACCGAATACCATCCGCATGGGACCAATTACTGGTCGCCCGACGCGCCGATCGCCCTGCATTACTTTCCTTATAATCGGTGCGCGGTCCAGCAGTGCGAGGCCTGCCGGCGCTACTGCCTCACGTATGTCGAAGCGGGCGGCTACTACGTCGAGCCGCGCATCCGGGCGCTTGATGCGCGGCATATCGTGGATATGCCGGCAGCCGATTGAGCGGCTAGTCGGTAATGTGACCAGAAGACCAGTATCAGAGGGGGTAGCCGTGCCACCCGTCGGTCAATTCGAGGACACGCACATCCGCCACTTCGCAGCGTGCACGCAGCCACCGCCCCACCGCTTCACGGTCCTCCTCGCTTGGCGAACCTCGCTCGATCGTCGTGATGACACCAGACGTTTCCGTCAATGGCATGCGACCGCCGAAAGCGCCGCCGAGCAGGCCGCGCTGTTCCAGGAAGCCGAGCAGATCGTCGATCAAACGGTCGTAAGGCGCGCCATCCAGCGCTTGCACGAACCTGATCTCGACGTCGAAGACATGCTCGGTGAATTCGGCAACGCGCAGCTTCTTGCGTTGCCGCCGATTCAAGCGCCGTATGCAACTGGTCGCGCGAACATCACGTTTCATGGTTTTCCTTGGCGGTTGAATGTACGAACGTCAGCCTGTTCCCGAACGGATCCTTGACGCTCAGCTCGCGCGTCTCCCACGGCGTGTTCTCGATCCCGGGCCGCGCATAACCATAATGTTTGGCGGCCAGCTCGACATGCAGGCCGTCGACGTCGTCGACCTCGATCCTCAGCGCGGCGCCCGGGCAGCAATCGCCGTGATGCTCGCTCAGGTGCAGCACGCAGTCGCCGCGCGACACCTGCAGGTAGAGCGGCATGCCAGGGCCGAAGCGGTGCTCCCAGTCGGCCGTGAATCCGAGGTAATCGACGTAGAATTCCCGGGCCTTGGCCTCGTCGAAGACGCGCAGGATCGGCGTGACGCTCCCGAGCTTCATGGCGTCCGCCCTAAGCGCGGTCGGCCGCGTAACGCAGGCCGATCTGGCGCCGGATCTCGTCCATCACGCCCATCAGCGCCAGCGTCTCTCCCTGCGTCATCGACGGGCTTTCCAACAGCCCCTGCTGCCAGCAGCGCTGGGCCTCGATCGCCTCGTGCACGTAGCCGTTGCCGAGATACGGGGTTTCGATCGTGCGCTCGCTGCCGTCGTCCAGCTTGACCGTGACCGAGGTCGCGCGGTGGAACATGGTGTTCATCCGCACCTGGCCGCGCTCGCCCGACACGGTCAGCTCGGCCGGCGTGCGCGCCAGGAGGGAGCAGCTGCACACCGACATGCCGCCGCCTTCGTGCTTGAGCGTGAAGCCGGTCTGGACGTCGACGCCGGTCGGTCCCATCTGGGCCTGCGCGCGCACTTCGAGCACGGGGCCCAACAGGCCGGCCGCGACCGACAGCGGGTAGATGCCCAGGTCGAGCAGCGCGCCGCCGCCCAGCTCGGGATTGAAGACGCGGTGCTCGGGACCGAAGGCGGCGGCGAAGCCGAAGTCGGCGACGACCTGGCGCGGGGTGCCGATCTCGCCCGAGGCCAGGATGCGCTTCACTTCCAGGTAGGCCGGCAGGTAGCGCGTCCACATCGCCTCCATCAGGAACAGGCGTTTCGAGCGCGCCAGGGTCACCACCTGCTCGGCTTCGCGCAGGTTCATCGTGAACGGCTTCTCGCACAGCACGCCCTTGCCGGCGCGCAGCGCCATCAGAGCGTTGCCGGCGTGTTCCGGGTGTGGCGTGCCGATGTAGATCAGGTCGACGCCCTCGGCCTGGGCCAGCAGCTCGCACGAGCCGTAGCTGGCCAATGCGCCGAACTCTTCGGCGAAGGCCGCGGCCTTGTCATGGCTGCGCGAGCCCACGGCGGCCAGCACGGCGCCCGGCACGTCCTTCAATGCATTGGCAAAGGCGCGCGAAATCTTGCCCGTGCCGAGTATCCCCCAGCGTACCGTTTCAGCCATCGGCTTCTCCTCTTCAAGCCGTCCGCTTGGGACGGAATACAGTCGTATCCAGATAAAAATCAGGGTCTTGTCCAGGCCACCAGCCCGGGATGCCCAGCACCTGCAAGGGCGTGAAGCCGCCCGGCGTCAGGTCTTGCGTCGCCAGGCTGGCCGCCACCTCGCGGTCGAGCCAGGCGCGCCGCGCATCGCGTGGCAGCGCAAAGTAATCGTCGCCGGCGAATACCACCCGCGTATGCGCGGTGATCGCCTTGCGCGGCGCCACCAGCTTTTCCATCAGCGCGTGGCCGAACAGCCAGACCTCGACGTCCTTGCCGAACGAGTCACGCCGATCGTACAGGGCGGCGAGCCAGCGGTGCGCACGCAAGTCGTCGACCAGCGCCCGCCCGGCTTCATCGTCGCGCACCACCAGCAGGGCCGCGTTCTCGTCGAAGATCGTGGCGGCGTCGCGCGCCGGCCCGCGCGACTTGCCGACGCCGGCCTGCGCGATCTGCGCCGCCTGCAGCGCGTTCAGCGCGCGCTTGATACCCGGGAAGGTCTGCCACACCAACGCATTGAAGAAATCGTGCAGGTTGTCGCGGGTCGGCACCTGGCCGGTGGCGCCGATGAATTCCTCGTACGCCACCCCTTCCGGCAGCGCGGCCTGCGGCACGAAGGACAAGGGCATGCCGGCGCCGTTGCGCAGGTCGAGCCCGCGCGCCGCTACGTTGAAGGCGTCGATGAAGGCATCCGGCGGCGGCGCGGCGCGCTCAAAGCTTGGGCGCACCGAGTCGTACCACGGCCGCGCCCAGTCGATCGGCGGCAGCACGGCGCTGCTTATACCATCTTCCAGTTGATGCTCTCGCCCGCGTTCAGCGGCACCAGCTGGTGTTCGCCCATCGGCACCGATTCCGGCAGGGTCCACGATTCGCGCTTGAGCGTGATCGTGCCAACGTTCCTCGGCAGGTTGTAGAAGGCCGGGCCGTTGAAGCTGGCGAAGGCTTCGAGCTTATCCAGCGCGCCGGCCTGGGCGAAGGCTTCGGTGTACATCTCCATCGCGTGCAGCGCGGTGTAGCAGCCGGCGCAGCCGCAGGCGGCGTACTTGGTGTGCACCGCGTGCGGAGCCGAGTCGGTGCCCAGGAAGAAGCGCTCGTCGCCGCTGGTGGCGGCGGTGACCAGCGCCAGCCGGTGTTCTTCGCGCTTGAGCACCGGCAGGCAGTAGAAGTGCGGGCGAATGCCGCCGCGGAAGATTTCGTTGCGGTTGTACAGCAGGTGGTGGGCGGTGATGGTGGCCGCGATCGGGCCTTCGGCCTCGGCCACGTACTGGGCCGCGTCCTTGGTGGTGATGTGTTCGAACACCACGTTCAGGGCCGGCATGTCCTTACGCAGCGGACGCATCACGCGCTCGATGAACACGGCTTCGCGGTCGAACAGGTCGATCTCGTTGTCGGTCACTTCGCCATGCACCAGCAGCGGCATGCCGACTTCCTGCATCACTTCCAGCGTCTTGTAGCACTTTTTGAGGTCGGTGACGCCGGCATCCGAATTGGTGGTGGCGCCGGCCGGGTACAGCTTGACCGCGTGGATGAAACCGGTGTCCTGGGCGCGGCGGATCTCGTCCGGATCGGTGTTGTCGGTCAGGTACAGCGTCATCAGCGGCTCAAAAACCATCCCTTCCGGCAGCGCGGCCAGGATGCGCGCGCGGTACTCAAGGGCGGCGGCGGCCGTGGTCACCGGCGGGCGCAGGTTCGGCATCACGATCGCGCGGCTGAACTGGCGGGCGGTGTGCGGCAATACGCTGGCCATCGCCGCGCCGTCGCGCAGGTGCAGGTGCCAGTCGTCTGGACGAGTGATGGTGATGGTGTCTGGGGTCTCGATGGTGGACATGGCGGCTCTCGGAAAACGAATGGCGTATTTTACCTGCGCGGCGGCGCGCAGGGTGCGTTGGAGGGACCGGAAAGGCGAGCCGGATTGCCGTAACGGCAATGGCGTCCGCATGCTTGACAGCACTAACAGTGCCTAGGATACTGCGGAACTTGCCATAATCTTCAGCACCAACCGGCCTTCGGTCCTCGAAAACCGGCCATTGCCCGAACAATCCGCCAGCGACAGCGCGACCCGCCGCCGCCGGCCCTGCACAGGTCCACACGACAGGAAGCTTTATGAACAATCGAAATCGCCTGACTACCTTCATCATGATCGCCCTGGTGGTCGGCATCGTGGTCGGCTACCTGGTCAACGCCAATACGGACGCGGCGGGCGCGACGAGCTTCTCCGACACGATGTCGCTGATTACCACGATGTTCCTCCGCCTGATCAAGATGATCATCGCGCCGCTGGTGTTCGCGACCCTGGTGGTCGGCATCGCCAAGATGGGCGACGCCAAGGAAGTCGGCCGCATCGGCGTCAAGGCGCTGGGCTGGTTCGTGATCGCCTCCATCATCTCGCTGTCGCTGGGCCTGGTCCTGGTGAACATCTTCCGTCCGGGCGACGCGCTGTTCGCGGCGGGCATGATGCCGCCGGTCGACGCGCAATCGGGCATCACCAGCGGCAGCCTGACGATGAAGGACTTCATCACCCACCTGATCCCGACCTCGATCGTCGACGGCATGGCCAGGAACGAGATCCTGCAGATCGTCGTGTTCTCGGTGTTCTTCGGCACCGCCGCCGCCGCGGTCGGCGCGCGCGCCACGCCGATGATCGACGCCATCGACGGCGTCGCCCACGTCATGCTCAAGCTGACCGGCTACGTGATGAACTTCGCCCCGATCGCGGTGTTCGCGGCGGTGGCCGGCATCATCGCCAAGAGCGGCCTGGGCGTGCTGTCGACCTATGGCATCTTCATGGCCCAGTTCTACTTCGGCATCGCGCTCTTGTGGGTCGTCCTGATCGGCATCGGCATGGCCGTGATCGGCCCGCGCATCCTGCGCCTGATCTCGGAGCTGCGCGGCCCGACCGTGCTGGCCTTCTCGACCGCCTCGTCCGAAGCAGCCTTCCCGAAAACCCTGGAAAGCCTGGAGCGCTTCGGCGTCAAGAACCGCCTGGCCTCGTTCGTGCTGCCGATCGGCTACTCGTTCAACCTGGACGGCTCGATGATGTATTGCACCTTCGCCGCCGTCTTCATCGCCCAGGCCTATGGCATCGACCTGTCGATCGGCACCCAGATCACCATGATGCTGGTGCTGATGCTGACCTCGAAAGGCATGGCCGGCGTGCCGCGCGCCTCGCTGGTCGTGATCGCCGCGACCCTGAACCAGTTCGACATTCCCGAGGCCGGCCTGCTGCTGCTGCTGGCGATCGACCACTTCCTGGACATGGCCCGCTCGGCCACCAACGTGATCGGCAACGGCATCGCCACCGCCGTCGTCGCCAAGTGGGAGGGAGATTTGGGCGACCCCAACAAGGAACCGGCCATCTCGCCGCTGAAGTAGGTGTGGTGAGCGGCTGCCCGTAGTGCCCGAGGCCTTCCAGCGATGGAGGGCCTTTGTTTTTTCAATATCGATAATCACAACAAGGGGAAAGAGATGAAACAGATCGTTGCCGCCGGCATGCTGCTGGCCCTGAACGGCGCGCACGCCGCCACCCAGACGGTCAACTGCGGCCGGCTGCTGGACGTCCAGAAAGGCGCATGGCGCGAGCGCGTCAGCATCGTGATCGAGAACGGCAGCATCGTCTCGGTGGGACCGATGACGCAAGCTGCCGGCAATATCGACCTGTCTCGCCACAGCTGCCTGCCGGGCCTGATCGACATGCACGTGCACCTGACCAGCGAAACCCAGCCGGCGGTCGACGCCTACCGCGACCGCCTCGTCGCCAATCCGGCCGACATGGCCTATCGTTCGGTGAAGTACGCCGAGCGCACCCTGATGGCCGGCTTCACCACGGTGCGCGACCTGGGCGCCGCCGACAACCTGAACATCTCGCTCAAGCGCGCCATCGCCGCCGGCGAAGTGCCGGGCCCGCGCATGTTCACCGCCGGCAAATCGCTGGCCACCACCGGCGGCCACGCCGACCCGACCAACAACCTGTCGCACTTCCTGTCCGAGAAGATCGGCACGCCCGGCCCGGCCGAGGGTGTATTGAACAGCCCGGAGGAAGCGCGCCAGGCGGTGCGCACCCGCTACAAGGATGGCGCCGACCTGATCAAGGTGACCGCCACCGGCGGCGTCCTGAGCCAGGCCGCCAGCGGCCACAACTCGCAGTACACCGAGGACGAGCTGCGCGCCGTGGTGAGCACCGCGAAGGACTACGGTTTCCGCGTCGCGGCCCACGCCCACGGCGCCGAAGGCATGAAGCGCGCGCTGCGCGTCGGCGTCGACTCGATCGAGCACGGCACCCTGATGGACGACGAGGTCATCGCCCTGTTCAAGAAAGGCGGCGGCTGGTACGTGCCGACCATCTCGGCTGGCCGCTACGTGGCGGACAAGGCCAAGGAACCGAATTATTACTCCGCCCTGGTGCGTCCGAAGGCGGCCGCGATCGGCCCGCAGCTGCAAGCCACCTTCGGCCGCGCCTATAAAGCCGGCGTGAAGATCGCCTTCGGCACCGATGCCGGCGTGTTCCCGCATGGCGAGAACGCAAAGGAATTCGGCTACATGGTCGAAGCGGGCATGACGCCGGCTGACGCGATCCGCTCGGCCACGGTCAACGCCGCCATCCTGCTCGACCAGCCGAAGCGCCTGGGCGCCATCGCACCGGGCTTCGCGGCCGACATCATCGCGGTCGAGGGGGATCCCCTGCAGGACGTGAAAGTGCTCGAGCAGGTCAAGTTTGTAATGAAGGATGGCGTGGTCTACAAGAAGCCCTGATTTCCAGGGTATCCCGCCAGTTTTAGAAAGGTAGTGACACGATGTCCCAGCTGTTCCCCCAAGCCGCACGCGCGCGCGCCGCGCTGTTTGGCTTCCTGTTCCTGTTCGCGGCCGCGGTGCAAGCCCAGACCACGAAACTGCCGAACGTGACCATCCTCGCCACCGGCGGCACCATCGCCGGCACCGGCGCCACCAGCACCACCACGGTCGGCTACACCGCCGCCACCGTGGGCGTGCAATCGCTGATCGCGGCGGTGCCCGAGATCGCCAAGGTGGCGAATGTCTCCGGCGAGCAGGTGTTCCAGATCGCCAGCGAAAACATCAGCGACGCGCAGTGGCTGCAACTGGCCAAGCGCGTCAACGTGCTGCTGGCGCAGCCGAACGTGGACGGCATCGTGATCACCCACGGCACCGACACGCTGGAAGAAACGGCGTATTTCCTGCACCTGACGGTCAAGAGCAAGAAGCCGGTGGTGCTGGTCGGTTCGATGCGGCCATCGACCGCGTTGTCGGCCGACGGCCCGATCAACCTGTACAACGCGGTGCGCCTGGCCGGCACGCCCGAGGCGGCCGGCCGCGGCGTGCTGGTGGCGATGAACGACCAGATCCATTCGGCGCGCGACGTCACCAAGGCCAACACCACCACGACCGACACCTTCCGTACGTCGGAACTGGGCGTGATCGGCTACATCCAGGGCGGCCAGCCGTTCTTCTACCGTAACGTGGTGCGCAACCACACGCTGGACACCGAGTTCGACGTGAGCAAGCTCGATGCGCTGCCGCAGGTCGACGTGGCCTATGCCTATGCGAACGTGGGTGACGTGGCCGTCAATGCGCTGGTCGCAGCCGGCGCCAGGGGGCTGGTGCATGCGGGCGTGGGCAATGGCAGCCTGCCGGCGAAAACCAGGCCGGCGCTGGTCGAGGCGCGCAAGGACGGCGTCGTGATCGTGCGCGCGAGCCGCGTCGGCCAGGGTATCGTGGCGCGCAATGGCGAAGCCAACGACGACGAGCTGGACTTCGTGGTGGCCGACACCCTGAGCCCGCAGAAGGCGCGCATTCTCCTGATGCTGGCGTTGACCAGGACGACCGATACCAGGAACATCCAGCGGATGTTCTACACCTACTGATGCCCCCTTGACGTGGACGGCTCGCCATCCACGTCCGCCATCGCCTCCTGCGGCGGCGACGCAACATCCTCATCCGGCCGCGCCAGCTGCCGTTCCCACATCTGCGCATACAGGCCCTGCGCCGCCAGCAGAGAATAGTGCGTGCCGCGCTCGACGATCCTGCCGTGGTCGAGCACGATGATCTGCTGCGCATCGGCGATCGTCGACAGGCGGTGCGCGATCACCAGCGTCGTGCGGTTCTTCGCGATCTCCTTCAACTGCGCCTGGATCGCCTGCTCCGAGCGCGAATCGAGGGCCGACGTGGCCTCGTCGAAAATCAGGATCGCCGGGTCCTTGAGCAGGGTGCGCGCGATTGCCACCCGCTGCTTTTCGCCGCCCGACAGTTTCAGGCCGCGCTCGCCCACCATGCTCCCGTAGCCGTCCGGCAGGCTCTCGATGAAGTCGTGGATCGATGCCGCGCGCGCGGCCGCCACGATGTCCTCGCGGCTGGCGCCGGGCCGGCCATAGGCGATGTTGTATTCGATCGTGTCGTTGAACAGCACCGTATCCTGCGGCACGATGCCGATCGCGGCGCGCAGCGAGTCCTGGGTGATGTCGCGCAGATCCTGGCCATCGATGCGGATCGCGCCGCCGTTGACGTCATAGAAGCGGAACAGCAGCCGCGACAGGGTCGACTTGCCCGAGCCGCTATGCCCCACCACCGCGGTCGTGGTCCCGGCGGGAATCGTGAAGTCGACGTCGAACAGGATCTGCCGCTTGGCTTCGTAGCTGAACTCGACGTGCGAGAACGCGACCTCGGCGCCCTTCGTCACCAGCGGCCGGGCCTTGGGACTGTCGGCCACTTCGCGGTTCTGGTCCAGCAGCCCGAACAGGCGCTCCATGTCGGCCAGGCTTTGCTTGATCTCGCGGTAGATCACGCCCAGGAAGTTGAGCGGCACATACAGCTGGATCATGAAGGTATTGACCAGCACCAGGTCGCCCAGCGTCATGGTGCCGGCGATCACGCCCTCGGTTGCGCGCCACAGGATCAGGGTGACCGCAGTGGCGATGATCAGGGACTGGCCGGTATTCAGGAACGACAAGGAGGTCTGCGAGCGCACGCCGGCGTTCTCGTAGTTCTTGAGGCCTTCGTCGTAGCGGCGCGCCTCGTAGTCCTCGTTGCCGAAGTACTTGACGGTCTCGTAGTTGAGCAGCGAGTCGATGGCCTTGGTGGAGGCTTTTGACTCCAGCTCGTTCATGGTGCGCCGGAAGTGCGTGCGCCATTCGGTCACGACCACCGTGAAGGTGATGTAGGACGTCAGCGCCACCGCGGTGATGATGGTGAACCAGATATCGTAGTGGAACACCAGGTAGGCCAGCACCAGCGAGATCTCGACCAGCGTCGGCACGATGCTGAACAGCGAATACGAGATCAGGGTATTCACGCCGCGCGTGCCGCGCTCGATGTCGCGCGTCATGCCGCCGGTCTGGCGATTCAGATGGAAGCGCAGCGACAGCGCGTGCAGGTGGCGGAACACCTTGAGCGCAATGGTGCGCACCGCGCGCTGGGTCACGCGCGCGAACAGGAACTCGCGCAACTCGGTGAAGACCGTCATCGACAGGCGCAGCAAACCGTAGCCGACCAGCAACCCGAGCGGCAGCACCAGCAGCGCGTGCGGGTGCGCCGGGTCGATCGCCAGGCCGTCGATGATCTTCTTGAGCACCAGCGGCACGCCGACGTTGGCCAGTTTTGCGCCGACCAGCGCGGCCATGGCGGCCATCACCCGCCACTTGTAGACCCACAGGTAGGGGAACAGCGTTTTGAGGGTGGCCCAGTCGTTACGGGGACCGGCTTTGGGATCGGGCGGGAGTGGAGCGGAGTTGCGGCGCATGACGGGGCTTCGGGATTTATGGTTCAATTCGGGTCGATTGTAGCTTTTACCGAGAATTCACGATGACCACGCCCGAAAACACCGTCGCCACGCCCACCACCGTCCGCCTCCCCGCAGGCAAGATGCCGGAACTGCGCGTCATGCCCGCCCCGTCCGACGCCAATGTGTATGGCGACGTGTTCGGCGGCTGGATCATGGCCCAGGTCGACCTGGCCGGCTCGCTGCCGGCCACACGCCGCGCCAATGGCCGCGTGGCGACCATCGCCGTCAACTCCTTCCTCTTCAAGAACCCGGTATTCGTGGGCGACCTGCTGTCGTTCTATGCCGACATCACCAAGGTCGGCAACACCTCGGTCACCGTCTTCGTCGAGGTGTACGCCGAGCGCAACCGCCTGGCGGCCGAGGTGGTCAAGGTGACCGAGGCGACGCTGACCTATGTCGCCACCGGCCCGGACCGCAAGCCGCGCCAGCTGCCGCCGCTCGAATCGCTGGTGGCGCACCGTTAAAAGAAAGGCCGCCGGATCGGCGGCCTTCAGTATCAGGCGGTCTTCTTCTCGTCGCGCAGTTCGCGCCGCAGGATCTTGCCGACGTTCGTCTTCGGCAGGGTCTCGCGGAACTCGATGAACTTGGGCCGCTTGTAGCCGGTCAGCTGCTCCTTGCAGAATTCCTTGAGCTGTTCGGTGGTCAGGTCGGCGTCCTTCTTCACCACGTACAGCTTCACGGCCTCGCCCGAGTTCTGGTCCGGCACGCCCACGCACGCCACTTCCAGCACGCCCGGGTGCGCGGCCACCACGCCCTCGACTTCGTTCGGATAGACGTTGAAGCCCGACACCAGGATCATGTCCTTCTTGCGGTCGACGATGCGCGTATAGCCCCTGTCGTCCATGATGCCGATGTCGCCGGTCTTGAAGAAGCCGTCGGCGGTCATGACCTTGGCCGTCTCGTCGTCGCGCTGCCAGTAGCCGGCCATCACCTGCGGGCCGCGCACGGCGATCTCGCCGGCCGTGCCGAACGGGACTGCATTGCCCGCTTCGTCCAGGATGCGCAGCTCGGTCGACGGCAGCGGCAGGCCGATGGTGCCCGTGAAATCGGTGATGTCGCAGCGGTTGGCGGTCACCACCGGCGAAGTCTCGGACAGGCCATAGCCCTCGACGATCGGGATGCCGGTGGTCTTGAGCCACTTGTCGGCGACGGCCTTCTGCACCGCCATGCCGCCACCCGGGCACACCATCAGGCCCGAGAAATCGAGCCTGGCGAAATCGTCGTTGTTGAGCAGGCCGTTGTACAGCGTGTTCACGGCCGGGAAGATGTTGATGCGGTAACCGCCGAGCTCCTTGATGAAACCCTTGATGTCGCGCGGGTTCGGGATCAGGAGGTTCATGCCGCCGATGCGCAGGCCGAGCAGCGCGCAGACCGTGAGCGCATAGATGTGATACAGCGGCAGCGCGCAGGCGAACTGCGGCTGTTCGCCGGCCTTCAGCCTGGCGAGGGTCGGGGCGAACCAGGCTTCGTTCTGCAGCACGTTGGCGATCACGTGGCGGTGCAGCAGCACCGCGCCCTTCGACACGCCGGTGGTGCCGCCGGTGTACTGCAGGAAGGCGATGTCGTCATGACCGATCGCGACCGGCTTGAGCGTCTCGCGCGCGCCGTCGGCCAGCACCTTGTTGAAGCCGATCGCGCCCGGCAGCGAATAGGCCGGCACCATCTTCTTGACCTTGCGCACCACCAGGTTGACCAGCGTGCCTTTCAGGCCGCCCAGCAGGTCGCCCATGGTGGCCAGGACAACGTGCTTGACGCTCGTCTGGCCGAGGACCTGCTCGAGCGTGTGGGCGAAGTTCTCGAGCACCACGATCGCCTCGGCGCCCGAGTCGACCAGCTGGTGCTGCAGCTCGCGCGGCGTGTACAGCGGGTTGACGTTGACGACCACGTAGCCGGCGCGCAGCACGGCGGCCAGCGCCACCGGATACTGCAGCACGTTGGGCAGCATGATCGCCACGCGCGCGCCCGGTTTCAGGCCGCGCGCCTGCAGCCAGGCCGCCATGCGCTGCGACATCGCATCGAGTTCCGCAAACGTGATGGACTTGCCCATGCAGGCATAGGCCTTGCGGTCGGCGTACTTGCGAAACGCCTCCTCCAGCAAATGCGTCAGCGAGCGGTACTGGGTCGGATCGATTTCCGTCGCCACGCCGTTCTCGTACGACGAGAGCCAAAATTTGTCCATCTGTCCTGCCTTCCTTGTTGGTTCCAATAAAACGCGAAAGCCGCCCGACGGGGCGGCTTTCGCCGGGGTAGTCCCGTCACAATGCTTATGCCACCGTCTCCGCCTGCTTTTTCTCGTCCCTCAGCGCGCGCCTCAGGATCTTGCCGACGTTGGTCTTCGGCAGCTCGTCGCGGAATTCGATGTACTTCGGTCGCTTGTAGCCGGTGAACTGCTCCTTGCAGTAGTCCATCAGCTGTTCGGCCGTGAGGCCAGGGTCTTTCTTTACCACGAATACCTTGACCGCCTCGCCCGAATGCTCGTCCGGCACGCCGACCACGGCGCATTCGAGCACGCCCGGATGGCCGACGATCACGCCTTCGAGCTCGTTCGGATAGACGTTGAAGCCCGAGACCAGGATCATGTCCTTCTTGCGGTCGACGATCTTCACGAAGCCGGCAGCGTCCATGACGCCCACGTCGCCCGAGCGGAAGAAGCCATCGGCCGTCATCACCTTCGTGGTTTCGTCGGGACGGTTCCAGTAGCCGGCCATCACCTGCGGGCCGCGGATGGCGATCTCGCCGATCTCGCCCGGCGCCATGTGGCGGCCTTCGTCGTCGATGATCGCGATGTCGGTCGACGGCACCGGCAGGCCGATGGTGCCGGTGAACTCCGTGCTGTCGGCGCGGTTGCAGGTGGCCACGGGCGAGGTCTCGGACAAGCCGTAGCCTTCGACGATGGCCACGCCGGTCAGCTCGCGCCACTTGTCGGCCACGGGCTTTTGCACCGCCATGCCACCGCCATTGCACATGCGCAGCGCCGAGAAATCGAGGTGGGCGAACTCAGGGTTGTTGGCCAGCGCGTTATACAGCGTATTCACGGCCGGCAGCATGTTGACGCGGTATTTTGCCAGTTCCTTGACGAAGGCGGGGATGTCGCGCGGGTTTACGATCAGGACGTTCAGTGCGCCCATGCGCATGCCCCACATCGCGCACGCGGTCAGCGCGAAGATGTGGTACAGCGGCAGCGCGCACACGATCGTGACCTGCTCGCCCGCGGTCTGTTTCATGCACGGCTCGGCCCAGGCTTCGGTCTGCAGCACGTTGGCGATCACGTTGCGGTGGGTGAGCGTGGCGCCCTTGGAGACGCCGGTGGTGCCACCCGTGTACTGCAGGAAGGCGACGTCGTCGACCTTGAGCTCGGCCGGCTTGAACGGCATGCGCTCGCCCTGGGCCAGCGCTTCCTTGAACGTGACCATGTTCGGCAGCGAGAACTCGGGCACCATCTTCTTGACGTTGCGGACCACGAAGTTGACCAGCATGCCCTTCACGCCGCCCAGCATCTCGCCCATGCTGGCCACCACCACGTGGCGCAGCGGGCTCTTGCCCATCACCTTCTGCACGGTGTGGGCGAAATTTTCCAGCACGATGATCGCTTCGCTGCCCGAGTCGGTGAGCTGGTGTTCCAGCTCGCGCGCGGTGTACAGCGGATTGACGTTGACGACGGTGTAGCCGGCGCGCAGCACGGCGGCCAGCGCGATCGGATACTGCAGCACGTTCGGCATCATGATCGCCACGCGCGCGCCGGGGGCCAGGCCGCGGCTCTGCAGCCAGGCGGCCAGCCGCTTCGAATACATATCGAGTTCGCCATAGGTGAGGAACTTGTCCATGCACACATAGGCCTTGCGGTCCGCGAACTTGCTGAAGGATTCTTCGAGCAAATGCACCAAGGAGCGGTATTGATCCGGATCAATCTCCGCAGGCACGCCCGGGGATACGACTGCAGCCAAATTTTGTCCATCGCTCACCTCTGTCTCGATTTTTATCGTTATGGTCGGGCCGCCGGAGGTGCTTGCCGGGCGCGCCTGCGCACGTGGCTTGTGGGTTTGCCATCGCTGATGTGATGCTATCGGGCAGCGCCCCTGTGCGCAAGCGCTTTTACCGAGATTGGAACCGGTACTCTACGGAGACGCGCCGATGGTGCGCTGCACCACCAGCGTGCCCGGAGTGGTCGTCGCGCCAAGGCGTTTGAGCACACGATGACGCTCCTCTTTGTCGAGCTTTGCCAAGCGGTTGACGGCCTTGTAGAAGCCGTTCCACGTCTTCTCGCGGCGCAGCAAAACGCGAAACGCCGGCACGAAATCGTTATAAGTCGCCACCGAGGCCAGGTGAGCATTCGACAGCGGTTCGGCGAAGAAGCGGTCATAGCCAGCATAACCGCCCCAGTTCGCCTTGAGCACCTGGTAGTCGTCCTGCAGCGCCAGAAACAGGCGCGCCTTCGTGGCGCGCTTGACGCCGTCGGGCTCCATGCTCTTGTACGTACGCTCCAGCTCGCCGCGATAACGCAGCAGCAGCGCCAGAAAGTCGCTCTTGCGGCTCTTGTAGCGTTCGTACGCTTCGCTCATCTGGGGATTGCCGAAGCGCTCGAGCCAGGCTTCCACGCCGGCCTGCTCCACCGCGCTGGCAAAGGATTCATTGAACTGCGAATCGCCCGCCACGTAGACCACCTGGTGCGCCAGCTCGTGGAAAATCAGGCGCGCCAGCTCGGCGTCCGGATAATGGATGAAGGTCGACATCAGGGGATCGCTGAACCAGCCCAGGGTCGAGTAGGCGCTCACGCCCCCGACCTCGACGTCGTTGCCCTGCGCGCGCAGCTGCCTGGCATACGCCTGGGCCTCGGCCTTGCTATAGTAGCCGCGATAGTTCACGCAGCCGGCCACCGGGAAGCACCACTGGATGGGCTTGAGCGACAGCTCGGGCGTGGCGACCACGTTCCACAACACGTAGGGCCGGCCGAGATTGGTGTAGTTGGTGTAGCTGCCGTTATCGGGCAGTTTCATTTCCTGGATGGCGAAGCGGCGGATCTGGCGCGCCGACTCGAGGCGATGGCGCAGCTTGACGTTGGTGTTGCCATCGGCGATCCAGTCGTCGATCGGACGCGCATTGGTCAGCAATTGCAGCTGGCCTTGCGCGGCCTGGGTGTAGTACGAGAGGGATGAGCAGCTTGACAACATGAGGGCTGCGGCTGCCGCGACCATGACTGGCTTGAAGGCCTGGGAAAATCTAGAGGGTTTCATCTCGCGTCAAGGGTGCAGCTCTTTCGACCTGCACGAGGGTGTCGTAGAAAGTGGGCGCCCGGCCCATGTCGGTCAAACGCTGGCTGGTGACTTCATTGGCGTTCTTGCCGTCGCTGGCGAGTTTCTTCCACCAGATGGACAAGCCCACCACCAATCCAGCACGCGCCTTGTCGGTCACGCGTGCGCGGGCGATGAACGAACCGCGGTCGTTAAAAATACGCGCCATGTCACCGTGGGCGATGCCACGTGCGGCAGCGTCGTTCGGGTGGATGTCGAGGTGCGGTTCGCCCTCAGTTGCGCGCAGGCTCTTTACATTGACAAACGTCGAGTTGAGGAAGTTCCTTGCCGGCGGAGAAATCATCGCCAGCGGGTATTTTTCGGCCAAGTCAGGGTTGGAAGCAACAGACTCGTATGGCGGAATATAGGTGGGCACCGGATCGAGCCCATCGGCCAGCATGCTCTCCGAGAAGAACTCGCACTTGCCGGACGGGGTCGTGAAACCGCCCTCGGCGAACGGCGCGGCCGGCATGTTCAGCTTCTTCCAGCCGCTGCGCTTGAGCGAATCCCAGTCGAAGTGGATCGCGCGCGCATCGCTCTTGTTGAAGGCCTGGGCCGCGATCTCGTCGTCGCTCTCCTGGAAGCACGGGTCGTCGTAACCCATGCGCGCCGCCAGCAGGCGGAAGAATTCGGTGTTCGGCTTCGATTCTCCGACCGGTGCGATGGCGGCGTTATTCGCCATCATGTACAGGTGGCCATAGGCCAGGTGCGCATCGACGTGCTCGAGCTGGGTGGTGGCCGGCAGCAGGATATCGGCATAGTCGGCGCTGTCGGTGTGGAAGTGCTCGAGCACCACGGTGAACAGGTCTTCGCGCTCGAAGCCCTGCTGCACCTTGCGCGAATCGGGCGCGATCGCCAGCGGGTTGGCGTTGTAGACGATGACGGCTTCGATCTTCGGGCCGAACTCCGGCGACGCCTCCCTGAGCAGGTCGTCGCCGATGGTGGTCATGTTGATCGTGCGCGGCGTGCGGCCTCCCAAGAGATCCGGGCGCTGCAGCGCCGGACGGTTGGTGGGGAACGACGCCGAGGTCGACAGCTGGATGCCGCCGGCCGGCAGGCGCCAGGCGCCCACCAGCGCCGGCAGGCAGGTGATGTTGCGCACCGCCATTCCGCCGCCGCGCACGCGCTGGATGCCATAGTTGACGCGGATCGAGGCCGCTTCGCCGCGCTTCGCGGTCTGTCCGTACAGGCGCGCCAGATCGACCACTTCGTCTACCGTGATGCCGCAGGTTTGCGCGGTGCGCTCGGGCGTCCACTCGAGCGCGCGCGCCTTCAGTGGCTCGAAGCCGAGCGTGTAGCGCTCGATATAGTCGTGGTCGAGCAGGTCTTCCTTGATCAGGACGTGCATCATGCCCAGCGCCAGCGCGGCATCGGTGCCTGGCAACAGGGCGATGTGCTGGTGGCACTTTTCGGCCGTCAGGGAACGGTAGGGATCGATCGCGATCAGCGTCGCGCCACGGCGCTTGGCTTCTTGCGCGCGCATCCAGAAGTGCAGGTTGGAGGCGATCGGGTTGCCGCCCCAGATCAGGATCAGCCTGGCGTCCTGGAACTCCTCGAGGTCGGTGCCGATCGAACTGCCGATGGTGTAGCGGTAACCGGTGGCGCCGGCGGTGGCGCAGATGGTGCGGTCGAGCAGCGAGGCGCCCAGTTTATTAAAGAAGCGCAGCGACATCGATTCGCCCTGCACCAGGCCCATGGTGCCGCAGTAGCTGTAGGGCAGGATGGCTTGCGGGTCGCGCGCGCCGATGTCCTGCAGACGTTTTGCGATGGTGTCGAGGGCTTCGTCCCAGCTGATGCGCTCGAATTTCCCTTCTCCCTTGCGGCCTACGCGACGCATCGGATACAGCACGCGGTCAGGGTGGTAGGTGCGCTCGACATAGCGCGACACCTTGGTGCACAACACCCCGGCCGTGGTCGGATGCTCCGGATCGCCCTTCACTTCTTTCGCGACGCCGTCTTCGACCTTGACGAGGATGGCGCAGGTGTCGGGACAATCGTGGGGGCAGGTCGCACGGACGTGGATAATGGTCATTTTCTTATGAGGCTACGGTGAAAAAACTGCGTGAATCCAATACTTTATCCGATTCCGGCGGGCTTCGTGCCCTCCTCTGTCAAGTCTGTTTGAGGCACGCTACAATAGTTAAAACGATGCCATGCAAAGGCTGGACAGCGTGGTGACACATTCGCAAACAGCGAGGAGAACACGATGAAACTAGTGGAACCTATCCTGGCGTCTCAAGCAGAGATCCAGGCCATCCGACGTGACCTGCATGCCCACCCGGAGCTGTGCTACGAAGAACACCGTACCGCCGACATCGTTGCCGAACGCCTGAGCGCGTGGGGCATCCCCGTGGTGCGCGGCCTGGGCGTGACCGGCGTGGTCGGCATCATCAAGAACGGCACCTCGGAACGCGCGATCGGCCTGCGCGCCGATATGGACGCGCTGCCGATGCAGGAACTGAACGGCTTCGCGCACGCCTCGACCCACGCGGGCAAGATGCACGCCTGCGGCCATGACGGCCATACCGCGATGCTGCTCGGCGCCGCCCACTACCTGGCGCAGCACCGCAACTTCGACGGCACCGTGTACCTGATCTTCCAGCCGGCCGAGGAAGGCGGCGGCGGCGCCAGGCGCATGATCGACGACGGCCTGTTCGAGCGCTTCCCGATGGATGCCGTGTATGGCATGCACAATTGGCCAGGCATTCCGGAAGGGCATTTCGGCGTCGTCTCCGGCCCGATGATGGCCTCGAGTAACGAGTTCCGCGTGACCGTGCGCGGCAAGGGCGCGCACGCGGCGCAGCCGCATCGCGGCATCGATCCGGTGATGGTGGCGGTGCAGATCGCGCAAGCCTGGCAGACCATCGTCTCGCGCGAAAAGAACCCGCTGCACACCGCGGTGCTGTCGATCACGCAAATCCATGCCGGCAGCGCCACCAATATCATCCCCGACGAAGCCGAACTGGTCGGCACGGTGCGCACCTTCACCACCGACGTGCTCGACCTGGTCGAACGCCGCATGCAGGAGATGGCCAATGGCATCGCTGCGGCTTTTAGCGCCAGCATCGATTTCGGTTTCAAGCGCAATTACCCGCCGCTGGTGAACCATCCGGAACAGACCGCGTTCGCGATCGAGGCGATGCGCGCGGTGGTGGGCCCGGCCCAGGTCGACGCCAATGTCGAGCCGACCATGGGCGCCGAGGATTTCGCCTTCATGCTGCAGGCCAAGCCGGGCTGCTATGTCTTCATCGGCAATGGCGAAGGCGACCACCGCACCGGCGGCCATGGGCTCGGCCCTTGCCAGCTGCACAATGCCAGCTACGACTTCAACGACAACCTGCTGCCGATCGGCGCCAGCTACTGGGTGCGGCTGGCGGAGATGAGCTTGCCTGTGGCCTGAGGCTTAGAACAGCCCGAGGAATTTTTTCCGGGCCGTGTTCTTGCGCGCCGGGTCGACCACGTCGGTGACGTCGTACTCGTTGAACTTGTCGATCAGTTCCGCGAAGCCGCGGCGGCGCGCCAGGTTCAGCTCTTCCTTGTAGAGCGGCACGACGCAGTGGAAATAGACGTCCTTGCCGTCGACCGTGACCGAGTGGAATGGTTCCGGGCTCGATACCGGCGGCAGCACGATGGCGCCGCAGAAGCCGATCCCGGCGATATAGGGCTTGGACGGGTTACCGTTCGGCAAGGAGTGGCCGAGGCCGATCCAGGTGCGCTCCTTGTGCGGATAGTGCGCCAAGTGGCGCAGCAGGGCGACCGGCCAGTACCAGCGCTCGTCCTGCATCGCGGCCTCGTCCAGCTGCCAGTTCGCCGGCAGGGCCATCATGAGCTCGGCATATGCCGGCGCGCCTTCCGGCACGTTCATCGGCTGCTTGCTCATGCCCGACGTCACCAGGCGCACATAGGGATAGGAGTCGGTCGGCCCGATCACGTGGATGTCGACCTGGACGCCGTCGGCCTGGGTCTCGTGGAAGTACAGGGCCGGCTTGCCGAGATGGGCGGCGATGTGCTCGCCCACCGGATCGTGCGGCAGCACTGCGGGTTCGGGCTGGCGCGCCATCGGAGAGGCGAGCGGATACAGGGGAGCGATCGTGGGTTCGATTGGTTCGGCCATTGTTATTGATATGGGTCGGTTGCGGCGGGCGTCTATCATACCTTCGTCACATGGTTACGTGGCCGCCAGCACGCTATTGTTCTCGCTAGTACAATAGCGCATCAAACAAGAATTATGCTCTTCCTTCCAAGGATAACCATGCTCACTACCAAGAAAATCGGCGCCCTGGCTGCTCTCTGCGCCGCGCTGTTCGCTCCGTTCGCCTCGGCCCAGTCCACCGTCGGCAATGGCTACATCGATTCGGCTTCGTTCGAAGTCGGCACCAACCCGCAGCAGCGCATGTACCGCATCGCGGTCCAGTCCGACTGGGACAAGCGCTGGTTCGCCGGCAATGGTCGCCACCTGTCGGGCTACTGGGAAGGCAATCTGGCCCTGTGGCGCCTGAATTCCTACGAGAACGTTCGCGGCCAGAACAAGAACATCGGCGTCATCGGCTTCACCCCGGTGTTCCGCTACCAGAATGACAGCAAGCTCGGTCTGTACGGCGAGATCGGTATCGGCGTCAACCTGTTCTCGACCCTGTACAAGAACGAAGACAAGGAACTGTCGACCGCCTTCCAGTTCGGCGACCACATCGGCATCGGCTACACCACCCAGAAGTGGGACTTCGGCCTGAAGTACCAGCACTACTCGAACGCCAGCATCAAGAGCCCGAACGCGGGCGCCAACTGGTTCATCGCCAAGGCGGCTTACCGCTTCTGATGTCCATGATGCGCGCATGGGCCGGCAGCGGCCAGTCCATGGCGCGGCCGTCTTGCAGTTTGTGACACAATCGGGCCTCTGGCGGCCACTGCCGCCTGCCGTTTTCACGAGGCCCGATTGACCCCTTCGCCCACCCTCAAGCGCTATCTTCCCTGGCTCGTCGCGACTGCCCTGTTCATGGAGCAGCTCGATGCGACCATCGTCAATACCGCCATTCCGAGCATTGCCGCCAGCCTCGGCGTCACCCCGCTGAGCCTGAAATCGGTCGTCACCAGCTACATCCTCGGCCTCGCGGTCGGCATTCCCTTGAGCGGCTGGATGGCCGACCGCTTCGGCACCCGGCGCGTGTTCTTCACGGCCATTGCCGTCTTCACCTTCGCATCGGTGCTGTGCGGGCTGTCAGTGAGCGCCCACATGATGACCGGCGCCCGGCTGCTGCAGGGACTGGGGGGCGCCATGATGATCCCGATCGGCCGCCTGTCGATCGTGCGCACCTTCCCCAAGAACGAGCTGCTGGGGGCGATGAACTTCGTCATCATCCCAGCCCTGATCGGGCCGCTGCTGGGGCCGACGATCGGCGGCCTGATCGTGCACTGGACCTCGTGGCGCGTTATCTTCTTCGTCAATATCCCGGTCGGACTGGCTGCACTGTATTTTGTCTGGCGCCATATGCCTGACTACCGCTCCGAACAGCGGCGCCCGCTCGACGTGCCTGGGCTGATCCTGTTCAGCAGCGGCACCGCCCTGCTGTCCTGGGTGCTGGAAGTGTTTGGCGAGCATACGCTCGACGGCATGACGGCGGGCCTGCTGTTCCTGCTGGCGCTCGGCCTGTTGGGCGCCTATGCCTGGCATGCCTGCCGCACCAAGTTCCCGCTCCTGCGCCTGACATTGCTCAAGGTGCGCACCTTCCGCATCGCGGTGCTGGGCGGCTTCGTCACCCGTCTCGGCGTCGGCGGCCTGCCCTTCCTGCTGCCGTTGCTGTACCAGCTCGGCCTGGGACTGCCGGCGTGGCAATCGGGTTTGCTGATGATGCCGGCGGCGCTGGCGGCGATGGGCATGAAAGTGTTCGCGCCCGGCTTGCTGGCGCGCTTCGGCTATCGCCGGGTACTGCTGGTGAATACGATCATGATCGGCGTGACCATCGCGATGTTCACGCTGGTGGATGCCGGCACGCCGCTGGCGGTGATCGTCGGCATCGGCCTGATGCAGGGCTTCTTCAACTCGCTGCAGTTCTCGAGCATGAATACGCTGGCCTATGCCGACGTCGAGCCGGCCGATACCAGCATGGCCAGCACGATTTCCAGCTCGTTCCAGCAATTGTCGATGAGCTTTGGCCTGGCGGCCGGCTCGATCGTCACCGCCTGGTTCCTGGGCGGCGTAGCGCAGACAAACCAGGGCCAGGTGACGCAGGCCCTGCACCATGGCTTCGCCGTCCTGGCAGTGCTGACCCTGCTCTCCTCGGCCGTGTTCTGGCGCCTGCGCCGCAACGATGGCGACAGCATCAGCCGCGGGCGGAGCGTGGCCCCGACGGCCGAGCCGGTGACGGTGACGGCGCAGTAGTTCAGGCGGGCGCAGCAAGGCGCCCGAGTACCTTCTCGCGGTTGTCCAGGACGAAGCTGATGAACGTCGGTTCTTTCACTGCCAGACGGATCAATACTGGAAGCAAGGGATAACAGCAGCTGGCGACCTTGCGCACGCATTCGTCGTCGCGCAGGGCTGCCTTGGCGGCCTGGCCCTGGGCGCCCTGGAGCATCGGCATCAGGTCTGCGCGCCGCTTCTCGATTACGGCCGTGACGGGGCCCATCAGCTTTTCGCCCAGGCCGGCTGGATCGCTCCGTGATTCCATGGTTTTCTCCAGTGATAATGACTAGAGCATGTTGCCGCGAGGCAGCGATCTGGACGCTGATGTACGACAAGCGCAGGAGAATCCCAAAGCAAAAAACCCCACCGAGATCACTCGGTGGGGTTTTTCATATAACTAGCCTGACGATAACCTACTTTCACACTGGTTGCAGCACTATCATCGGCGCAAAGTCGTTTCACGGTCCTGTTCGGGATGGGAAGGGGTGGGACCGACTTGCTATGGTCATCAGGCATGACTTGTACGAGCAGTCGCGACAGTTCGCGCCTGCTCTGAATCTGGAAGAAGTATTGTTGGGTTGTAGCTTGTATCGAGCAGTTGTACTCTAACCCTGGACTACCAAGGTTATAGGGACAAGCCGTACGGGCAATTAGTACTGGTTAGCTTAATGCATTACTGCACTTCCACACCCAGCCTATCAACGTCCTGGTCTCGAACGACCCTTCAAGGAGCTCAAGGCTCCGGGAAATCTCATCTCAAGGCAAGTTTCCCGCTTAGATGCTTTCAGCGGTTATCTCTTCCGAACTTAGCTACCCGGCAATGCCACTGGCGTGACAACCGGTACACCAGAGGTTCGTCCACTCCGGTCCTCTCGTACTAGGAGCAGCCCCCTTCAAATTTCCAACGCCCACGGCAGATAGGGACCAAACTGTCTCACGACGTTTTAAACCCAGCTCACGTACCACTTTAAATGGCGAACAGCCATACCCTTGGGACCGGCTACAGCCCCAGGATGTGATGAGCCGACATCGAGGTGCCAAACTCCCCCGTCGATATGAACTCTTGGGAGGAATCAGCCTGTTATCCCCAGAGTACCTTTTATCCGTTGAGCGATGGCCCTTCCATACAGAACCACCGGATCACTATGTCCTACTTTCGTACCTGCTCGACTTGTCGGTCTCGCAGTTAAGCACGCTTATGCCATTGCACTATTAGCACGATGTCCGACCGTACCTAGCGTACCTTCGAACTCCTCCGTTACACTTTAGGAGGAGACCGCCCCAGTCAAACTGCCTACCATGCACTGTCCCCGATCCGGATAACGGACCAAGGTTAGAACCTCAAATGAACCAGGGTGGTATTTCAAGGATGGCTCCACGAGAACTGGCGTCCCCGCTTCAAAGCCTCCCACCTATCCTACACAGATTGATTCAAAGTCCAATGCAAAGCTACAGTAAAGGTTCATGGGGTCTTTCCGTCTAGCCGCGGGTAGATTGCATCATCACAAACATTTCAACTTCGCTGAGTCTCGGGAGGAGACAGTGTGGCCATCGTTACGCCATTCGTGCAGGTCGGAACTTACCCGACAAGGAATTTCGCTACCTTAGGACCGTTATAGTTACGGCCGCCGTTTACTGGGACTTCAATCAAGAGCTTGCACCCCATCATTTAATCTTCCAGCACCGGGCAGGCGTCACACCCTATACGTCCACTTTCGTGTTTGCAGAGTGCTGTGTTTTTATTAAACAGTCGCAGCCACCATTTTATTGCAACCCTTTGGCCCTCATGGAGTAAACCAATCAAGCTACTAGGGCGTACCTTATCCCGAAGTTACGGTACCAATTTGCCGAGTTCCTTCTCCCGAGTTCTCTCAAGCGCCTTAGAATACTCATCTCGCCCACCTGTGTCGGTTTGCGGTACGGTCTCGTATGACTGAAGCTTAGAGGCTTTTCTTGGAACCACTTCCGATTGCTTCGTCGCACATGGCAACTCGTCTCGACCCCTTGAATTACGTGCCCGGATTTGCCTAAGCACCTTCTATGAGTCAAAAACTGACTATTCCAACAGTCAGACAACCTTCCGCGATCCGTCCCCCCATCGCATCATACGACGGTGCAGGAATATTAACCTGCTTCCCATCAGCTACGCATCTCTGCCTCGCCTTAGGGGCCGACTCACCCTGCTCCGATGAACGTTGAACAGGAAACCTTGGGCTTACGGCGTGCGGGCTTTTCACCCGCATTATCGCTACTCATGTCAGCATTCGCACTTCTGATACCTCCAGCATCCTTTACAAGACACCTTCGCAGGCTTACAGAACGCTCTCCTACCATATTGATCTCGATGCAAGCAAAGAGAAAAATATCCGCAGCTTCGGTGACTGGCTTAGCCCCGTTACATCTTCCGCGCAGGACGACTCGATCAGTGAGCTATTACGCTTTCTTTAAATGGTGGCTGCTTCTAAGCCAACATCCTGACTGTTTTAGCCTTCCCACTTCGTTTTCCACTTAGCCAATCTTTGGGACCTTAGCTGGCGGTCTGGGTTGTTTCCCTCTTGACACCGGACGTTAGCACCCGATGTCTGTCTCCCAAGCTCGCACTCATCGGTATTCGGAGTTTGCAATGGTTTGGTAAGTCGCAATGACCCCCTAGCCATAACAGTGCTCTACCCCCGATGGTGATACTTGAGGCACTACCTAAATAGTTTTCGGAGAGAACCAGCTATTTCCAAGTTTGTTTAGCCTTTCACCCCTACCCACAGCTCATCCCCTAATTTTTCAACATTAGTGGGTTCGGACCTCCAGGGCGTGTTACCGCACCTTCATCCTGGCCATGGGTAGATCACTTGGTTTCGGGTCTACACCCAGCGACTGTCGCCCTGTTCGGACTCGATTTCTCTACGGCTCCCCTATCCGGTTAACCTCGCCACTGAATGTAAGTCGCTGACCCATTATACAAAAGGTACGCCGTCACCCCACGAAGAGGCTCCGACTGTTTGTATGCACACGGTTTCAGGATCTATTTCACTCCCCTCCCGGGGTTCTTTTCGCCTTTCCCTCACGGTACTGGTTCACTATCGGTCGATTACGAGTATTTAGCCTTGGAGGATGGTCCCCCCATGTTCAGACAGGATTTCTCGTGTCCCGCCCTACTTGTCGTATGCTTAGTACCACCGGTCTGATTTCGTGTACGGGGCTATCACCCACTATGGCGCCACTTTCCAGAGGCTTCCACTATCAGTCCGACTATCACATACAGGCTCATCCCATTTCGCTCGCCACTACTTTGGGAATCTCGGTTGATTTCTTTTCCTGCAGCTACTTAGATGTTTCAGTTCGCCGCGTTCGCTTTGCATACCTATGTATTCAGTATGCAATGACCTAAAAGGCCGGGTTTCCCCATTCGGAAATCTGCGGATCAAAGCTCGTTTGCTAGCTCCCCGCAGCTTATCGCAAGCTACTACGTCCTTCATCGCCTGTAATCGCCAAGGCATCCACCATGTGCACTTATTCACTTGTCCCTATAACGTTGGCCTCTGCATGAGTTACAGAGATCGTCACAGGATTCAAGAGTACAACTATGTTTGCTTGATACAAATTACTACTACCCTAAGTGTGTGCTTTCGCACACGCTTAAAAAAACTTTACTTCTTCCAGATTGTTAAAGAACGAAAAAACAGTGATCTCGAAAAGACCAAACCTAAACCGCTTGTGGCTTACGTTTGAGCTTTTGGTGGAGGATGACGGGATCGAACCGACGACCCCCTGCTTGCAAAGCAGGTGCTCTCCCAGCTGAGCTAATCCCCCATTTGAGGTCATGCTGAAACTTGGTAGGGCTGGTTGGACTCGAACCAACGACCCCCGCGTTATCAACACGGTGCTCTAACCAGCTGAGCTACAGCCCCGATAAAACTGTTCTTTACTATTCAACAGTCGATAAGCGTGGACGCTTGATGATGCAGCTTTCGCTGCCGGTGCTACTCTAGAAAGGAGGTGATCCAGCCGCACCTTCCGATACGGCTACCTTGTTACGACTTCACCCCAGTCACGAATCCTACCGTGGTAAGCGCCCTCCTTGCGGTTAAGCTACCTACTTCTGGTAAAACCCGCTCCCATGGTGTGACGGGCGGTGTGTACAAGACCCGGGAACGTATTCACCGCGGCATGCTGATCCGCGATTACTAGCGATTCCAACTTCACGTAGTCGAGTTGCAGACTACGATCCGGACTACGATACACTTTCTGGGATTAGCTCCCCCTCGCGGGTTGGCGGCCCTCTGTATGTACCATTGTATGACGTGTGAAGCCCTACCCATAAGGGCCATGAGGACTTGACGTCATCCCCACCTTCCTCCGGTTTGTCACCGGCAGTCTCATTAGAGTGCTCAACTGAATGTAGCAACTAATGACAAGGGTTGCGCTCGTTGCGGGACTTAACCCAACATCTCACGACACGAGCTGACGACAGCCATGCAGCACCTGTGTTACGGTTCTCTTTCGAGCACTGCCAAATCTCTTCGGCATTCCGTACATGTCAAGGGTAGGTAAGGTTTTTCGCGTTGCATCGAATTAATCCACATCATCCACCGCTTGTGCGGGTCCCCGTCAATTCCTTTGAGTTTTAATCTTGCGACCGTACTCCCCAGGCGGTCTACTTCACGCGTTAGCTGCGTTACCAAGTTAATTAAAACCCGACAACTAGTAGACATCGTTTAGGGCGTGGACTACCAGGGTATCTAATCCTGTTTGCTCCCCACGCTTTGGTGCATGAGCGTCAATCTTGACCCAGGGGGCTGCCTTCGCCATCGGTGTTCCTCCACATCTCTACGCATTTCACTGCTACACGTGGAATTCTACCCCCCTCTGCCAGATTCTAGCCTTGCAGTCTCCAACGCAATTCCCAGGTTGAGCCCGGGGATTTCACGTCAGACTTACAAAACCGCCTGCGCACGCTTTACGCCCAGTAATTCCGATTAACGCTTGCACCCTACGTATTACCGCGGCTGCTGGCACGTAGTTAGCCGGTGCTTATTCTTCAGGTACCGTCATTAGCAAAGGATATTAGCCTCTACCGTTTCTTCCCTGACAAAAGAGCTTTACAACCCGAAGGCCTTCTTCACTCACGCGGCATTGCTGGATCAGGCTTGCGCCCATTGTCCAAAATTCCCCACTGCTGCCTCCCGTAGGAGTCTGGACCGTGTCTCAGTTCCAGTGTGGCTGGTCGTCCTCTCAGACCAGCTACTGATCGTCGCCTTGGTAGGCCTTTACCCTACCAACTAGCTAATCAGATATCGGCCGCTCCAAAAGCATAAGGCCCGAAGGTCCCCTACTTTCATCCGTGGATCGTATGCGGTATTAGCGTAACTTTCGCTACGTTATCCCCCACTTCTGGGTACGTTCCGATATATTACTCACCCGTTCGCCACTCGTCAGCGGAGCAAGCTCCCTGTTACCGTTCGACTTGCATGTGTAAAGCATGCCGCCAGCGTTCAATCTGAGCCAGGATCAAACTCTTCAGTTCAATCTCTGTTTGTTGACTCTTTCGAGTCACTCGCTATTGCTAGCGAGGTCGCTCACTCAAAATACTGACCGTCACTTCATTACTGAAGCAACGTTAATACTTTTTGTGAACATTTGATAATTTAAGTAATCAAGAACCGAAGCTCTTGGCACCTTCATCAAACGCCCACACTTATCGACTGTTAATTTTTAAAGAACTTTATTCGGCACTGCTTTCTGCATTTTGCTTCGAAGCGTTGTGTTCGTCAGCAGCAGAGAGGCGAGAGTATGAAGTGTTTCTCATTTTTCGTCAACCCCTTTTTTCTCTTCGCTTTCGCTACCGTGAGGTGGCGTCTGCGTCGAGGAGCGAGACTATAGCAAAGCGTGACCGCCGCCGCAAGGGCCAGTTTTCATGTTTGTCGAATCGCGTCGACCGCCCATGTGTAGCCAATGCGCTCCTGCTCGAGGCGAACTCGCTCCCCAAGCATCTCGCCACGCAGCTGCAGAAATAGCCGCCGCTCCTGCTCGTCAGCCTCATCAGGTCCGCAAGATAACGCTTATCTCCGTCTTCCTGCTCCCCATACATGGCGATGTGCCTGCAACGTGTTTTCATCCATCAGCAGCGATGCCACGCCTGGGATCGACGCCCGCAGGCGATCGAAGATCGCAAAGCCATGGGTATCGATATTTCCCCAGTACAAGATGGGCCGGCTGCGTAGCCAATCGACCTGCTCCAGGCGGTCGACGCCATAGCCACCGCCGGACACCACCATGCTCGACTCCACATCGGGAAATGCCAGCGCTTTCACCTCGTTCTCCGTGATGTAGACACGGTCCACGCCCGTGCGCAATGCGGCGAACTGCGCCACAGGCACCATCAGGTCGGAGCAGCCGCCGACATGGTGCCGCTGGTCGAGTATGCGGAAACGAATCTGCGCCGGTTTGCCCAGCAGCCCATAACGCGCCTCGAACCGGCGCGCGCCGATTCGTCGGAACCGCGTCCGAATGCCTCGTCGATGACCACGAAGCGGAACGAACGCGAACGCACGGCGCCCCATTCAAGGCCGAACTGGTAGGCAGCCTCGCGGCCGGCACCGTGTACGCCAGCTTCTCCTTCTGACCGCCGGACTTGCCGCCGGCATCGTTGTAGTGTTCATGCTCGCTGTCGTCCTCGCGCCAACGCTCGGACGCCGAGAACACGAACCAGTTGCGCACGTCGGTCACCTTGCGGGTCCAGCGCCGGCCCATCTCGGCGCTGCCTTCGCGCCCCCCAGAAGCGCTCGATGATGCGCCGCACCTGCAGGAATTTCGCCTCGGTGTATTCCTCGTCGCTCGACCCGGTCAGCGCGCCTTCGGTGCAGCTGCGCAGGTCTTGCTGGAAGTCGCGCAGGTCGGCATCCAGGCTCGGTTCCGCCTCCAGGGCGATGTAGCGATTCGGGTTGTAGTCGATCGCATGCAGCGAGGTGTTGATGGTCTCGACCCGCTCGCGGATCGTTTCACGTTCGCGCTTGAGCTGCGACTGGAATCCGGCGATCTCGCGGATCGTGTTTTCGTTGAGCAGCTCCTTGAACTTTCCGGCGAAGCGCGGCAGGTCGTCGGTTTCCAGCACTTGCAGCATGCGCCGGAACTCAGGCGCCGCCTCGATGCTCCCATCGACCTCGCGCGCATCGAGCGACCAAGTGGTCACATCGTCCTGCATGGCGGTGATGATCCTGTCGCGCAGTGTCGCGATGCGCTTGCTGTCGGCGTCGATGCGTGCCTGCACGAGTTCGCGCACATCGCGCTCTCGGTGATCGCACGATTCGACAGTCAGCGTATGGCCGTCGGGTTCGAGTTCGCGGATCGGCGCGAGCGCCATCACCTGCTCCAGCAGCTTGCCCAGTTCATCCTGGCGCAACGGCGACATCAGCAGGTCCCAGAACGCGCGAAAGCTCTTGCCTTCGTCGGATTCGGTGAGCAGGTCGCGCCAGCCGAAGATCTGCTGCAGCAGTTCGCCCTTGCCGCCGTCCCAGGTCGCGCTGGGCGAGAAGCTGCTGCTATTCCATCGCAGTCTACGACGAAACGGCCGGTGTATCCGACATCGAAGCGACCAGTTCGTGATACCAGCGTTCCTGGCGGGTTTTATGCAGGCGATACCAGGCCTTGGCGGTTTCGGGCTTCCAGACCTTGAGCATCTTCAGCACCTCGTACGAGAACTCGAGCGGCGCCAGGCCGGTCGCCGTGACCAGGTTGTCGCCGCGCACGGCCGGCTCCTTACGGTACATGCGTTCACCACGATAGTCGGGGCAGGACGATTTCAGAAATCCGAGATCGTTGGAAGTGTGGCGCCGCGCATTCAGTGCGCCGATGCTGGCCAGGCCGACCGTGGCGCCACAAATGGCAGCGACCTGGCGGCCTTCATCCAGCACGTCGCGCGCCAGTTCAAGGGCTGGCCTTGCGTGTGCAGACTGCCAGATTTCTGCGCCTGACAGCAGGAGCAGGTCGTTCTGATCCATCTGGATGTCATCGATTACCACATCTGGTGTGTGGGTCATGCCGCCCATACTCGTCACTGCATCGCGATTCAGGCCGGCCTTCAGCAACTGGAAATCTCGTGAAGGGTCTGCGAAAAACCGGCGGCTATGCAGCTCTGCCGTCAGGTATCCGATTTCCCAATCCGCCAGCGTGTCGACGACAACGAGATAAACCTTCATCGCTTTTCCTAGGTAAGAGAAGAGTGTGACCTTGGGACTTTACGCGTCTCCAAAGCAAAAAACCCCACCGAGATCACTCGGTGGGGTTTTTCATATAACTAGCCTGACGATAACCTACTTTCACACTGGTTGCAGCACTATCATCGGCGCAAAGTCGTTTCACGGTCCTGTTCGGGATGGGAAGGGGTGGGACCGACTTGCTATGGTCATCAGGCATGACTTGTACGAGCAGTCGCGACAGTTCGCGTCTGCTCTGAATCTGGAAGAAGTATTGTTGGGTTGTAGCTTTGTATCGAGCAGTTGTACTCGACCTTGGACTACCAAGGTTATAGGGACAAGCCGTACGGGCAATTAGTACTGGTTAGCTTAATGCATTACTGCACTTCCACACCCAGCCTATCAACGTCCTGGTCTCGAACGACCCTTCAAGGAGCTCAAGGCTCCGGGAAATCTCATCTCAAGGCAAGTTTCCCGCTTAGATGCTTTCAGCGGTTATCTCTTCCGAACTTAGCTACCCGGCAATGCCACTGGCGTGACAACCGGTACACCAGAGGTTCGTCCACTCCGGTCCTCTCGTACTAGGAGCAGCCCCCTTCAAATTTCCAACGCCCACGGCAGATAGGGACCAAACTGTCTCACGACGTTTTAAACCCAGCTCACGTACCACTTTAAATGGCGAACAGCCATACCCTTGGGACCGGCTACAGCCCCAGGATGTGATGAGCCGACATCGAGGTGCCAAACTCCCCCGTCGATATGAACTCTTGGGAGGAATCAGCCTGTTATCCCCAGAGTACCTTTTATCCGTTGAGCGATGGCCCTTCCATACAGAACCACCGGATCACTATGTCCTACTTTCGTACCTGCTCGACTTGTCGGTCTCGCAGTTAAGCACGCTTATGCCATTGCACTATTAGCACGATGTCCGACCGTACCTAGCGTACCTTCGAACTCCTCCGTTACACTTTAGGAGGAGACCGCCCCAGTCAAACTGCCTACCATGCACTGTCCCCGATCCGGATAACGGACCAAGGTTAGAACCTCAAATGAACCAGGGTGGTATTTCAAGGATGGCTCCACGAGAACTGGCGTCCCCGCTTCAAAGCCTCCCACCTATCCTACACAGATTGATTCAAAGTCCAATGCAAAGCTACAGTAAAGGTTCATGGGGTCTTTCCGTCTAGCCGCGGGTAGATTGCATCATCACAAACATTTCAACTTCGCTGAGTCTCGGGAGGAGACAGTGTGGCCATCGTTACGCCATTCGTGCAGGTCGGAACTTACCCGACAAGGAATTTCGCTACCTTAGGACCGTTATAGTTACGGCCGCCGTTTACTGGGACTTCAATCAAGAGCTTGCACCCCATCATTTAATCTTCCAGCACCGGGCAGGCGTCACACCCTATACGTCCACTTTCGTGTTTGCAGAGTGCTGTGTTTTTATTAAACAGTCGCAGCCACCATTTTATTGCAACCCTTTGGCCCTCATGGAGTAAACCAATCAAGCTACTAGGGCGTACCTTATCCCGAAGTTACGGTACCAATTTGCCGAGTTCCTTCTCCCGAGTTCTCTCAAGCGCCTTAGAATACTCATCTCGCCCACCTGTGTCGGTTTGCGGTACGGTCTCGTATGACTGAAGCTTAGAGGCTTTTCTTGGAACCACTTCCGATTGCTTCGTCGCACATGGCAACTCGTCTCGACCCCTTGAATTACGTGCCCGGATTTGCCTAAGCACCTTCTATGAGTCAAAAACTGACTATTCCAACAGTCAGACAACCTTCCGCGATCCGTCCCCCCATCGCATCATACGACGGTGCAGGAATATTAACCTGCTTCCCATCAGCTACGCATCTCTGCCTCGCCTTAGGGGCCGACTCACCCTGCTCCGATGAACGTTGAACAGGAAACCTTGGGCTTACGGCGTGCGGGCTTTTCACCCGCATTATCGCTACTCATGTCAGCATTCGCACTTCTGATACCTCCAGCATCCTTTACAAGACACCTTCGCAGGCTTACAGAACGCTCTCCTACCATATCCTTACGGATATCCGCAGCTTCGGTGACTGGCTTAGCCCCGTTACATCTTCCGCGCAGGACGACTCGATCAGTGAGCTATTACGCTTTCTTTAAATGGTGGCTGCTTCTAAGCCAACATCCTGACTGTTTTAGCCTTCCCACTTCGTTTTCCACTTAGCCAATCTTTGGGACCTTAGCTGGCGGTCTGGGTTGTTTCCCTCTTGACACCGGACGTTAGCACCCGATGTCTGTCTCCCAAGCTCGCACTCATCGGTATTCGGAGTTTGCAATGGTTTGGTAAGTCGCAATGACCCCCTAGCCATAACAGTGCTCTACCCCCGATGGTGATACTTGAGGCACTACCTAAATAGTTTTCGGAGAGAACCAGCTATTTCCAAGTTTGTTTAGCCTTTCACCCCTACCCACAGCTCATCCCCTAATTTTTCAACATTAGTGGGTTCGGACCTCCAGGGCGTGTTACCGCACCTTCATCCTGGCCATGGGTAGATCACTTGGTTTCGGGTCTACACCCAGCGACTGTCGCCCTGTTCGGACTCGATTTCTCTACGGCTCCCCTATCCGGTTAACCTCGCCACTGAATGTAAGTCGCTGACCCATTATACAAAAGGTACGCCGTCACCCCACGAAGAGGCTCCGACTGTTTGTATGCACACGGTTTCAGGATCTATTTCACTCCCCTCCCGGGGTTCTTTTCGCCTTTCCCTCACGGTACTGGTTCACTATCGGTCGATTACGAGTATTTAGCCTTGGAGGATGGTCCCCCCATGTTCAGACAGGATTTCTCGTGTCCCGCCCTACTTGTCGTATGCTTAGTACCACCGGTCTGATTTCGTGTACGGGGCTATCACCCACTATGGCGCCACTTTCCAGAGGCTTCCACTATCAGTCCGACTATCACATACAGGCTCATCCCATTTCGCTCGCCACTACTTTGGGAATCTCGGTTGATTTCTTTTCCTGCAGCTACTTAGATGTTTCAGTTCGCCGCGTTCGCTTTGCATACCTATGTATTCAGTATGCAATGACCTAAAAGGCCGGGTTTCCCCATTCGGAAATCTGCGGATCAAAGCTCGTTTGCTAGCTCCCCGCAGCTTATCGCAAGCTACTACGTCCTTCATCGCCTGTAATCGCCAAGGCATCCACCATGTGCACTTATTCACTTGTCCCTATAACGTTGGCCTCTGCATGAGTTACAGAGATCGTCACAGGATTCAAGAGTACAACTATGTTTGCTTGATACAAATTACTACTACCCTAAGTGTGTGCTTTCGCACACGCTTAAAAAAACTTTACTTCTTCCAGATTGTTAAAGAACGAAAAAACAGTGATCTCGAAAAGACCAAACCTAAACCGCTTGTGGCTTACGTTTGAGCTTTTGGTGGAGGATGACGGGATCGAACCGACGACCCCCTGCTTGCAAAGCAGGTGCTCTCCCAGCTGAGCTAATCCCCCATTTGAGGTCATGCTGAAACTTGGTAGGGCTGGTTGGACTCGAACCAACGACCCCCGCGTTATCAACACGGTGCTCTAACCAGCTGAGCTACAGCCCCGATAAAACTGTTCTTTACTATTCAACAGTCGATAAGCGTGGACGCTTGATGATGCAGCTTTCGCTGCCGGTGCTACTCTAGAAAGGAGGTGATCCAGCCGCACCTTCCGATACGGCTACCTTGTTACGACTTCACCCCAGTCACGAATCCTACCGTGGTAAGCGCCCTCCTTGCGGTTAAGCTACCTACTTCTGGTAAAACCCGCTCCCATGGTGTGACGGGCGGTGTGTACAAGACCCGGGAACGTATTCACCGCGGCATGCTGATCCGCGATTACTAGCGATTCCAACTTCACGTAGTCGAGTTGCAGACTACGATCCGGACTACGATACACTTTCTGGGATTAGCTCCCCCTCGCGGGTTGGCGGCCCTCTGTATGTACCATTGTATGACGTGTGAAGCCCTACCCATAAGGGCCATGAGGACTTGACGTCATCCCCACCTTCCTCCGGTTTGTCACCGGCAGTCTCATTAGAGTGCTCAACTGAATGTAGCAACTAATGACAAGGGTTGCGCTCGTTGCGGGACTTAACCCAACATCTCACGACACGAGCTGACGACAGCCATGCAGCACCTGTGTTACGGTTCTCTTTCGAGCACTGCCAAATCTCTTCGGCATTCCGTACATGTCAAGGGTAGGTAAGGTTTTTCGCGTTGCATCGAATTAATCCACATCATCCACCGCTTGTGCGGGTCCCCGTCAATTCCTTTGAGTTTTAATCTTGCGACCGTACTCCCCAGGCGGTCTACTTCACGCGTTAGCTGCGTTACCAAGTTAATTAAAACCCGACAACTAGTAGACATCGTTTAGGGCGTGGACTACCAGGGTATCTAATCCTGTTTGCTCCCCACGCTTTCGTGCATGAGCGTCAATCTTGACCCAGGGGGCTGCCTTCGCCATCGGTGTTCCTCCACATCTCTACGCATTTCACTGCTACACGTGGAATTCTACCCCCCTCTGCCAGATTCTAGCCTTGCAGTCTCCAACGCAATTCCCAGGTTGAGCCCGGGGATTTCACGTCAGACTTACAAAACCGCCTGCGCACGCTTTACGCCCAGTAATTCCGATTAACGCTTGCACCCTACGTATTACCGCGGCTGCTGGCACGTAGTTAGCCGGTGCTTATTCTTCAGGTACCGTCATTAGCAAAGGATATTAGCCTCTACCGTTTCTTCCCTGACAAAAGAGCTTTACAACCCGAAGGCCTTCTTCACTCACGCGGCATTGCTGGATCAGGCTTGCGCCCATTGTCCAAAATTCCCCACTGCTGCCTCCCGTAGGAGTCTGGACCGTGTCTCAGTTCCAGTGTGGCTGGTCGTCCTCTCAGACCAGCTACTGATCGTCGCCTTGGTAGGCCTTTACCCTACCAACTAGCTAATCAGATATCGGCCGCTCCAAAAGCATAAGGCCCGAAGGTCCCCTACTTTCATCCGTGGATCGTATGCGGTATTAGCGTAACTTTCGCTACGTTATCCCCCACTTCTGGGTACGTTCCGATATATTACTCACCCGTTCGCCACTCGTCAGCGGAGCAAGCTCCCTGTTACCGTTCGACTTGCATGTGTAAAGCATGCCGCCAGCGTTCAATCTGAGCCAGGATCAAACTCTTCAGTTCAATCTCTGTTTGTTGACTCTTTCGAGTCACTCGCTATTGCTAGCGAGGTCGCTCACTCAAAATACTGACCGTCACTTCATTGCTGAAGCAACGTTAATACTTTTTGTGAACATTTGATAATTTAAGTAATCAAGAACCGAAGTTCTTGGCACCTTCATCAAACGCCCACACTTATCGACTGTTAATTTTTAAAGATCAGAATTCGGTTACTGCTTCATCTGCTGTCGCTTCGAATCGTTTTGTTCGTCAGCAGCAGAGAAGAGAGAGTATGAAGCGTTTTTTAAATCTCGTCAACCCTCTTTTTCCTTCCGCTTTTCGCTACCTGAAAGGATGCGTCTGCGTCGGGAGAACGAGACTATAACAAACCGATGACACATCCCGCAAGTCTTGCGTTACCCATGTTGCATCGCCATTGATAGCTGATAACTATCGATATATTCAATATTATTTGCTTTTAACTATAACCGAGAATCATTATCATTTGGCTCTACAGTCAGGAACCGAAGTGAAGAGGTAACGCCATGGTCATCGCAGCCAAGAAAACCAGCCAGGTCATCACCCACATGGCGATCGCCTTCACGATCGCCTACGCGATGACGGGCTCGATCGTGTTCAGCGGCCTGGCCATCATCATCGAACCAGTGATCAACGTCCTCCTGCTCCCCTTCCATGAAAGAGCATGGGCCGCCGTCCGCGCCGGGGCAACGTCGGAACGTGACCGTTACATGAAGATCGCTGGGGAGAAGGTCAGCCAGACGCTGATGCACATGGGTGTTGCGTTCGCAGTCATCTACTGCGCCACCGGCTCGATCGCCTTCGGGGGCCTGGCCGCCGTCCTCGAGCCGGTCTGCAATGTGCTGCTGCTTCCAATCCACGACCGGTTCTGGGACAAGCTCGAACTGCGCATCAATAGTGGAATGTACGCCGCCTGAACCGATCATCCAGTCGCCAAGCCCGCCAGTTACCAACCGGCGGGCCTTTTTACATGTGCAGCGATTCAGGCGACCGGCCGCTGCGCGCCGCTCTTGAGCTGGCGGAAAAGATGCCAGGCCATCGCACCCAGCGCCACGACTCCACCAACCAGCAATGCCCACAACCAGCCCCGCTTGTTTCCGGATGAACTGCTGGCGACAGCGTCCATAGCCTGGCCAGGTGACCGCTGCTGCACCAGATTTCCAGGCCTGGCCGCCACCAGCCCGGCCAGCTCGCCCACACTGAACCCCGGCGCGACCTGATGCAGTCCGACTCGGGCCGGGCGTACGCCCGTGCGGCCGAACGCCAGCGTGTAAGGTGGCCTGCCACCAGCGACGAACACCATGCTCGCGGGTGTCCAGCCCAGGCGCAGGGCCGGGCGCTCGGACACATCGGCCTGCGGCCGCACGATCCACTCGGAGGCATGCGTCACGGGAATCTCGACGTCTCCCGAAGCCCGACGCCGCCCATCCTGGACCATCTGGTAGAACGTCGTGTTCACCAGCGACTGCAATCGCACCGTGCTTCGCCCTCCCGCCTCGCGTCTGCGGAGAGTTTCGTATTGCCCGACCAGCACCGGCATCACGACGTTCTGTCCGGTGAACGCCAGCCCGAGCGAGCGTGCAGGAATCGCGATGGGCGCCGTATAGACCAGGTCCCGGCCCTCGAGGCCCGGCGAAGCTTGCAGAACGATGGTGTCGAGATGCCGGGCGGCCTGCCGCTGGACCACGTACTCGGCATGAATCGCGGAGAAGGCGATCGGCTTGCCCTCCAGCCAACGGATGCGGGCATAGCGGAACGACCGCGGCCTGAATCCGATGCGGTCTTTGCGCACGCTTGCTCCCTGGTCGTTGACCAGCCAGCTCAGCGCCGCCTCGGCTAGTTCATCCCAGTTTTGCAGGTCGTCGCTGACATCGAGCGCGACCCACGCGCTGTAGCTTCCCGCTCCCGGCGGCAAAGTCAATGCAAGCGCGTCCACCGGCGCATCCCCGTCCACCTGCGCGCTCGCGGCCGGTCGCAAATCCAGGATCAAGCTCACCAGCTCATCGCCGGCCGCGCGCGTGGGCGCCGTCACCGAAATGACGGCGCCATCGGTTCCTGTTCGGATCTGCAGGCTGTCGTGCACACGCCCGGCGTCGCGTACGGGGCCATGCACCGGGAAGACGGCCACCGGGATGCGTTGCCGGCTCAACACCGGCGGCGCAGCCAGGTCGACCAATGCGAACGGCAGCGATGCGCCGTCGGCGTCGAACACGCGCACGTCGTCCAAGTCCGGCGAACGCGCATGCAGATAGACTTCACGCGGCACCCGCAGCTGCACGACGGCCTGATTGGCGTCGACACCGAGCGGGAGGATGTGCGAATAGCTGGCCGGCCCGTCTCCCGGACTGGCAATGGCGACCGAAACAGGCAGGGCCGCCAGAACGACAACGACCGTGCGCCGTTTGAAAAACGCATACATGGTTGTCTCCTGTTCAGCTCAAGCGGAAACGGCTGACCGCTCGGCCTGCGCTGTTTTCGGATAAGGGGCAAGGTAGCCTACCAACAGCAACAACAGTCCGACACCGACGAAGGAGACGACGCGCCCGATGCTGACCCGTTTGCCACATCGACCAGGAACAGCTTCGCCACCACGATCCCGAGCGCGAGCGCCCCGCTCCACCAGGCGCGCCGCAGGGCCATGCGTGCGGAGAAACGCATGAGCACCAGTGCGCTCGCGCTCCAGACCAGGGACAGCATTGCTTGCACCAATTGCGATGCGGCGAGTGCGTCGATACGGTAGTCCATGCCGCCGTAGTACGCCGCGCTACGCAACAGGATGAGGTTGAACCAGATATAGGCCGCGATCGCGCCGCCGATCTTCAACCGATCCACCAGCGCGCGATGCGGCGAGGAACGACTGGTGAGCTGGTGCAAAGCGTTCGCCCATAGCATCAACACGAAACCGGTGGTCAGGTCGAGCGGGTTCAGTAACGGCACATAGGGCAACGGCAACATCGCTCCGTCATGCCTCACATTCCAGAACACCGCCAGCATCGCCATCAACACGGTGCCGCCGGGGATGACGACGGTGCGATACCAATCCCCCAGCGGCGCGCTCGGCCACCTGTCCGACTGACTGCGGCGCAACAGGAATACAAGGGCAAGCATCATTGCCCAACTCGGCAAATAATTGCTCCAGGCGGGATCGGCTGCCCAGTCGGTTTGCGCCGCTGGGAGCGGTTCGCCTGGACCGGCAAGCCAACGATCGATCAGGATGGCGCCGGCCGGCCAGAGCGCCAGCCACGGCCCAGCGGTGCGCAGGGCATGCAATATCTTGAGCGGCATCCGGCTTATCTCCGAACCGCCCTCGCTCCAGCGCAGGATCGCATACTCGCCGCCGGCCCAAAGGATGGTCCAGGCAAGCCAATCCGCCGCCTCCGGCAGCGTGTGGCTGGCATACAGTGTGTGCAAGCAAGCCGCCGTGACCAGGGCCAGCATGCCCCAGCAGGCAATCGCGAACCAGCGCAGTTGTGGCCAGGACAGGCGCGGGCCAAGCCGCATGCCCGCCACCGCCGTGATCACGACCGCCGCTGCGTACACGCAGGTCCAGCGCGCATACTGGCTACCGAGACCCGCCGGCAGATAGTCGGCCAGCCTGCCCGCGGCGATATTGATGACTGGGCCGAACCACCAGATGCCCGCCCACAACAGAAGTACCGAAGCAATTCCGCTTGCAGCGCAATCGGCGTCGCCCTGTGCGAGGTTGGGGCGCTGCAACATGCGACTGGTCGAGAATGCCGCGACGGCCAGCATGACGACGCCCAACAGCGGCTGCTCGCCGCTCGTCTCGAGCATGGAGGTGAACGACCAGCCCGGCGCGCAGATGATGCCCACCGCGCCAGCGCCCACGACCTGGGTGGTCAGGGCGAGCCCGTGTGCCATCGGCCACGTCATGCTGACGCCAATCGCATACAACAGCACGGCCGTGAATAGGGCGCCGACTACCATCCAGTTCGCCAGGACACTGCCATCCGCGCGGAACACTGCTTCGCTCCAGCAGGCGCCGAGCAGGGCAAGGGCGGCGAGTAACAGTCCAACGCTGGCAAGCTCCGGCAGGCAGTCGTCGTTGCTGGCATGCTTGCGCAGGTTGGCTGCGACCAGAAACGCGCTGCAACCCAGCAGCAGGAGTCCCAGCCACAGATTGGCTGCGGCCGCGGTGTCTACATCGAGCTTCGATGCAGCGGCAATGAAGCTCCCCCAGGCGCTGACCTGGAGAAACAGTCCGAAGATCCATGCAAGCCGGCGCTGGTTGCGCAGGCCGAGCCAGACGAATCCGACGCCTTCAACGGCCCAGGCGGCCGAGGTCCACCGTGCATCGAGCGAAAATGGGACGGCGAGCGTGCCGAAGACGACGCCAACCACCGCGAAGGTCTCGACCATCAAGCGCAAGCGCTCTTGCCCGCTGCGCCACAACGCAATGCCGAGCGCCAGATAGAACCCACCCAAACCGAGCGCGGTAAAGGCAAGACCGAATTCGCTGTCCTTGACCAGGCCGATCTGGAATCCAAATGCGAGCAGCGGCGTGCCCAGGACCAGGATGATATCGACGTAGTCCTTCATGCGCGTTCTCCCCCGGGTCGCGAACGAAAGAGGGATCGCGACGTAGCACAGGAAAAACAGGATCAGGAAGGCTTGGGCCGACCAGTAATGGTCGGGCGTGTAGCGCAGCCCGCCCCAGGAGGCGCCAACGATGAAGGTGAAGACGAATCCCAGCAGATTGAGCGGATGCCATGAGCGCATGACGGCCAGGGCAAACACGCCAGCGTTGAGCAGCGCGTAGTACGTAAAGAGTCCGATATGGCTGCCGGCTTCCCCGTTCGCCAGCAGTACGGGAGAGGCAAATCCGCCCGAGATGCCAAATGCCGCGAGCCAGGGCGCCTCCTGCAGGACCGCCAGCAGACAGGTGAAAAACGTAAGAAACACCAGCAGCGCAAAAGCCAGGCCAGAAGGCACCAGCGCATAGAGCCGATAGGCGCTGAAGATCACCAGCATCAGGACCGCAATTGCGGTTCCCTGAATGGGCAGTGCGAGCTCCCTGCGCGTCAGGCGCAGGCGCCACCCCCAGGCCAGCAATCCAAAATCGGCCAGGACCACGGCGGCCAGACGCAGTTCGATCGGGATAATGAGGGTCGCGGCGGCGTATTTGAGCAGGAAGCCGATGCCGATGAAGAGGATCACGAGGCCGAGCTTGGCAACCAGGTTGCCGGTGAGGAGCCAGGTCTTGGCGCCGATGAACCAGCGTGGCGGCGCCTTCAAGATGGGCTCCCGGACTGGCTCTACATGGACCGTCGACGCCGCCCTGGGGTTGGCAGGCCTCGCCTGCGCCTGCGTGGTGGCCGCCATTTTTGGGGGCGAGTGTGCGATGCCGTCGTCGGCTGCTGGTGCGGCCGGAGGAGCCCTGGTGAGATCAGGTAGCGGCGCCGCTGCCGTATCCGCGTCGGCAGGACGCCACGCAGTTGTGCTGGGCGACGGTGGCGTCGTGAGACGATGTACCTGCTGGTTCAAGGCCTCCATCCTCTCTTCCAGCTCATCGATCCTGCTCGCCTTGCGCAGTCCCATAAGCCACGCGACGAAAAACGGATAACCCAGCACTGCCAATACCACGAAGCCGAGCTCTTGCATGGTCGCCTCAAGGTGAGATGAGATGGTGTATTGGGGATAGATAAAGTACAGCGCGGCGAGGTAGTTGTCCTCGCTGTAAAGGAATATTAGAAGCAAGAAACAACTTAAGAAGCGTATTCTGCTTTTCGTTGCGCCCCGTCAAGTAACCGGGGTGGTAAGAACTTGGGCCGAAACGCAAAAAACCCCACCGAGATCACTCGGTGGGGTTTTTCATATAACTAGCCTGACGATAACCTACTTTCACACTGGTTGCAGCACTATCATCGGCGCAAAGTCGTTTCACGGTCCTGTTCGGGATGGGAAGGGGTGGGACCGACTTGCTATGGTCATCAGGCATGACTTGTACGAGCAGTCGCGACAGTTCGCGTCTGCTCTGAATCTGGAAGAAGTATTGTTGGGTTGTAGCTTTGTATCGAGCAGTTGTACTCGACCTTGGACTACCAAGGTTATAGGGACAAGCCGTACGGGCAATTAGTACTGGTTAGCTTAATGCATTACTGCACTTCCACACCCAGCCTATCAACGTCCTGGTCTCGAACGACCCTTCAAGGAGCTCAAGGCTCCGGGAAATCTCATCTCAAGGCAAGTTTCCCGCTTAGATGCTTTCAGCGGTTATCTCTTCCGAACTTAGCTACCCGGCAATGCCACTGGCGTGACAACCGGTACACCAGAGGTTCGTCCACTCCGGTCCTCTCGTACTAGGAGCAGCCCCCTTCAAATTTCCAACGCCCACGGCAGATAGGGACCAAACTGTCTCACGACGTTTTAAACCCAGCTCACGTACCACTTTAAATGGCGAACAGCCATACCCTTGGGACCGGCTACAGCCCCAGGATGTGATGAGCCGACATCGAGGTGCCAAACTCCCCCGTCGATATGAACTCTTGGGAGGAATCAGCCTGTTATCCCCAGAGTACCTTTTATCCGTTGAGCGATGGCCCTTCCATACAGAACCACCGGATCACTATGTCCTACTTTCGTACCTGCTCGACTTGTCGGTCTCGCAGTTAAGCACGCTTATGCCATTGCACTATTAGCACGATGTCCGACCGTACCTAGCGTACCTTCGAACTCCTCCGTTACACTTTAGGAGGAGACCGCCCCAGTCAAACTGCCTACCATGCACTGTCCCCGATCCGGATAACGGACCAAGGTTAGAACCTCAAATGAACCAGGGTGGTATTTCAAGGATGGCTCCACGAGAACTGGCGTCCCCGCTTCAAAGCCTCCCACCTATCCTACACAGATTGATTCAAAGTCCAATGCAAAGCTACAGTAAAGGTTCATGGGGTCTTTCCGTCTAGCCGCGGGTAGATTGCATCATCACAAACATTTCAACTTCGCTGAGTCTCGGGAGGAGACAGTGTGGCCATCGTTACGCCATTCGTGCAGGTCGGAACTTACCCGACAAGGAATTTCGCTACCTTAGGACCGTTATAGTTACGGCCGCCGTTTACTGGGACTTCAATCAAGAGCTTGCACCCCATCATTTAATCTTCCAGCACCGGGCAGGCGTCACACCCTATACGTCCACTTTCGTGTTTGCAGAGTGCTGTGTTTTTATTAAACAGTCGCAGCCACCATTTTATTGCAACCCTTTGGCCCTCATGGAGTAAACCAATCAAGCTACTAGGGCGTACCTTATCCCGAAGTTACGGTACCAATTTGCCGAGTTCCTTCTCCCGAGTTCTCTCAAGCGCCTTAGAATACTCATCTCGCCCACCTGTGTCGGTTTGCGGTACGGTCTCGTATGACTGAAGCTTAGAGGCTTTTCTTGGAACCACTTCCGATTGCTTCGTCGCACATGGCAACTCGTCTCGACCCCTTGAATTACGTGCCCGGATTTGCCTAAGCACCTTCTATGAGTCAAAAACTGACTATTCCAACAGTCAGACAACCTTCCGCGATCCGTCCCCCCATCGCATCATACGACGGTGCAGGAATATTAACCTGCTTCCCATCAGCTACGCATCTCTGCCTCGCCTTAGGGGCCGACTCACCCTGCTCCGATGAACGTTGAACAGGAAACCTTGGGCTTACGGCGTGCGGGCTTTTCACCCGCATTATCGCTACTCATGTCAGCATTCGCACTTCTGATACCTCCAGCATCCTTTACAAGACACCTTCGCAGGCTTACAGAACGCTCTCCTACCATATCCTTACGGATATCCGCAGCTTCGGTGACTGGCTTAGCCCCGTTACATCTTCCGCGCAGGACGACTCGATCAGTGAGCTATTACGCTTTCTTTAAATGGTGGCTGCTTCTAAGCCAACATCCTGACTGTTTTAGCCTTCCCACTTCGTTTTCCACTTAGCCAATCTTTGGGACCTTAGCTGGCGGTCTGGGTTGTTTCCCTCTTGACACCGGACGTTAGCACCCGATGTCTGTCTCCCAAGCTCGCACTCATCGGTATTCGGAGTTTGCAATGGTTTGGTAAGTCGCAATGACCCCCTAGCCATAACAGTGCTCTACCCCCGATGGTGATACTTGAGGCACTACCTAAATAGTTTTCGGAGAGAACCAGCTATTTCCAAGTTTGTTTAGCCTTTCACCCCTACCCACAGCTCATCCCCTAATTTTTCAACATTAGTGGGTTCGGACCTCCAGGGCGTGTTACCGCACCTTCATCCTGGCCATGGGTAGATCACTTGGTTTCGGGTCTACACCCAGCGACTGTCGCCCTGTTCGGACTCGATTTCTCTACGGCTCCCCTATCCGGTTAACCTCGCCACTGAATGTAAGTCGCTGACCCATTATACAAAAGGTACGCCGTCACCCCACGAAGAGGCTCCGACTGTTTGTATGCACACGGTTTCAGGATCTATTTCACTCCCCTCCCGGGGTTCTTTTCGCCTTTCCCTCACGGTACTGGTTCACTATCGGTCGATTACGAGTATTTAGCCTTGGAGGATGGTCCCCCATGTTCAGACAGGATTTCTCGTGTCCCGCCCTACTTGTCGTATGCTTAGTACCACCGGTCTGATTTCGTGTACGGGCTATCACCCACTATGGCGCCACTTTCCAGAGGCTTCCACTATCAGTCCGACTATCACATACAGGCTCATCCCATTTCGCTCGCCACTACTTTGGGAATCTCGGTTGATTTCTTTTCCTGCAGCTACTTAGATGTTTCAGTTCGCCGCGTTCGCTTTGCATGCCTATGTATTCAGCATGCAATGACCTAAAAGGCCGGGTTTCCCCATTCGGAAATCTGCGGATCAAAGCTCGTTTGCTAGCTCCCCGCAGCTTATCGCAAGCTACTACGTCCTTCATCGCCTGTAATCGCCAAGGCATCCACCATGTGCACTTATTCACTTGTCCCTATAACGTTGGCCTCTGCATGAGTTACAGAGATCGTCACAGGATTCAAGAGTACAACTATGTTTGCTTGATACAAATTACTACTACCCTAAGTGTGCTCGCTCATCATTTCTGATTCGCTTACACGCTTAAAAAAACTTTACTTCTTCCAGATTGTTAAAGAACGAAAAAACAGTGATCTCGAAAAGACCAAACCTAAATCTCATCAGTCATTTACTGACGACTTACGTTTGAACTTTTTTGGTGGAGGATGACGGGATCGAACCGACGACCCCCTGCTTGCAAAGCAGGTGCTCTCCCAGCTGAGCTAATCCCCCGAGAAACGTGGTAGGGCTGGTTGGACTCGAACCAACGACCCCCGCGTTATCAACACGGTGCTCTAACCAGCTGAGCTACAGCCCCGATAAAACTGTTCTTTACATTCAACAGTCGATAAGCGTGGACGCTTGATGATGCAGCTTTCGCCGCCGGTGCTACTCTAGAAAGGAGGTGATCCAGCCGCACCTTCCGATACGGCTACCTTGTTACGACTTCACCCCAGTCACGAATCCTACCGTGGTAAGCGCCCTCCTTGCGGTTAAGCTACCTACTTCTGGTAAAACCCGCTCCCATGGTGTGACGGGCGGTGTGTACAAGACCCGGGAACGTATTCACCGCGGCATGCTGATCCGCGATTACTAGCGATTCCAACTTCACGTAGTCGAGTTGCAGACTACGATCCGGACTACGATACACTTTCTGGGATTAGCTCCCCCTCGCGGGTTGGCGGCCCTCTGTATGTACCATTGTATGACGTGTGAAGCCCTACCCATAAGGGCCATGAGGACTTGACGTCATCCCCACCTTCCTCCGGTTTGTCACCGGCAGTCTCATTAGAGTGCTCAACTGAATGTAGCAACTAATGACAAGGGTTGCGCTCGTTGCGGGACTTAACCCAACATCTCACGACACGAGCTGACGACAGCCATGCAGCACCTGTGTTACGGTTCTCTTTCGAGCACTGCCAAATCTCTCCGGCATTCCGTACATGTCAAGGGTAGGTAAGGTTTTTCGCGTTGCATCGAATTAATCCACATCATCCACCGCTTGTGCGGGTCCCCGTCAATTCCTTTGAGTTTTAATCTTGCGACCGTACTCCCCAGGCGGTCTACTTCACGCGTTAGCTGCGTTACCAAGTTAATTAAAACCCGACAACTAGTAGACATCGTTTAGGGCGTGGACTACCAGGGTATCTAATCCTGTTTGCTCCCCACGCTTTCGTGCATGAGCGTCAATCTTGACCCAGGGGGCTGCCTTCGCCATCGGTGTTCCTCCACATCTCTACGCATTTCACTGCTACACGTGGAATTCTACCCCCCTCTGCCAGATTCTAGCCTTGCAGTCTCCAACGCAATTCCCAGGTTGAGCCCGGGGATTTCACGTCAGACTTACAAAACCGCCTGCGCACGCTTTACGCCCAGTAATTCCGATTAACGCTTGCACCCTACGTATTACCGCGGCTGCTGGCACGTAGTTAGCCGGTGCTTATTCTTCAGGTACCGTCATTAGCAAAGGATATTAGCCTCTACCGTTTCTTCCCTGACAAAAGAGCTTTACAACCCGAAGGCCTTCTTCACTCACGCGGCATTGCTGGATCAGGCTTGCGCCCATTGTCCAAAATTCCCCACTGCTGCCTCCCGTAGGAGTCTGGACCGTGTCTCAGTTCCAGTGTGGCTGGTCGTCCTCTCAGACCAGCTACTGATCGTCGCCTTGGTGAGCCTTTACCTCACCAACTAGCTAATCAGATATCGGCCGCTCCAAAAGCATAAGGCCCGAAGGTCCCCTACTTTCATCCGTGGATCGTATGCGGTATTAGCGTAACTTTCGCTACGTTATCCCCCACTTCTGGGTACGTTCCGATATATTACTCACCCGTTCGCCACTCGTCAGCGGAGCAAGCTCCCTGTTACCGTTCGACTTGCATGTGTAAAGCATGCCGCCAGCGTTCAATCTGAGCCAGGATCAAACTCTTCAGTTCAATCTCTGTTTGTTGACTCTTTCGAGTCACTCGCTATTGCTAGCGAGGTCGCTCACTCAAAATACTGACCGTCACTTCATTGCTGAAGCAACGTTAATACTTTTTGTGAACATTTGATAATTTAAGTAATCAAGAACCGAAGTTCTTGGCACCTTCATCAAACGCCCACACTTATCGACTGTTAATTTTTAAAGATCAGAATTCGGTTACTGCTTCATCTGCTGTCGCTTCGAATCGTTTTGTTCGTCAGCAGCAGAGGAATGAGATTATGCTCGTCCTGCTGAGCTTCGTCAACACCTAATTTTTCAGTTTTGTGACGAAACCGCATTGTTACGGATGAAGTCGACGAAGGCCCGTAGCGGCGCCGGCACCAGCCGCCGGCCCGAGTAGTACAGATAAGGTCCAGAGAACTGCGGCCACCACGGCTGCAGCACGGGCTTAAGCTCCCCACGCTCGACATACGGCTTCAGCCAGTCCTCGAACAGATAGATCACGCCCAAACCCTGCACCGCGGAATCGATCGCCAGGTCCAGCGCCCCGCCCACCTGCACCAGCAACTGCCCATTCGGCTCGATGGTCACCGTCTCGCCGCCCCGCTGGAACATCCAGTCGATCATCGCACCGCTGGCAAAGCGCGCGCGAATACATGCGCCGGGCGCCAGCTCGCGTGGATGCCCGGGCGCTCCATGGCGGGCCAGCCAGGCGGGAGAGGCCGCGGCCGCCATCCGCTGCGTGCGCGGGCCGATCGGCACGGCGATCATGTCCTGCTCCAGCCGCTCCTCGTAGCGGATGCCGGCGTCGCAGCCAGCTGCGAGCACGTCGACGAAGCTCTCCTCGGCCACCACCTCCAGGCGGATCTCGGGATATTTGGCAAGAAACGCCGGCACGATGGCCGGCAGCACCAGGCGCGCCGCACTCATCGAGACATTCAGGCGCAAGGTGCCGGTGGGCGTATCGCGAAAACTATTGACCACATCCAGGGCGCTGTCGATTTCGCTCCACACCGGATCCAGGCGCGCCAGCAGGCTGCTGCCTGCCTCGGTCGGCGCCACGCTGCGCGTCGTCCGGTTCAGCAGGCGCACGCCCAGACGCGCTTCCAGGCGCCGGACCGCTTCGCTCAAGCCGGAAGCGCTGCCGTCGGTTGCGCGTGCCGCTTCCCGGAAGCCGCCGGCGCGCGCAACGGCGACAAAGGCCGACAGATCTCCCAGCTCGATTTTCATTGTTCGTTTTTTCGTACAGCCCGTGTTGATTTCACCCGATTGTCACACAGATCGGCGCGATTTATCTTGATTGCACCAACTCACAACAAGGAGCGACACCATGTCCACCACGATCGATCAAGCCGGCACCCATACACTCGGCAACCGCACTGTCCGCCGCCTTGGCTATGGCGCCATGCAACTGGCCGGCCCAAACGCCTTCGGCCCGCCCAAGGATGCGGCCGTCGCGCGTGCGGTCCTGCGCGAGGCGTTGGAGCTTGGCGTCAACCACATCGACACCTCGGATTTCTACGGCCCACACGTCACCAACCAGTTGATACGTGAAGCGCTCCACCCCTACCGCGACGAGCTCGTCATCGTCACCAAGGTCGGCGCGCGACGGGACGCCGATGGCAGCTGGCTGCCCGCCTTCTCGGCACCCGAACTGGAGCAGGCCGTGCACGACAACCTGCGCAACCTGGGACTGGATACCCTGGAAGTCGTCAATCTGCGCGCCATGTTCGACCCCTACAAGCCGGCCGAAGGCTCGCTCGAGCCTCAGCTCGCCACACTCGCCGAGCTGCGCCAGCGCGGCCTGATCCGGCACATCGGCCTGAGTAACGTAACGCCGCGCCAGCTCGAGGAGGCGCAGCGCATCATGCCCATCGCCTGCGTCCAGAATATGTATAACCTGGTCCACCGCAATGACGACGCCATGATCGATGCGCTGGCGCGCCAGGGGATTCCTTACGTGCCGTTCTTCCCGCTCGGCGGCTTTTCGCCCCTGCAGTCGGACGCCCTGTCCGCCGTCGCCGCGCAACTCGGCGCGACACCCATGCAGGTGGCGATCGCCTGGCTGCTGCAGCGCTCGCCAAACATTCTGCTGATCCCGGGCACCTCGTCGCCTGTTCATCTGCGCGAAAACCTGGCAGCAGCCAAGCTCAGCCTGCCGCAGGACGTGCTCGCTCAGCTTGACGCGATCGCCACTCCTTAAAATGAATGAGTTTTACGCAACAGCACATATCGGCCGGCCAGAAAGCAAAAAAGCCCACCAGGCATCTGGTGGGCTTTCTCTCTATTGAATAGCCTGACGATAAACTACTTTCACACTGGTTGCAGCACTATCATCGTCGCAATGTCGTTTCACGGTCCTGTTCGGGATGGGAAGGGGTGGTACCGACTTGCTATGGTCATCAGGCATAACTTGCTGGAAAACTGTTCCTCTACTGGGCAACAGGCTTCCTGAATTCCGGCCTGCATTCTATCAGGCAAATCCGCCAAGTGCCAGCGTTATCGCCGGAACGATCAGAAGCGCGGCATGGGGCGCACATCGCCTGTCTTCATCTCCTTCTGGCGGATCGCTCCCCGCAGCGCGTCGATGCGCGCCCCCATCGATGGATGCGACGCCAGGTAGTGCGTGAACGCCGCCACGTCGTCCTCCTTGCGCTGCAAGGTCTCGAAGAATTCGGTGGCGCCACCGGCATGTTCGTAACGGCACTGCAAGATGTCGAGCGCCTTCCCGTCGGCCGCGGCCTCGCGCCCGCGCGAATAGCGGGATTCTCCCAGGTGCTGGGCCGGCAGCAGCACGCCGGCGGTCCCGGAGCCATCCCCCGTCAGCAAGGTAACGGCCGTCACCAGCACCAGCCGCCGCCCTAGCGCGCGCAAGTGATCGCGGTGCGCGAGGTGAGACAGCTCATGGGCCAGCACGAATGCCATGCCATTCTCGGAACGCACGCTGTCGAACAGCGCCGAATGCACGATGACCAGCCCGCCAGGCGCGACCATCGCATTCGGCGACGCCGAGCGGCTGACCCGCACCGTCACCGGCGCCTTCACCCCGGCGCACGTTTTCAGGCCATCCGCCAGGGCCTGCGCCCACGCCTCACGCCCTTGCAGCGCGGCCTCGCCGCGCGGCGCTGTCCAGGCCACCAGCTGCGTCAGCCTGGCCTCGGTCTCCGGGTTCATGCGCTCGACGACCACGTCGACCAGCCATCCCAGCGCCAGGTAAGCAGCGAAAATCACCGCCGACAGGCCGGCCAGGATGAGCACAAAATCCTTCAGTGGATGTTCGTGCGAGATATTGTCGTTATGCTCGGGCAGCGAAGCCTGGTATTTCATGCGGGCGCGAAGCCCTCCATATAATAGATGGCGGTGCCGTAGGCCAGCACCTCGACGCCGGTCACCTGGCGCGGCTGGCTGCCGGCCAGCGGCATCGTCTCCAGACGGACGTTGACGATCTCATGGGCGCCGGGGCAGCTTTCCTTCAGGCGCAGCAGCGCTTCCCGCTTGGCCCGGTCGAGCAAGGACTCATAGGACTTGACCGATCCACCCACGATCGAGCGCAAGGCGGAGGCCGCTTTCTTGAAATGGTCGACCGAGATGACCACGCTGCCCGTGACCAGCTCGCTGCGCGCGACCGGCGCCGTGCCCACCAGGGTGCGCAGCGAGGTGGCAGGCAGGTGCACGAACGCCTTTTCGCGCTCGATGATGGAGCGGTAATGCCTTCGCTCGGCCATCCTTCCGAAGACGTAGCCCAGCGCGACGGGCACCGTCCAGAAGGCGATGAGAAAAATGATTTCCATTACGCGACCGTCACTGCGGTGCCGTAGACATAGATCTCGGCGGCGCCGGCTGCCACCGACGAGGTCGAGAAGCGCACATTGACGATCGCATTCGCGCCCATCTGCTGCGCCTGCGACTTCATGCGCTCCGTGGCCTGCGCGCGCGACTCTTCCAGCAGCTCGGTATAGCCGCGCAGCTCGCCGCCAACCATATTCTTCAGGCCCGCCATGATGTCCCGCCCGACGTGCTTGGAACGCACCGAGCTGCCGGAGACGACGCCGTGGCAAACCGTAATGTTCTTGCCTGGGATGGTTTCGATATTCGTGAGAAGCATAATGGCATTCGAGTTAGAAAGAGTGGTCGATTGTAGACAGTAATCTTTATCACAAGCAACTCGCACTGCATATACAGGTCGAAAGCCTTGCCCGGCGCAGTAAAATACCGCCTTCCGCCGCAACCCTTCCCTTCCCCGCCATGACGATCCTGCTCTCGACCCTCAACGCCCGCTATACGCATGCCTCGCTCGGCCTGCGCTACCTGGCGGCCAATATGGGCCCGCTGCAAGAGCAGACCAGGATCCAGGAATTCGTCATCGGCGCCAAGACCACCGACCTGGTCGAGCGCATCCTGGCGCATACGCCGCGCATCGTCGGCTTCGGCGTCTATATCTGGAACGTGGAAGAGACCACCCGCCTGGTGGCCATGCTCAAGCGCGTGGCGCCGAACGTGACCATCATCCTGGGCGGCCCGGAAGTCTCGCACGAGACAGGCGAGCAGGAGATCGTCAAGCTGGCCGACTACGTCGTCACCGGCTGGGGCGACGTCACCTTCCCCAAGCTGTGCCGCGAGATCCTGGACGGCCCCAAGCCGATCATGAGGGTGCATGCGGGCGTGCAGCCGCCGATGGGAGAGATCGCCCTGCCCTACTCTTTATATAGTGAGGAGGACATCGCCCACCGCACCCTGTACGTGGAAGCTTCGCGCGGCTGCCCGTTCAAATGCGAATTCTGCCTGTCTTCGCTGGACAAGACGGCCTGGCCCTTCCCCTGGATGCCTTCCTGGCCGAGCTCGAGCTGCTGTACTCACGAGGCGCCCGCCTGTTCAAGTTCGTCGACCGCACCTTCAACCTGAACGTCAAGACCAGCCTGCGCATCATGCAGTTCTTCCTCGACAAAATCGAGGCCAGTCCGGACGACCCGGTCTACGCCCACTTCGAGCTGGTGCCCGACCATCTGCCGGAAGCGCTCAAGGAAACGATCGCCAAATTCCCGGCCGGCGCGCTGCAGTTCGAGATCGGCATCCAGAGCTTCAACCCCGAGGTGCAATCCCTGGTCAGCCGCCGCCAGAACAACGAGAAGGCAGCCGAGAACATCCGCTGGCTGACCCAGCACGCCACCGCCCACCTGCACGTGGACCTGATCGCCGGCCTCCCGGGCGAGGACGTGGCCAGCTTCGCGCGCGGCTTCGACCACCTGGTGAGCCTGGGCGCCGAAGAGATCCAGTTCGGCATCCTCAAGCGCCTGCGCGGCACGCCGATCATCCGCCATACCCAGGAATTCGGCATGGTCTACGATCCCTACCCGCCCTACACGGTGCTGGCGACAAGTAAAATCGACTTCGCCACCATGCAGCGCCTGGTGCGCTTTGCCCGCTACTGGGACCTGGTGGCCAACTCGGGCCGCTTCGCCAACACCATCCCGGTGCTGCTGGGCGAGAAGCCGTTCGATAACTTCATGGCCTTCTCGGACTGGATCTATGCGCACACCGACGCCACCCACCGCATTGCGCTCGACCGCCTGGCCAAGCTGGTGGCCCAGTGGCTGCAGAGGTGCGGCATGGATGCCGGCGAGGCGGCCGCGCTGCTGGCCAGCGACTATGCCGGCAAGGTCGATGCGCCGGTGCGCCCAGTGAAACCGGCGGCGGCGCCGAAAGCGGTCGCGCCAGCGCGCCAGGTGCGCCATCTGGCGGCCTGACACGCAACCGTATCGTGGCTGGCAACACAAACGATTCTCTTTTACACTGGCGCAATGCGGATTGAAAATGCGCCAACATTAACCATTCAACAGTCCGGCCAGGGTGCCGGCCAATCCGTCATTGCCGAGGGAGTCTGGCAAGTTCACGGCCTGTCGCAGCGCGGCGTCCTCAAGGGCATCACGCGCCAGCTGGCCGGGCTGAAGGACAAGGGAGCCTGCGAATGGGACCTGTCCGGCATCGAAAGCCTCGACCACATCGGCGCCCAGATGTTCTGGAATACCTGGAACAAGGAGCGCCCCAAGCGCCTCAAGCTCGACCCGCGCCAGGAAGACCTGTTCCGCCGCATCGAGGAGGCCGGCCAGATCAAGCTGCCGCGCCACCGGACGAGCCCCTTCCAATGGGTGATCGTGCTTGGCGCCGGCATCCTGAACTTCCTCGAGCACCTGCGCAGCTTCATCGGCCTGATCGGGATCCTGATCCAGGACCTGGGCCGCTTCCTGCGCCGTCCCCAGACCGGACCGTGGCGCGAAATCTCCGCCAACATCTATCACTCCGGCTTCCAGGCGCTGGGCATCACGGCCATGGTCGGCTTCCTGATCGGGATCGTGCTCTCCTACCTGTCGTCGCAGCAGCTGCGCATGTTCGGCGGCGACGCCTACCTCGTCAACATCCTCGGCATGGCGGTGATCCGCGAACTGGGCCCGCTGCTGGCCGCGATCCTGGTCGCAGGCCGCTCCGGCTCCTCGATCACGGCCCAGCTGGGCGTGATGCGGGTGACCGAGGAACTCGACGCCATGCTCGTGATGGGCATTTCGCATGGCTACCGCCTGATCATGCCCAAGGTGGTCGCGCTGGCGATCTCGATGCCGCTGCTGGTGGTCTGGACCGACGCCATGGCCCTGCTGGGCGGCATGGTTTCGGCAAAGATCGAGATGGGCATGTCGTTCCGCTACTTCCTGCAAAAGCTGCCGGACGCGGTGCCGTTCGTGAACTACACCATTGGCCTGCTCAAGGGCGCGACCTTCGGCGTGCTGATCGCCCTGATCTCGTGCCACTTCGGCCTGCGCATCAAGCCCAACACCGAGAGCCTGGGCCGCGGCACCACAACCTCGGTGGTCACCGCGATCACGGTGGTGATCCTGGCCGACGCGGTGTACGCCATCATCTTCAACGGGACGGGCTTCTGATGCCGGGAACCAGCAAACACCGCCGCCAGGAGCTGAACCGGCGCCCCGACGAGGAAGTCGGCGCGCCGGTGGTCCAGATCCGCAACCTGTGGACCAAATTCGGGCGCACGGTGGTGCACCAGGATCTGAACCTCGAGATCTACGGCGGCGAAATCCTCACCATCGTCGGCGGCTCCGGCACCGGCAAGACCGTGCTGCTGCGCCAGATGCTGGGCCTCGAGCGGCCGTCGCAGGGCAGCGTGCACGTGTTCGGCGAGGACATCAGCGCGGCCTCGCCCGAGCAGCTGCAGCGCATGCGCAACCATTGGGGCATGCTGTTCCAGCAGGGCGCGCTGTACTCGGCGCTGAGCGTGTTCGACAATATCGCCCTGCCGATGCGCGAATTGCGCTCCCTGCCCGAGGACGTGATCCGCGACGCCGTGCTGCTCAAGATGAATATGGTGGGCCTGGGCCCCGAGCACGCCAACAAGATGCCGGCCGACCTGTCGGGCGGGATGGTCAAGCGCGCCGCCCTGGCGCGCGCGCTGGCCCTCGAGCCGCAACTGCTGTTCCTGGACGAACCGACGGCAGGGCTGGACCCCGACCTGTCGGACGCCTTCGTCACCCTGATCCAGACCCTCCACCGCGAGCTGAAGCTCACGGTGGTGATGGTCACGCACGACCTGGACACCCTGTTCGCGCTGTCTTCGCGCATCGCGGTGCTGGCCGAGAAGCACGTGCTGGCGGTGGGACCGTCGTGCGACGTGCTGCAGGTCGAGCATCCCTTCATCAAACACTTTTTCCTGGGCCCGCGCGGCCAGCGGGCGCTGGAAGTGCTCGACGAGCGCCATGCCCAGCATGAATCGGAGAATCGATAGTTATGGAAAACAGGTCACATGCCCTGATGACCGGCATCTTCACGATCGCGCTCTTGGTGGCGACCGTCCTGATCGGCCTCTGGTTCAACCGCGACAAGACCGAGCTGGTGCCCTACGAGATCGTCACCACCCAGTCGATCCCCGGCCTGAACCCGCAAGCCACGGTGCGCTACCGCGGCCTGGAGGTCGGCCGCGTCGACGAGATCGTGTTCGACCCGCGCGTCACCGGCCAGATCCTCATCAGGCTGTCGGTGGACGCCGCCTCGCCGATCACCAGCACCACCTATGCCACGCTCGGCTACCAGGGCGTCACGGGAATCGCCTTCATCCAGCTCGACGACGAGCGCACCGGTTCGCCGCGCCTGCAGACGGGAGGAGATCGCATTGCCCGCATCCCGCTGCGCCCCGGCCTGCTCGACCAGCTGGAAGACCGCGGCCTGGCGATCCTCGAGAAGGCGGAGAAAGTAACCGCCAGCCTCGACGAACTGCTCAATGACGAGAACCGCGCCAAGATGGTCGGCGCCTTCGAGAGCGTCGAGCGCGCCGCCGACGCCTATGCCGCCATTCCGCAACGCCTCGATCCGGTGCTCGACCAGCTGCCCGGCCTGGTGAACAAGGTCAACCGCAGCATGGATTCGGTCGACACCCTGGCCACCAGCGCCACCTCGATGACGCGCAACTACGACCAGCTGGCGACCCGCCTGCAGGCGCCGGACGGCCCGATCGAGCGCCTGAACACCACCATCGGCGCGCTCGGCGCCGCCACCAGCGAGCTGGAACTGGAAACCCTGCCGCACGTGGTGCGGATGACCGACGAGGCGCGCGCCTCGCTGCGCGCGGTGCGGCGCACCGCCAACTCGTTCTCCGACCGCCCGCAAAGCATCCTGTTCGGCACCCCGGGCGACGCGCCGGGCCCCGGCGAGCCGGGCTTCGTGCCCCCGACCAAATGAGGACTACCGTGAATCGTCACACCTTCCGCTTCCCCGTCGCCGCCGTCTGCTGCGCCCTGCTGCTGGCCGGCTGCGCCAGCCAGGACCGCCCGCAGAATACCGTCTACGACTTCGGCGCGCCGTCGCTGCGCCCATTCACCCCGGCCACCCCTCCTGCCTCTCCGCTCGCGATCGTGGTGATGGACGTCACCGGCCCCAGCGGCCTGGACACCGAGCGCATGTTCTACCGCCTGAACTACGCCGACGCCCAGCAGGCGCGCACCTATGCCAGCAGCCGCTGGAGCGCCACGCCGGTGAACCTGGTCACCACCCGCATCAAGAGCCGCCTGTCGCAGGCGCACATGAAGGTGCTGTCGGCCACCGACGCCGCCAATGGCGTGCCGATCCTGCGCGTCGAGATCGACGATTTCGTGCACGCGTTCCCGAGCGCGGACCGCAGTGAAGGCCGGATCATGCTGCGCGCCTCGGTGTTTACCGAACACCGCCTGGTCGACCAGCGCAGCTTCGAGCGCGGCACGCCGGCATCGAGCCATGACGCGGCCGGCGGCGCGGCGGCGCTGGCGGCCAGCACCGACGGGCTGGCGGACGACATCGGCGCCTGGCTCGCCACCCTGAACCTGCAAGGCAAATGACCGAAGCGGAAGTCCCGGCAGACGTCGCCGCCGGCCGCTCGCGCGGCTCGCCCATCGTGCGCGCCGCGCTGCTGGCCTACCTGCTCCTGATCGTCTACGCCAGCTGGTTCCCGTTCACCGGCTGGCGCGACAGCGGCATCTCGCCGCTGGCCTTCCTCAATCTGGTCAAGCAGCGCTACTGGACCGGCTTCGACGCCGGCGTCAACATCGTCGGCTACATCCCGTTCGGCATGCTGCTGGTGCTGTCGATGTATCCGCGCGTGCGCGGCGTGTGGGCGGTGCTGCTGGCCACGTTCGCCGGCCTGCTCACCACCGGCACGATGGAGGCGGTGCAGACCTACCTGCCCAGCCGCGTGCCGTCGAACCTCGACTTCGTCACCAATGCCGGCGGCTGCTTCCTGGGCGCCATCCTCGGCGCGCTGTGGGCTCCGGGCCTGCTCGACCGCAGCCGCCTGTTCAAGCTGCGCCAGCGCTGGTTCGCGCCGCACGCCAGCCAGGGCCTGGTGCTGGTGGCCATGTGGCCGCTGGCCCAGATCTACCCGCAGAGCTACCTGTTCGGCCACGGCCAGGTGCTGCCCATCCTGTCCGGCTGGATGTCGTCCTGGCTCGACACCGAGATCGACCTGGTGGCCATGCTGCGCCCCGGCGACGACATCATGAGCGTGGAGCAGTACTGGCTGTCGGAGACCATCATCACTGCCTGCGGCATGACCGGCGCCGCCCTCACCCTGATGTGCCTGGTGCGCCGCGGCGCCCCGCGCTTCTGGCTCATGCTGGCCCTGCTGGCGAGCGCACTGGTGGTGAAAGCCTTCGCCAGCTCGCTGCTGTTCCGTCCCGATAACGCCCTGGTCTGGGTCACGCCGGGCGCCGAGGGAGGCTTCCTGATCGGCCTGATCATGCTGTCCGGCCTGGTATTCGCGCCGCAGGTGGCGCAGCGCCGGCTGGCGGTCGTGACCCTGATCCTGGCGCTGGTGGTGGTCAATACGATCCCGGTGAACCCGTATTTTTCGTCCACCCTGCAGGGCTGGGTGCAAGGCAAGTTCCTCAACTTTAACGGTGCGGCCGAGGGCCTGGCGCTGGCCTGGCCCTTCGTTGCCCTATGGTTCCTGCTGCTGCCCTCGCATAAACTCAATCGGCAATAAGAGCTTGTATGATGGCGCTTTGGCGCGACGCCATGCCACTCTTTCCAATGAGAACGACATGAACGATCAAGTGAACGAAGAGCAGTTTTACAAGCATCATGTATTTTTCTGCATGAACATCCGCGAGGGCAAGGATGCGCGCCCGAGCTGCGGCAAGTGCGGTTCCGAAAAAGCGCAGAAGCATGCCAAGAAACGCATCAAGGAGCTGGACCTGAGCGGCCAGGGCAAGGTGCGCATCAACCAGTCCGGCTGCCTCGACCGCTGCGAGGAAGGCCCGGTGCTCGTGGTCTACCCCGAAGGCACCTGGTACACCTACGTCGACACCGATGACATCGACGACATCATCGACACCCACCTGGTCGGCGGCAAGGTCGTCGACCGCCTCAAGATCTGATCGCCAAAGACGCTTTATGAACATCCATTCGCACAAATTCGAACTCGACGGCCCCGCCGGCAAGATGCAATGCCTGCTCGACCTGCCGGAAGGCGCGCCGCGCGGCGTCGCCCTGGTGGCGCATCCGCATCCGCTGTATGGCGGCACCATGGAAAACAAGGTTGCCCAGACGCTGGCGCGCACCTTCGTGACGCTCGGCTATGCGGCGGCGCGCTTCAATTTCCGCGGCGTGGGCGAATCCGAAGGCGTGCATGACGAAGGCCGCGGCGAAGTCGACGACATGGCCGTCATGTATGCGCACATGCGCGAGCAATATCCGGACCTGCCGATCACGCTGACCGGTTTCTCGTTCGGCACCTTCGTGCAGGCGCAGTTCGCGCTGCGCCTGGCGGCCGAGGGGCGGCCGGCCGAGCGCCTGGTGCTGGTGGGCACGGCGGCCGGCAAATGGCCGATGCCGGAAGTGCCGCAGGACACCATCCTGATCCACGGCGAACTGGACGACACTATTACCCTGAAGGAAGTTTTCGACTGGGCGCGACCGCTCGACCTGCCTGTCACCGTCATTACAGGCGCCGACCACTTCTTCCATCGCAAGCTCGGCCACATTAAAAATCTCGTGATTCAACTGTGGCGACGTGACATTTAGTCGTCACAGTCCCCTATAATAATTCCCTTCTCTTGAGGCAATGCTCCCTTTGGGACATTGCCTTGCGCTTTACCACCGCCCTACTTTAATGACGAAATACTCCCCATGAAAAAACTGTTAGCGGCCTTCGCCGCCAGCCTGGTGATGGTCTCGGCCAGTGCGCAAACCGTGCCCGCGCCCGCCATCGCCGCCAAATCGTGGTTGCTGCTCGACGCGACGAGCGGCCAGGTCATCGCCTCGCAAGAACAGAATATGCGCATCGAGCCGGCATCGCTGACCAAGGTCATGACGGCCTACGTCGCCTTTGCCGCGATCCGCGACAAACGCATCGCCATGGACCAGATGGTGAACGTGTCCGAGCGCGCCTGGAAAGTCGACTCCAGCAGCTCGAAGATGTTCATCGATCCGCGCGTGCCGGTGTCGATCAGCGACCTGCTGCATGGCCTGATGATCCAGTCGGGCAACGACGCCGCGGTCGCCATCGCCGAAGCGGTGGCGGGCGACGAAGCCACCTTCGTCACCCTGATGAACCGCGAGGCGCAGCGCATGGGCCTGAAGGGCACCCGCTTCGCCAATCCCCATGGTCTGCCGGACGCGAACAACTACTCGACCGCGGCCGACCTGGCGCAGCTGGCCGCCCACGTGATCCGCGACTTCCCCGAGTTCTACAAGATCGACTCGATCAAGCAGTTCACCTATAACAAGATCACCCAGCAGAACCGCAACCGCCTGCTGTGGCTGGACCCGACCGTGGACGGCATGAAGACCGGCCACACCAACTCGTCGGGCTACAGCATGATTGCCTCGGCGCGCCGTCCGAACGGCAGCACCGGCGAACGCCGCCTGATCTCGGTGGTGCTGGGCACCAGCTCGACCGACGTGCGCACCCAGGAAAGCCAGAAGCTCCTGAACTGGGGCTTCCAGAACTTCGACACCGTCAAGCTGTACTCGAAGGGCCAGGCGATCCAGACCCCGTCGATCTGGAAGGGCGCGCAATCGACCGTCAAGATCGGCTTCACGCGCGACATCCTGGTCACCGTGCCGAAAGGCGTGGCGGGCAAGCTCAAGCCGGTGCTGGAACGCCGCGACCCGCTGGTCGCGCCGCTGGCGCTGAACGGCCAGGTCGGCACCCTCAAGATGACCGTCGACGGCAAGCCGCTGCTGGTGCTGCCGGTGGTGGCGCTGGAAGAAGTGCAGGAAGCGAGCATTTTTGGCCGCGCCTGGGACTCGATGCGCCTCTGGCTGCAGTAAGCATCCGCGTTCGATCTTCGACAGCCCGTCCGCGCGTCATGCCGGACGGGCTTTTTTCATGCGCGGCGGCTGACGCGGCGCAGGCTTCGGGCCGCTATAATCATGCCATCCAGCCATCCCGAAAGAACCCCGATGCCGCAAGCGCCCGCCGAACTTCTCTTTCCCCGCATTCCGACGCGCGAAGGCGGCCTTGAGCTGTCGCGCATCGTGGCCGGCATGTGGCGCATGGTCGAATGGGACATGCCGGTCGCGGCGCGCGTCGACTTCATCGAACAGTGCCTGGCGCTGGGCGTGACGAGCTTCGACCACGCCGACATCTACGGCAACTACGGCGTCGAGGAACTGTTCGGCGAAGCGCTGCGCGCGCAGCCGTCGCTGCGCGACCGCATGGAACTGGTGAGCAAGTGCGGCATCAAGCTGTTGTCCAACAAGCACCCGGGCCACACGATCCAGCACTACGACACCAGCGCCAGCCACATCATGCGCTCGGCCGAGGAGTCGCTGCGCAAGCTGGGCACCGACCGCCTCGACCTGCTGCTGATCCACCGTCCGGATCCGCTGATGGAGTTCGACGAGATCGCCGCGGCCTTCACGCGCCTGAAACAGGACGGCAAGGTCCTGCACTTCGGCGTGTCGAACTTCACGCGCCACCAGTTCGAGTCGCTGAACCGCCGCATCGCACTCAGCACCAACCAGGTCGAGTTCTCTCCGCTGCACACCGCACCGATGTTCGACGAGACCTTCGACGGCCTGCAAGACCTGGGCGTCGCGCCGATGATCTGGTCGCCGCTGGGCGGCGGCCGCCTGTTCGGCGCACAGGATGAACGCGGCGCCGCGCTGCGCCAGGCCATCCAGGACGTGGCCGAGCGCATGGACAAGCCGTTCTGCAGCGTGGTGTTCGCGTGGATCATGCGCCTGCCCTGCCGGCCGATCCCGCTCACCGGCAGCGGCCGCATCGCGGCGATCCGCGAGGCGGTGCTGGGCGCCAGCTTCGAGCTCGAACGCGAGGACTGGTTCCGCATCCTGCGCGCCGCGCGCGGACACGAGGTGGCCTGAGATGGTCGAGGGCCCGCTCCGGATCGTCGAGGGCAAGGCCCTCAGCGCGCAGCAAAAGAAGGACTTGCTGAACCGGCTGGCCCGGATCGAGGGCCAGCTGCGCGGCGTGCAGAAACTGATCGCGCTGGCCGACTCGCCGTCGGATTGCGACGCGGTCGCGCAGCAGATGGCGGCGGCGCGCAAGGCGCTCGACCGTTCCTTCGTGCAATTGCTGACCTCATCGATCCTGACCCAGACCGGCGACGCCACCGATCTCGACGACGCGCGCGCCCGCGCCGCGCACCTGGCGGCGATGCTCGACAAGTTCGCGTGACAGCTCCTTAGTCTTCGAACACCTTGGGCGGCGCCACGCCGCGCCAGCCCAGCTTCCAGCCGATATTGAGCAGCAGGGTCACGCACACGTAGATCAGGAAGAACAGCACGAAGAAGCGCTCCTGCAGCAGCGCCAGCAGCACCAGGCACACGCCCAGCAGCGCCAGCATCACCTTGCCCTTCGGGTGCTTGGAGCTGGGGAAGCGGATGGTCGACACCATCAGCGCGCCGACGCAGACCATCAGCGCGCACACCAGGAAGGCCGGCGCCACCGCGATGACGGGATCGGGCCAGGCCACCACCACCGAGGCGACGCAGGCCGCGCCGGCGGTGATCGGCATGCCGACGAAGTAGCGCGGGTCGGTGCGGCCATGGCTGATGTTGAAGCGCGCCAGGCGCAGCGCGCCGCAGGTGACGAACACGAAGCAGGCCAGGCCGCCCATGCGCTCCAGGGTCGGGTGCACGTCGCCCAGCTGGGTGAAGCCGTAGCAGTACAGCAGCAGGCCGGGCGCGCAGCCGAAGTTCATCACGTCGGCGATCGAGTCGAGCTGCACGCCGAAGCTGGACTGGGTATTGGTGGCGCGCGCCACGAAACCGTCGAGCGCGTCGAACACGCCGGCCAGCACCAGCAGGATCGCGGCCAGGCGGAAGTCGTCCGGGTCGCCGATGCGTGCGTTGTCGACCGAGATCACGATGCTGGCGAAACCGCAGGCGATCGACAGCAGCGTCACGGAACTGGGCAGGGCGAACTTGGCGCGCGCAAGGCGTTGCTGGTTAGATAGCTTCAATGGTCGACTCGACATGGAAAATGTTGGCTTATTCTACAGGGTGGCTCCCAAGGGTGTTGCGCGATGGTTGCAGCGTCGGCCGCGATCGTTGTTTTTGGCCTAGAATGATGCCCCACGCTTATGTATTGACAGGAGTTGCAAAATGAGCTATACGCCACGCTGGCAGTCGATTGCCGCGATCCTGGGCGCTGCCCTGGCCCTGAGTGCATGCGGCGATGGTGGCGGCGACAGCCCGGCGCCCCAGGCCGGTGGCGGCATGGCAGTCGCGCCAAGTCCCGCCGCACCTGCCCCCGCGCCCGCCCCGGCGGTGGGTGCCCCCGCCCTGACCGGCAGTATCGCCCTCGACGGCCGCAACTGGATCAATTACCGGCGCGCCCAGGCCGGCGTGCCGACGGTGACGCCGAACGCGCAGATCGACAACGCGGCGCTTGGGCACTCCGAATACCTGCGCATCAACAACCTGATGAGCCACGACCAGGAGCCGGGCCGCCAGGGCTTCACCGGCGCCACCCTGGGTGACCGCCTGAACGCTGCCGGCTACACGCTGGACCGGGCGCGCGGTTTCGCCTATGGCGAGGTGATCTCCGGCAGCAGCAACGGCTCGGGCTTCTTCATGACCGAAGAACTGATCACGGCGATCTATCACCGCTTCGTGATCTTCGAGCCGATGTTCCGCGAAATCGGCACCGGCGCCGCCAGCGCCAGCCGCGGCTACCACTATTTCACCGCCGATTTCGCCAGCCGCAACGGCTATGGCCCGGCATCGCAAGCGGCACGATCGTCACCTGGCCCTTCAGCGGCCAGACCGGCGTCGCGCCCAACTTCTTCAGCGATACCGAGGAACCGGACCCGGTCCCGGACCGCAACGAGGTGGGGTATCCGATCAGCGTGCACACCAATCTCGATTCGACGCTGGCGGTCGGCAGCTTCACGGTGCGCCCGCGCGGCGGCGCCGACCTGCAGGTGCTGCGCGTCGATCCGCTCAGGAACGTGAGCGCGGCTTCGATCATTCCCGTGCTCCCGCTGCGCGCGGCCACGACCTACGAGGTCAATTTCACCGGCACGGTCAATGGCGCGGCGGTTGCGCGCGCCTGGTCGTTCACGACGCGGTGAGCGGCGCAGCGGTGGCCATCGACTTCGGGGCCGGCCTGGAACGGGTGATGGATGACCGCGCGCTGTTCCTGCGCGTGCTGGGACGCTTCGCCGGCGACTACCGCGACCTCGCGGCGCGCCTGCATGCGGCGCTGGATGCCGGCGACGCCGTGCTGGCCCACCGCATCGCCCACACGCTCAAGGGCGCGGCCGGGATGATCGAGGCGAACCGGCTGCGCCAGCTGGCGCTGGAGGTCGAGCTGGCGCTGAAGGCCGGCGGCGCGGCGCCGCTGGCGCTGATCGCGGCGCTGGACGAGGAGCTGGCGCGGGTGCTGGCGGAAGTCGACGCGCTGCTGGCCGCGCCTGAAATGCCGGCGCCGGCGCCGGCAAGCTCGCCGGCGAACTTGTCAACAACGTCGCCGGCCGCCCGGGAAGACCTGGCGCGCCTGCGCGACATGCTCGACCTCGGCGACGGCCGCGCGCCGGACCTGGCCGCGCAATTGCGTCCGCGCCTGCTGGCGAGCATGGGAAGCGAGAAGGTGGCGGCGTTCGACGCGGCGCTCAGGCGCTTCGATTTCGAAAACGCACTGGCGCTGCTGGAGCAAGCCGACGGGCGCTAGCCGTCAGCGCGTGAACTCGGCTTCTTCGTCGAAGGAATCGGCGCAGGACTTGCCGCAGAAGCGCCGCACGCTGTCGAGCGGCTTTTCGCAGTACCAGCACGAGCCCTTGGCCGGAAGACTGGCGCGGGTCGGCATGCTGCCCGTGGAGGCAACGGAGACGGCCACCGGCGGCTCAGCTGGCAGCCCACTGTCCGGAAGACTCTCGTGTGTCGTTTCCAAGATCCACCCCCTGATACGGCAGCCTCTAGTCAGAGAAAGATTACTTCAGCGGAACTCCGTGCGCATGAGAAAGCGCAAGCCGGACCGCGACAGGCGAACCCATCACGACTTTCGTTGCGTATCAGTGTGCGCCCAATGCCAGGCGGGTGCAATCCCCTGCCTGGCTCACGATGAGCGATTTGACATGTGTGCAACGTTTCCGCTGCACGAGCCACGATGCACCGCCAAAAATCGTAGTGTAATGCCAACTGTCGGCGTTCACGCTTGTGTACGCAGCTTGTTTCACCGCTTATTTTGCCGGCTCGAGCGTCACGACCAGGCCGGTGCGCGTGGTCTGGATGCGCGTGGGAACGAATTGCACACCCGCATAGCGCAGGTCTTTCTGTTCGAAGGAGTAGACCGGCATGTCGCGCGCGACGGTGTCGATCAGGCCATTGGCAACGCGGGTCAGGTGACGCTCGGCTTCGGGGTTGCCGAGCCGCAGGCTGTCGACGCGCGGCTCGGCCATCATGACGGCGGCGCGGCCCGGGTCGACGTACAGGCGGCCCGAAAACGCGATATTGCCGTTCCAGGCGCGCGCGAACGGTGGCGCGACCGAGGCGTCGACGGCCAGCGCGACCCGGTCCTGGTCCGGCTGGATCGCCAGCTGCGGACGGGTGAGCTGGACGTCGAACAGTTCCAGCAGACGCTCGTTGACGGGGAAGCGCTTGTCCAGGCCGGCCTGCAGCTTGTGCAGCGGCAGCTCGACCTGGCGCGGGCCGATCAGGCTGGGGCAGGAGGCCAGCAGGCTAGCGCCGACCGCGATGGCGGCCAGCCTGACGACCGTACGCCGCCTTGGCGTGGAGGAATGAGGTGGCGTGTATTTATCCATGTTCAAAGCCTAGCACGAGCCCGTCCATGACTCATTGACCGTTACGATACAGAAGGTGGAGAGAGGAGGATACGTCCCTTAGGTATAGGAGGTTAAGGAATCACCGTGCTGCGGGTGTACCTAAGTGTTTAGTTTCGTGTGATCATGTTCCCCGTCGCAGCATGGCCTTGTTCCGTGCAAAGGCCGTGCTCGATGAGATAATTGCTGGCTTCCTGCATCGTTCGTCAGCCCCTCGCAGAACATCACCATATCGAGCATGAGTTCACGCATTCACCCGCAAGCCCGCACCACGCCAAAAATCCGTCAGGAGATCAAGGATTCCGGCCTGTCCGACCGTCAAGCGGCCAAGGTGTTCAATATCACTCGGGCCACCGCTGCCAAATGGCTCAAGCGGGACGATGTGCAAGACCGCTCGCATCGTGCTCACACCCTGCATACGACCCTGAGCGCAGCCCAGGAACTGGTCGTGCTGTCCCTGCGCCAGACGCTTTACTTACCGCTCGACGACCTGCTCTACATCACCCGGCAATACATCAATCCCGAGGTCTCTCGTTCAGGCATTGCGCGACTGCTCAAACGCGAAGGCATGGCACGACTGGAGGACGTGATCCCTCAAGCTGAAGGCGAAACGATCAAGGCCAAGAAGACCTTCAAGGACTATGAGCCAGGCTTCCTGCACGTCGATATCAAGTACCTGCCACAGATGCCTGACGAAACCTCACGCCGCTACCTGTTTGTTGCCATTGACCGCGCGACGCGCTGGGTTTTTCTGCATATTTACAACGATATGACTGAACGTAGTAGCGTCGATTTCCTGCGCCGTTTGAAGCTCGCATCGCCGATCAAGATCACCAAGATACTGACCGACAACGGCTCGCAATTTACCGACCGCTTCGCCACCAAAGACAAGAAGCCCAGCGGCAATCACGCCTTCGACAAGGCATGTGGCAGCATGGAAGTCGAGCATCGCCTGGCGCCTCCGCGCCACCCGCAAACTAACGGCATGGTGGAACGCTTCAATGGCAGGATCAGTGAGCTGATCGCGCAGACCCGCTTCGATAGCAGGGCCGATCTGGAGACCACATTGCACAATTACCTCAAGCTTTACAACCACCATATCCCGCAGCGAGCTATCGGCTCAACGACACCGATTCAGGCGCTCAAGGATTGGCAGAAACGCAAACCTGATCTATTCGTCAAACGCGTCTACGATCAGACGGGACTCGACACGTAGAGGCCGGTTAGTGCGAGTCAGGCCGGAACAGCCTGACTGCTCAACTGCTTGTAATAGTTTGCCTCAGCTTCCGCTGGCGGTATATATAGCCGAGCGGCTCCAGCAAGCGGTGGTGGTTGAACCAGGAAACCCATTCCAGCGTGGCCAGTTCAACGGCCTCACGTTTTTTCCCAAGGAGCGCGGCGGTGGATCAACTCAGCCTTGTAGAGGCCGTTGATGGTCTCGGCCAGGGAATTATCATAGCTGTCGCCTTTGCTGCCCACAGAGGGCTCAATGCCGGCTTCTGCCAGACGTTCGCTGTACTTTATTGACACGTATTGCGAGCCCCTATCACTATGGTGGACCAAGGCATTTCGCTCGGGCTGACGCGCGTACAGTGCCTGCTCCAGCGCATCGAGCACGAAATCGGTCCGCATCGAACTACTTACCCGCCAGCAGACGATACGTCGAGCAAAGACGTCGATGACGAAGGCAACGTAAACGAAACCCTGCCACGTTGAGACGTACGTGAAATCGCTGACCCAAAGCAGGTTTGGCCGCTGCGCCTTGAACTGGCTATTGACCCGGTCGAGCGGGCACGAAGCCTTCGCATCGGGAACAGTCGTGCGTACGACCTTACCGCGCACGACGCCTCGCAGGCCGGCCTTGCGCATCAAGCGCTCCACCATGCAGCGGGCCACATCAGTGCCTTCACGCCGCAGTTGGCGCCAAACCTTGTCAGCTCAATAGACCCTGCATGTTCGCCTGCCAGACTCGTTCGACGTCGACGCCCAGCACGTCGTCACGCTGGACACGTGCACAACGCAACTCAGGATTGCGCCGCTGCGCGGCGTAACGCCAGTAGCCGGACGGCGCGACCTGCATCACCCGGCAGATCGGCTCGACGCCGTAAGCATGGCGCTACTGGTCGATGAATGCTCTCACGGCTTGATGCGGCGGTCGAGCTCCACCTGGGCGAGAAACGCACTCGCCAGCCGCAGGATCTCGTTTGCCTTACGCAGCTCCCGCACTTCTCGCTCCAGCGCCTTGATGCGCACTTCCTCGGCAGTGGTTGGACCGGGACGCTGGCCAGTGTCACGCTCTTGCTGACGTACCCAGCGGCGCAATGTCTCCGGCGTGCAGCCGATCTTGGCCGCGATCGACGTGATGGCCGCCCACTGCGACTCATACTCACTGCCAGCCTCGCTGACCATGCGCACAGCGCGCTCGATGACTTCAGGGGAATACTTAGGTTGCTTCTTCATAGCTCCATTTTCTGAAAGAATGGAGCCTCTACAAAACCCGGGGCGGTTCAAATCTTTGATCCGCTTGGCATCACTTCGAAGAGGAGCCCTCCAATATCACTCACGCGATAACGCGCAAGCTTAGGGCGTAGGGTCTTGACCTTCGTATCAGTTAGTGGGGTTGCTTGGCGTGGCATCGCTCTCCTTTAGGTACACAATGGATACATTGCACAATACAAGTGTACCAATCCGTGTACCTAGAAGAGCCGGAATTGTTGGTTTAGGTTTGGAACCCCTGAGCAACCAATTCCGGCTTCCTTAGAGGGAAACAACCCACCTCCGGCACCCTCCGGAATGCTCTTTATTTTCCGATGCAGAAGCGGCTGAAGATCACCCCCAGCAAATCGTCCGGCGTGAATTGCCCGGTGATGCTCGACAAGTGGTCCTGCGCCAATCTCAACTCCTCGGCGAACAGGTCGAGCGACTGATCGTCCTGCATCGCGTGCTGGCGCGCCAGCTCCAGGTGTTCGCGCGCGGCGCGCAGCGCGATCAGGTGACGCTCGCGCGCCAGGTACAGCGATTCGCCGGTCTGCTGCCAGCCGGCGATGCGCAGCAGTTCGGCGCGCAGCAGGTCGATGCCGAGCTTTTCGTGCGCCGATAGGTAGAGATGCACCGCGTCGGCGCTCTCGTCCTTCGACGGCTTGTGCCCCGACAGGTCGATCTTGTTCCAGATGCGCACCACCGGCACGTTGGGCGGGAAGGCCGCGACGATCGCCTCGTCGGCGGCGCTCGGTCCCAGATTCGCGTCCAGCAGGTGCAGGATCACGTCGGCCTTGCCGACCTCTCCCCAGGTGCGCTCGATGCCGATGCGCTCGACCACGTCGATCTCTTCGCCCCCCTCCTTGAGTGCGCGGATGCCCGCGGTGTCGATGATGTTGAGCGGGATGCCCTCGATCTGGATCGTCTCGCTCACCTTGTCGCGCGTGGTGCCGGCGATCGGCGTGACGATCGCCACCTCGGCCCCGGCCAGTGCGTTCAGGAGCGAGGACTTGCCGACGTTGGGTTGTCCGACCAGCACCACGTTCAGCCCTTCGCGCAGCAGCGCGCCCTGCGCCGCCTGGCGGAACACGTTTTCCAGCGATTCGATGATGCCGGCGAGCTGGCCGCGCGCGTTCGATTTTTCCAGGAAGTCGATTTCTTCTTCCGGGAAGTCGAGCGTGGCCTCGACCAGCATGCGCAGATTGATCGTGCCGTCGACCAGCTTGTGCACCACTTGCGAGAAGGCGCCCGACAGCGACTGCGAAGCCGACCTGGCGGCGGCCTCGGTGGAAGCGTCGATCAGGTCGGCCACCGCCTCGGCCTGGGCCAGGTCGAGTTTATCGTTCAGAAAAGCGCGGCGCGTAAACTCGCCCGGCTCGGCCAGGCGGAGGCCCGACGGCGCGCCGGCTTCCAGCACGCGCGCCAGCAGCATCTGCAGCACCACCGGGCCGCCGTGGCCCTGCAGTTCGAGCACGTCCTCGCCGGTATAGGAATGCGGTCCCTTGAAGTAGATGGCCAGACCCTCGTCGATGATGTCGCCGTTGGCGGCCTTGAACGGGATATAGGTCGCATGGCGCGGCGCCAGCGTCACGCCGGGGAACAGGGCGTCGACCAGGAAGGCGAGCGATTTGCCGGAGGCGCGCACGACGCCGATGCCGCCGCGGCCCGGGGCGGTGGCGATGGCGGCGATGGGGGATGTGTCGAGTTTCATGGGGGGATTGTAAGGGAAACGGGGTCGTCAAAAACAAAAAGCCCGCGCTTTTCGAAGCGCGGGCTTTTCACGAGAAGCTGCGGATTACTTGGCCGCGCCGGACTCGAACTTGCGGGTGATGACCCATTGCTGGGCGATCGACAGGATGTTGTTGACCACCCAGTACAGCACCAGGCCGGACGGGAAGAAGAAGAACACCACCGAGAATGCGATCGGCATGAACAGCATCATCTTGGCCTGCACAGGATCGGTCGGCTGCGGATTGAGCTTGGTCGTGATGTACATCGACACCGCGTAGATCACCGGCAGGATGTAGTACGGGTCGGGCTGGGTCAGATCCTGGATCCACAGGACCCAGGGCGCGCCGCGCATCTCGACCGAGGCCTGCAGCACCCAGTACAGGGCGAAGAACACCGGCATCTGCACCAGGATCGGCAGGCAGCCGCCCAGCGGGTTGATCTTCTCGGTCTTGTACAGCTCCATGGTGGCCTGCTGCATCTTGGCCGGATCGCTCTTGTAGCGTTCGCGGATCGCCTGCATCTTCGGCGTCACCACGCGCATCTTGGCCATGCTGCGGTAGCCGGCCGCCGACAGCGGGAAGAAGGCCAGCTTGATCAGGATGGTCAGGGCGACGATGGTCCAGCCCCAGTTACCCAGCATCGAATGCAACTGGGTCATCACCCAGAAGATCGGCTTGGCGATCACGGTCAGCATGCCGTAGTCCTTCACCAGCTCCAGGCCCGGGGTGATGGTTTCCAGGATCTGCTCGTCCTGCGGACCGGAATACAGGCGGGTGTCGGTCGACACGGTCGCGCCGGGCGCCACGGTGCCCAGCGACTGCACGGTGCCGATCGCGTACAGGTTGTTGGCGATCTTCTTGGTGAAGATGTCGCGCGGCGCCTTGTCGGCCGGGATGAAGGCCGAGACGAAGAAGTGCTGCGAGATCGCGACCCAGCCATTATCCGCCTTGGTCGAGTGATCGGCCTTGCCCTTTTCGATTTCCTCGAAGGTCAGCTTCTGGTACTTGTCGGCGTCGGTGTACAGGGTCGGGCCGGTGTAGCTCGGCATGAACCACGAATCGGTGGCCGGCTTGTTGCCGTCGTGCTGCAGTTGCAGGTACAGCGACGGCTGGATCGGCGCGGCGCTGATGTTGGTGACGTCATGACGCACGCCGACCAGGTAATCGCCCTTGCGGAAGGTCAGCGTCTTGGTCAGGCGCACGCCGCCCTGCTCGGCCTCCAGCACGACCTGCGCCTGGTTGTTGCCGCCCAGCGTGGTCTGCGCCGACTTGACGGTGAACGGCGTGGTGTGGTTCGGCAGCACGCCGGCGGCGCTGGTGCCGATCAGGCCGGTCTGGCCCAGGTAGACGTTCGGGCCGTTCACATTGAACAGGACCTGGTTCCTGGTCTTGTCGAAGTGATCCGGATAGTGCAGCAGCTCGAGGCGCTTGATGACGCCGCCGACCGAGTCGATGTCGACTTTCACCACGTCGGTAGTGACGGTGACGATCTGGCTGACTGGCGCGGCAGGTGCGGCGGCAGGTGCGCCCGGCACGGCGGTAGCGGCCGCCGCAGGTGCACCCGGCACGGCGGCGCTGCCCGGCTGCGCCGCGGCTGGGACATCCGTCGGCTTGGTCTGCTGCGCGACTTGCGCCGGCGGTTGCGCCGAGAACAGCGACTGCTTGCCGTTAGCCACCATCCAATTGTTCCAGAGAACGATCAGAGAGATGGCGAACACGATCCACAGGACAGTACGTTTATTGAATTCCATTGGAGTCTTCAAGAGTGGTTGCAACCGCAAGCGGCTGAATGGGATTCCTTGGGGCCGTCTTTCGGCGGCACCGGGTCGAGGCCGCCCGCATTCCACGGATGGCAGCGGCCCACGCGGCGCGCGGCCAGCCAGGAACCGCGTGCGGCGCCATGGACGCGCAGCGCTTCGATTGCGTAATTGGAACAGCTGGGATAGAACCGGCAACGCGGCCCGAGCATCGGCGACAACAGCAACTGGTAGCCGCGAAGCAACCAGACGAGCAGCGTCTTCATGGCGAGCTGGCCCGCGCCGGGCGCGGCTTCTGGGAAGCGAACAGGCGCGCCAGTTCCACCTTCAACGCGGCCTTCAGGGCGCGCGTGGTGGCCGGACCATCCTTGGCGTTGACGGGACGCGACAGGCGGACGATGCAATCGACCTGCGCCAGGCTGCTCGTACGGAACAGCTCGCGCGTCATGCGCTTGATCGTATTGCGGGTCACCGCGCGCGGCGCGAAACGCTTGGCCGCAACGACGCCCAGCCGCGCATGCGGCAGGTCGTTCGGACGCGTGTAGAGCACGAAGTGCGCCGTTTTTTGCGTCGGCCGCAAACGAAAAACGGATGAAAATTCATCCGTTTTAACGATGCGCCGAGCGCGCGCGAAGTCGTGCGAACCTTCGCCTGTCATCACCGACCGCAATCGATCTGCGGTGCGTGACTTAGACAGCCAGACGCTTGCGGCCCTTGGCGCGGCGAGCGTTCAGGACTTGACGGCCACCACGGGTAGCCATACGTGCGCGGAAGCCGTGCGTGCGCTTGCGACGGACGACGGAAGGTTGGTAAGTACGTTTCATGGTGGTCTCGCTTAAAGCAAAATAAGATGCAAAATCGGGTCTGACGTCGTGTCAGATTCGGCGCCGATGACAGTTTCGCTCGAGGTTAAACCAGCGTCACGCCACAGCAAGTCTTTCGTCGCCCAACCACCAGCCGCTGAAAAATCACAGCCTGGCATGGCGCACGGACGGGGAACCCTGAATTAGACTCTACTTCGCACCTTCATGTCAAGGCAGGTGTTGTTTCACCAAGCGCCGACCGCGGTCGTTTCCAGCTTGGCAAGGGGGAGGCCCGACTGCCATTTCGGTGGAAAATATGTGCAGCGCCTGTGGATAACTTCGGCCGAGACAGGTAAAATAGCGTGTTACGTATCAAAAGCGAAGTATGGAAAATTTTTGGCAGTCAGCATCCGCGCAGCTTGAGCTTGAGCTCACGCCGCAGCAATTCAGCGCGTGGATCAAACCGCTGGTGGCCCTCGACTACGAAGACGGCAAGCTGCGCATCGCTGCGCCCAACCGCTTCAAGCTCGACTGGGTCAAGACGCAGTTCGCCACTCGCATCACCGAACTGGCGGCCCAGTATTGGGAAGCGCCGGTCGAGGTGCAGTTCGTGCTCGACCCGAAGAATAATCCTGCCCGCAAGGCGGCAGACTCGAGCGCATCCGGTAACTCGGCCACGGTCGATTTCAACGCGCCGCGTCCTGCGCCTGGCGCCGACAACCCGAGCCCGTCCGCCAGCCCGAGCCCGACCCAGAACCTGAACATCGCCAACTCGCCCAAGCGCGAGCAAAGCCGCATCAACACCGAGCTGACGTTCGACAGCTTCGTGACCGGTAAGGCCAACCAGCTGGCGCGCGCCGCCGCGATCCAGGTCGCCAACAACCCGGGCGTGTCGTACAACCCGCTGTTCTTCTATGGCGGCGTCGGCCTCGGCAAGACCCACCTGATCCATGCGATCGGCAACCAGGTCATGGCTGACCAGCCGAACGCGCGCATCCGCTACATCCACGCCGAGCAGTACGTGCGCGACGTCGTCACCGCCTATCAGCGCAAGGGCTTCGACGACTTCAAGCACTACTACCACTCGCTCGACATGCTGCTCATCGATGATATTCAATTCTTCGGTGGCAAAAGCAGGACGCAGGAAGAGTTCTTCTATGCGTTCGAGGCGCTGATCGCGGCCAAGAAGCAGATCATCATCACCTCGGATACGTATCCGAAAGAGATCACGGGCATGGACGACCGCCTGATCTCGCGCTTCGACTCCGGCCTGACGGTAGCGATCGAGCCGCCCGAACTCGAGATGCGCGTGGCGATCCTGCTGAAGAAAGCGCAGTCCGAGGACGTGACCCTGTCCGACGACGTCGCCTTCTTCGTGGCCAAGCACCTGCGCTCCAACGTGCGCGAACTGGAAGGTGCATTGCGCAAGATCCTGGCCTACTCGCGCTTCCACGGCAAGGACATCACCATCGACGTCGTCAAGGAGGCGCTCAAGGATCTGCTGTCGGTGCAGAACCGTCAGATCTCGGTGGAAAACATCCAGAAGACGGTGGCCGACTTCTTCAACATCAAGGTCGCGGACATGTATTCGAAGCGCAGGCCGGCGAACATCGCCCGTCCGCGCCAGATCGCCATGTACCTCGCAAAAGAACTCACGCAAAAGAGTCTGCCGGAAATCGGCGAACTGTTCGGCGGCCGCGACCACACGACCGTGTTGCACGCGGTGCGCAAGATCGCCGGCGACCGCCAGAAGAATCCCGAGTGCAACCACGAGCTGCACGTGCTGGAACAGACGCTCAAGGGCTGATCGCCTGCCCTTGCGCAGAATATTTGTGTTTGCCTCGGGCAATGGCACAATATCGCTTTAGTAACACATCACCTTTCAAACGTACTGAGGATAACTATGCAATTGGTCAAAACCACCCGAGATACGCTTCTCCGGCCACTGCAGATCGTGAGCGGTATTGTCGAGCGTCGGCACACCATGCCGATTCTGGCCAATATCCTCATTCGCAAGACCGGCGAGAGCGTGTCCTTCCTGTCGACCGACACCGAAGTTCAGATCACCACGCACGCCAATATCGGTTCGGGCGACGACGTGACCGGCACCACGGTGGCCGCGCGTAAACTGCTCGACATCCTGCGCGCGCTGCCGGAATCGGGCGACGTCACCATGACCCTGCAGAACAAGCGCCTGGCGGTCCAGAGCGGCAAGTCGCGCTTCGCGCTGCAAACCCTGGCGGCCGAGGAATTCCCGACCGTTTCGGTGGCCGACAGCTACAACGCCTCGGTGACCCTGCCGCAGAAAACGCTGAAGCACCTGTTCAATATGGTGTACTTCTCGATGGCCCAGCAGGACATCCGTTACTACCTGAACGGCCTGCTGCTGGTGCTCGACGGCAGCAATATCATCGCCGTGGCGACCGACGGGCACCGCCTGGCCTTCTGCCAGGTGGAGACCGAGCAGCAGTTCGAGCGCCAGGAAGTGATCATCCCGCGCAAGACCATCATCGAACTGCAGCGCCTGCTGGAAGAAAGCGACGAAACCGTGCGCCTGGACATCGCGGCCTCGCAGGTGAAACTGACCTTCGCCGACATCGAGCTGGTCTCGAAACTGGTCGAGGGCAAGTTCCCTGACTACACCCGCGTGATCCCGAAGGGTTACAAGAACGACTTCACGATCAGCCGCGATGAACTGCTGCGTTCGCTGCAGCGCGCTGCGATCATGACCAGCGACAAGTTCAAGGGCGTGCGCTGCATCATCGAGCCGGGCGTCATGAAGATCAGCTCGACCAATGCCGACCAGGAAGAAGCGGTCGAAGAACTCGAGATCGACTACGGCGGCGATTCGATCGACATCGGCTTCAACGTCACCTACCTGCTCGACGTGCTGAACAACTTGAAGTGCGACCAGGTGAACATCGCCCTGGGCGACTCGAATTCGTCGGCGCTGATCTCGATTCCCGACAACGGCGACTTCAAGTACGTCGTCATGCCGATGCGCATCTGACGCGTCGCGCGGGCCGCTCCGGCGGCCCGTATGCATTTGCCTGAACTAGATAGTCTTATAGAAAGCAGTCCATGTCCGAGAATATCCCAGCAGAAAAGCCCGTCGAAGTGGCGGATGAATACGGCGCAGCGTCGATCCAGATCCTGGAAGGCCTCGAAGCGGTGCGCAAGCGCCCGGGCATGTATATCGGCGACACCTCGGACGGCACCGGCCTGCACCATCTGGTGTTCGAAGTCCTCGATAACTCGATCGACGAAGCGCTGGCCGGTTATTGCACCGAAATCCACGTCACCATCCACTCCGACAACTCGATTTCGATCGCCGACAACGGCCGCGGCATCCCGACCGGCGTCAAGATGGACGACAAGCACGAGCCGAAACGCTCGGCCACCGAGATCGCCCTGACCGAGCTGCACGCCGGCGGCAAGTTCAACCAGAACTCCTATAAGGTGTCGGGCGGCCTGCACGGCGTCGGCGTGTCTTGCGTGAACGCACTGTCGAAGCTGCTGCGCGTGACCGTGCGCCAGAACGGCAAGGTGCACCAGATGGAATTCACGCGCGGCGTCCCGGTCGATCGCCTGATCGAGATGCGCGACGGCTTCGAGGTCTCGCCGATGAAGGTAATCGGCGACACCGACAAGCGCGGCACCGAGGTGCATTTCTGGGCCGACGAAACGATCTTCACGCTGGTGGAGTTCCACTACGAGATCCTGTCCAAGCGTATCCGCGAACTGTCGTTCCTGAACAATGGCGTCAGCATCAAGCTCTCCGACCAGCGCACCGGCAAGGAAGAGCTGTTCGCTTTCGAGGGCGGCACCCGCGGCTTCGTCGAGTACATCAACAAGGCCAAGACCGTGCTGCACCCGACGGTGTTCCAGGCGACGGGCGACCGCATGTCGGATCAGAACACGAATATCTCGGTCGACGTCTCGATGCAGTGGAACGATTCGTTCAACGAGCAGGTGCTGTGCTTCACCAACAACATCCCGCAGCGCGACGGCGGCACCCACCTGACCGGCCTGCGCGCGGCGATGACGCGCGTGATCAACAAGTACATCGACGAGCACGAATTCGCCAAGAAGGCCAAGGTCGAGATTTCGGGCGACGACATGCGCGAGGGCCTGACCTGCGTGCTGTCCGTGAAAGTACCCGAGCCGAAGTTCTCGTCGCAAACCAAGGATAAACTGGTGTCGTCGGAGGTGCGCGGCCCGGTCGAGGAAATCGTCGCCAAGACGCTCACGGACTTTCTGATGGAAAAGCCGAACGACGCGAAAATCATCTGCGGCAAGATCGTCGAAGCCGCCCGCGCCCGCGAAGCGGCGCGCAAGGCGCGCGACCTGACCCGCCGCAAGGGCGTGATGGACGGCCTGGGCCTGTCGTCGAAGCTGGCCGACTGCCAGGAACGCGACCCGGCCCTGGCCGAGCTGTACATCGTCGAGGGTGACTCGGCAGGCGGTTCGGCCAAGCAGGGCCGCGACCGTAAATTCCAGGCCATCCTGCCGCTGCGCGGCAAGGTGCTGAACGTGGAAAAAGCGCGCTTCGAGAAGATGCTGTCGTCGGAGCAGATCACGACCCTGATCGCAACGCTCGGCACCTCGATCGGCCCGGACGAATTCAACGTCGACAAGCTGCGCTACCACCGCATCATCATCATGACCGACGCGGACGTCGACGGCGCCCACATCCGCACCCTGCTGCTTACCCTGTTCTACCGCCAGATGCCGCAGCTGGTGGAGCGTGGCCACATCTATATCGCGCAACCGCCGTTGTACAAGGTCAAGGCCGGCCGCGACGAGCGTTACCTGAAGGATGACGTCGAAGAAGCCAGCTACATGATGAACGTGGCGCTGAACACCGCGTCCCTGATCGCGCGCGAAGGCGCCGAGCCGGTGACCGGCGAGGCGCTGACCGAACTGGCGCGCAAGTACAACCTGGCCAACGCCATCATGATGCGCCTGGCGCGCGTGATTGACCGCGCTGCCTTGAGCGCGATCGTCAGCGGCGGCGTGACGCTGGACCTGACCACGCTCGAGGGCGCGGAAGCGTCGGCGAAGGCGATGGAAGCGGCGATCAACGATCCGGTGGTGAAGGTCAAGGTGAAATCGGACGAGCTGTCCGAAAAGCACGGCCTGCGCATCGAACGCATCTACCACGGCAACGTGCAGGTGACCGCGATCGACGCCGACTTCGTGGCGGGCGCCGATTACACCGTGCTGGCCGATTCGGCCGCCACCTTCCAGGGCCTGATGGGCGAAGGCGCGATCGTGCGCCGTGGTGAGGGCGAGCGCATGAAAGAGTTTGCGGTGCGCGACTTCCACGCGGCGATGGAGTGGTTGCGTGAAGAAGCCGAACGTGGCGTGTCCAAGCAGCGTTACAAAGGTCTGGGCGAGATGAATCCGGAGCAGCTGTGGGAGACCACGATGGATCCGACCGTGCGTCGTTTGTTGAAAGTGCAGATCGAGGATGCCATTGCGGCGGATCAGATCTTTACGACGTTGATGGGGGATGAGGTGGAACCACGTCGTAACTTCATCGAGACAAACGCCCTGCGGGCTGGCAATATCGACGTCTGATCGTATTGCGCTTCAAGTCAAAACGGCCTCTTCGTGAGGCCGTTTTTTATTGCTGTTTAATCTTGCTCGGGTATCGGCCGAACCACCAGGAACTGATACGACATCGCGCCAAGGAAAGCGATGCCGGCGCCGGTCAGCAAGGCCGGCACGAAAGACCAGCTCTGTGCGATATAGCCGGTAAAGATCGGCGCCAGCGCGCCGCCGATAAAGCCGCCGAAATTCTGGATCGCACCCAGCGAGGCAATGCGGCTGCGAGGCGCCACCGCCGTCACGAGCGACCACGAACAGGCCGAGGCCGCATTGGCCAGGAAGATGACGACCGAGATGCAGGCAATCGCCGCGGTATTGCTCTCGACCAGCGCAGCCGGAATCGTGAACGCCACCATCCCCAGCATCGACAGTACCACCGCCGTGCGACGCCCCGCGACGACCGATTTCGCGCGGCGGGTGATCTGGTCCGACGCCCAGCCGGCCGACAAGGCGCCCAGGAAACCGCACAGGAAGGGAATCGTCGCCGCCACACCGACATAGGCGACGTCCATCTGACGCTCCGTGCGCAGATACCCCGGCAGCCAGGTGAGGAACACCCAGTTCAGATAGACCGAACCGAAGAAGCCGAGCAACATGCCCCAGGTGGCGCGCTGGCGGAACAGCGCGCGCCAGGATGCGAAGCCCGTCGCCGGCGCGGCTTCCGAGGTCTGCCCTTCGTCCAGGTAGGCACGCTCGGCGTCGGTCAGCTCTTCGCGCACCGGGTCGCGATACAGCATGACCCAGACGATCGCCGCGACGATGCCCAGCGCGCCGGTGATGAAGAAGGCCCAGTGCCAGCTGGTCGCGGCGATCAGCGGCGACAGGCACAGAGGCGCCAGCGCGAACCCCAGCGGCGAGGCCGAGTTATAGATGCCGGTCGGCGTGCCGCGCGCACGCAAGGGGAACCAGTTGCTGACCACCCGCGCCGCAGCCGGGAATTGCGGCGCCTCGCCGATGCCCAGCACGACGCGCGCCAGCACGAACCAGCCGAAGGTAGAGACAAGTCCACCTGCAGCCTGGGCCAGCGACCAGATCACCAGTCCCGCGCCGAGCAGCCAGCGCGGCCCGATCTTGTCGACCAGGGCGCCGACCGGCAGCTGGCACAGCGCATAGCTCCACGAGAAGGCCGACAGCAGCACACCCATCTCGCCGAGCGATAGGCCGAGGTCGGCGCGGATGAATTCGTTGGCGACGGCCAGCGTGGCGCGGTCCAGGTAGTTAATGACGCCGGTGACGACCAGCAGGACCAATGCCAGATTCTGGCGGTAACGGATGCGCGAAGTCGCGGCCAGGTGAGTAGGGGTAACGTTCATTTCGGGATGGTATCAAACGACACCAGTCACCGGTTGGGCCTTTTTTGCCATGGCATGTTTGCAACACAGCGACAACAAGACTTAAAACTCGTGCTACCATCCGCTCCGGGCTGTGCAGGACGCCCACTCTCGCGAAAGCCAGCGCACCTGCCAACGTCCACGACGTGACCGTTTTTCAGGAGTCCATCCCCTGTTCATTCACTGATGCCGTAGCGAGAGCGGCCAATACCATGTGAAAAGGACTCGGCATGCGCCTCCACCGAAACACCCCTCCAGACACCAATACCGATTTCCTGCGCCGCTACGCCCGCGGCATGCTCCGCAGCATCCATTCGGACCAGCCCAGTAAAGCTTTGCCCATCGTGCGCCGCGTGCACGCGGCTGGAAAGACTGCAGACGCGCGCGTCACGCAGCTCTACCACGCACGCACGACGCTGCAGCTCAAGCACATGTTCCGCACGCTGGCCGCAGAGCTGGGCTATGCGACCTGGGATGCCTGCAAGCGCGATATCGACCGCCGTCCGCCGGAAGTGCTGGACCGCTTCCGGCTCGACCTCGGCGCGTTCGGCGACCATGAGCAGATCTGGTTTGCGGACCAGCCGACCGCCGCGGCCTGGCAGCGCGAACACGGCGGGCGCATGGTCGAGTATGGGAAGCAGGTTGTCGTGATGCCAGCCTGAGTGTAGCGCTGTTAAGTTTAAAGCAGCCACGACGTCGTTCCCGCGCAGGCGGGAACCCGAGGCTGCGAACGTCGTCGAAACGCGTGCAAAATTAGGTTCCCGCCTGCGCGGGAACGACGTTCGTACGCTAACTGAAGAGCGATTTTCCACTTTACTTAACGCCCTTACGACCAGCATGGGTTTATTGCGAGGCCGGCACCCGTCGCAACACATCGTCATAAGGCGCCAGATCGAGATAGGCCGTCACCTCAGTCGCGCGGCCGCCTTGCATGCGGAAGATCCATAGATAGCTGTTGCGATAGGGCTTGCCGTCCTTCGCCACCGCTTCGCCGTCCCACTCGATGATGACGTGATCGCCATCGGCCCACAGGTTGCGGATCGTGGGCCGGATCTGGCGTTGCAGGCGGGTCGACAGCGGCGTGACTGCGCCGTCGATCAATTCCTGCTTGCCGCGAAGGACGCGTGCGGTCGGACTGCTGCCCTTGATGGTCCAGACCACGTCCGGCGCCAGCATGTCGTCGAAGAAGGTCCGTCCGCCGGCGGCCCAGGCGGCGAATGCCTTGTTGACCGCTTCCTTGTTGCCTTGCGCCTGCGCCGAGCCACTGTCGGCGCGCGCCGGGGATGCGGACCACACCAGCGCAGCCATCAACACCCAGGCAGCCACCCAGCGTGACGAAGCACCCGAACCCGATCGAGAGAATTCCATATCGCACTCCTTGATGATCGTTGAATGGGAAGGCCACCCCCGGCTCTTCCGCTTCCGGCTAGTGTGCAGCGCACGCGCAGGCGCGCGTTAGCTCGATCTTCCGGAAAGCTTGCACGATCATCCGAAGATGCGGGCCAGCGCCTACGGCAGCCTGATCTTGACCACCGCATTGCCGGACGTGACATACAGGTTGCCCTTGCCGTCCGCGACGATGCCGCGCACATCGGCCAGGCTGCCCGGCAGGTCGCCGGTGCGCAGGGTGGTCGAGCGCGTCGTTCCCGCCACGGTCGTGACCACGCCTTCCGGCGTGATCCTGCGCACCAGGTTGTTGATCGCATCGGCGGCATACACATTGCCGCGCGGATCGACCGTCAGCGCCACCACCTGCTCGAAGCGCGCGGCGGTGCCGATGCCGTTGATTGCCCCCCTTGCATTCGCCGCGCCGGCCAGGAAAATCATGTTGTTGATGCCGATCACGCCGTTCGGGTTCCAGCGGCTGATCTCGCGATCCAGGTCTAACACGAACAGGTTATTGTTGTTGTCCACCGCCACGCCGCGCGGTTCGAACAGGCTCACACCGGTCAGGTTGTTGGCGACGGATTGGCCTTCCAGCATCAGCGTATTGTCCCCTGCAATCCTGCGCGTACTGTAGCTATTGGTGATGAACAGGTTGTCGTTGGCGTCGACCGCGATCGCGCCAGGCATAACGGAGGCCATCCGGCCCGCGGCGACATTGCTCCCCATCGGAATCGTGGCCGTCGTGCTGACGCGTCCAGCGGAAGTAATGCTCCGGATGCGCAGATTATCGGCAACATAAATGGTCCCGCGCCGGTTCACCGCCACGGCCACCGGATTGCCGAAGCGCGCATTGCCTGCGTCGCCATCGACGAAGCCGCTGGTGCCGGCCGCCCCAGCCACCGTCGTGACCACCCCCGCCGGCGTGATCTTGCGAATCACGAAGTTGCCGGTGTCCGCAACATACAGATTGTCATCGGCATCGATCGCAATGCCCTGCGGCCACTTGAAGCGCGCGGCCGTACCGGCGCCGTCCATCGTGCCTTCGATCGTCGGATCGCCCGCCAGGATCGATAGCGCCGCCACCGGCGCTGGCGGTGGATCGCCGCCGTCTTCGTCATCCTGGTCCTTCGGGATGCCGTCGCCGCAGGCGGAGCACAGCAGCATCAGGGCGGCGGCGCCGCACAGCTTGAGGCGAAGTCGGGCGGTATCGAAGACAGCATCGGTCACGGAACGGCGAGTCATGAATCTCTCCAGAAAGGTCCGTCTTCGATGCTACCACGCAGCAAACTATCGGCCGCTGTTCCCAGCCATGGTAGCTGCATAAACTGCATCGCCACCGCGCCATTACGGCGCCGAAGTAACACTGTCGCCGAGCAATCCGCCTTAGCGTCACAACCAATTTGCCGTACTTTCTTTCCCACAATTGCCAATTGCCCGCTTGACATACGGCCAATAGTTCCTTAAAGTCGAAATTATGTCTTTCACCCTGCATCTGTCGACCACCCTACCAGCCGCCGGCGCGCTATCGCCCGCTGCCCTGCTACTACGCGCGTAACTCTCCGCCGTACGTCCCGGCTCCGCCGGCCCCAACAGCAGTAGGATTCGCACCGATGTCTACCACGCCATATTTCGCACCATCGATTTTCCTCACCGGGTTCGTCCTGGCGGCCGGCTTGCGCGCACCGACTCGTGCGCTGCTAAAACTACCGATCGGTTGCCGGGCCTAGCGTTTTCGTGGCCCGCCCGGCAGCCTGTCGCCACCCATCAGACCCACAAGGTCGCCCAGTGACCACCCCATCAGGAGCCCCGATCATGCTGAACAACCCCGCCACCAAATACCGTCCCTTCCCCGCCGTCCCCTTGGCCGACCGCCAGTGGCCGAGCCGCAGCATCACCACGCCGCCGATCTGGATGAGCACCGACCTGCGCGACGGTAACCAGGCCTTGATCGAGCCGATGAGCGTGGAGAAGAAGCTGCGCTTCTTCAAGATGCTGGTCAAGATCGGCATCAAGGAGATCGAGGTCGGCTTCCCGTCCGCCTCGCAGACCGATTTCGATTTCGTGCGCATGCTGGTGGAAGACAAGCACATTCCGGACGACGTCACCATCATCGTGCTGACCCAGTCGCGCGATGAACTGATCCGCCGCACGGTGGAGTCGGCGGTCGGCGCCAAGCGCGCCATCGTCCACGTCTACAACTCGGTGGCGCCGGTCTTCCGCCGCGTGGTGTTCGGCATGGAGCGCGACGAGATCGTGCAGATCGCGGTCAAGGGCGTCCAGCTGATCAAGGAACTGGTGGCCCAGCATCCGCAGACCCAATGGGGCCTGGAGTATTCGCCGGAATCGTTCTCGACCACCGAACTCGATTTCTCGAAGCAGATCACCGATGCGGTCAGCGCCGTGTGGCAGCCGACCCCGGAGAACAAGATGATCGTCAACCTGCCGTCGACGGTCGAAGCGTCCACGCCGAACGTCTACGCCGACCAGATCGAATGGATGTGCCGCCACCTGAACAACCGCGAATCGCTGGTCATCAGCGTCCACCCGCACAATGACCGCGGCACCGCCGTTGCCGCCGCCGAGCTGGCGGTGATGGCCGGCGCCGACCGCGTCGAGGGCTGCCTGTTCGGCAACGGCGAGCGCACCGGCAACGTCGACCTGGTCACCCTGGCGATGAACCTGTACACGCAAGGCGTCAATCCTGGCCTCGACTTCTCGGACATCGACGCCGTGCGCCAGCTGGTCGAGGACTGCAACCAGCTGCCGGTGCATCCGCGCCATCCATATGCGGGCGACCTGGTGTTCACCGCCTTCTCGGGCTCGCACCAGGATGCGATCAAGAAGGGCTTCGCCAAGCAGCAGCCCGACGCGATCTGGGAAGTGCCGTACCTGCCGATCGACCCGGCCGACCTGGGCCGCAGCTACGACGCCGTCATCCGCGTCAACAGCCAGTCGGGCAAGGGCGGCATGGCCTATCTGCTGGAACAAGAATACGGCCTGCAGCTGCCACGGCGCCTGCAAATCGAGTTTTCGCGCGCCGTGCAGCGCGTGGCCGACGAGAGCGGCCGCGAGATCAACGCGGGCGACCTGCACGCGCTGTTCGCGCGCGAGTACCTGGAGCAGGACGAGCCATACCACTACGTCTCGCACCGGATGGTGGAGGATAGCGAGCATGACGTGCAGTTGGACGTGACAGTAACGCGCCACCATGCGCAGCAATCCTTCAGCGGCACCGGCAACGGCCCGATCGACGCCTTCGTGACAGCGCTGGGCCTGGAAATCCGCCTGATGGACTACCACGAGCACGCGATCGGCTCGGGCGCCGACGCGCGCGCGGCCTGCTACGTCGAGCTGCGCGTGGGGAATGGCCCGACGTTGTTCGGCGTGGGCATCGACAGCAATATCGTGACGGCGTCGTTCAAGTCGGTGTTGTCGGCGGTGAACCGCCATATGGCTGCCAGCGGAGAGGGTTCGGCCGCGCTCGCGGCCTGACTCCCACAATGGGGCGCGGGGCGCCCTGCTGCCGGCGCTCGATCAGCGGCGGCGCTGCGGCGCGCGGCGCGGGCCAGCCGGTCCGCGCGACTCGAGATGGCGGAACACGATGCGGCCCTTGGTCAGGTCGTACGGCGACAGCTCGAGCGTGACACGGTCGCCCATCAGGATGCGGATGTGGTTCTTCTTCATGCGGCCGGCCGTATAGGCGATCATCTTGTGGCCGTTTTCCAGCTCGACGCGGAAACGCAGTTCGGGCAGCACTTCCGACACGAGGCCGTTCATTTCGATCAGTTCTTCTTTTGCCATGCAGGTTCTCCTGAGGTGTGCGGCGCCGGCGGGAGCCAGGCGTCGTCGATGCGGGGAAGCGTTGGGCCCGGCATGCAGCGCCAGGAGAGAGGGATGAAAAAAAAGCCCGCATCCTGCGGGCTTCGTTTCAAAGCATTACCGATTTATCGCCGCTCCCGCCCATGCTATCTGCGTGGTGCCGGAGCTATGGACGCCCACGCTATCTGCGTGGTGCATCCGCTGTACAGGCTGACTGACATACCGAAAACACGTCCTCCGGAAAGTCGCGCACTGCACAGGCGCGGTCACGGATCGGAGGACTTTCGACCTGGCTTGGCCTGATCGAGCAGTCGAGTATAACAGCATTGTTTGTGCGGCGCACAAATTAATATTGTCCGCCGTATGAATGCGGCATCGGCTCGTCGTAGTCGTCGCGGTCGTCGCGGTCGTCGCGGTCGTCGCGGTCGTCGCGGTCGGCCATCATGCGTTCGGCGGCGGTCGACGCATCGTCGTCGACCTGGGAAGCGGCAACCGCCTCGGGCGGATCGAGCATGTCGGCCAGCATGGCCTGCAGTTCCGGCGTGTCCCACTCCTTGCCGGCGCGCTGCCGCCGGTGGATGTAGTGCTGGATCTCGCTATGCTGTTCAGGGGTCAAGGGCAAGCCGTGGAACGTGGTGCCCGGGGTCGCTTCGCGCATGCTGCCTCCTGTGCCCCGCCGATGCGGCCGGGTACACCGACTATACGCCGACGCGCACCGGGCGGCGCGCGCTTCACGCCGCGGCGCCCGTCCCGCTCATCCGGTCGAGCATCTGCAGCGAGGCGCGCTCGCTCATCACCAGCACCAGTTTCAGCCGTGCGCGCGTCATGCCCACAAAGAGCTTACGCAGCGCGCGCTCGTCCAGCTCCTCGAAATCGATCTCGGTGAAGATCAGCGCCGGCGCCGACTGTCCCTTGAAGCGGTACACCGACTCCGCCAGCAGGCCCCCTTCGCGAAACACCGGATTGCCGAACAGATCATAAGCGCCGGTGAACGAGCGCAGCGTGTGCGAATCGCTCAGCCGGTCGAGCTTCAGGATCGCCGACTTCTCCCGTCCGCGAAACGCGCAGATCGCGATGTCCTGGCGCCCGAAGCCGGCCGCCAGGCAGGAAGTCACGGCGCGCCGCGTCTGCGCCAGCATCGCTTCCTCGTCCCCCTCCGGATAGATCATCTCCTCGATGTCGGCGCCCTTGAACGGGCTGCCCGCCTCCACCGGCTGGCGCGCGGCGCCGATCTTGGTCAGCATGTCGACGATCTGGCGCGGGCTGCGGTAATTGGTGTGCGAATGCAGGGTCACCCAGCCCGGCAGCGGCACCATCGCGCGGCCGTACAGGTTCTGGTCCGGGTCTTCCATCCAGATCGCGCGCCCGCCCGGCTTGAGCATGCGCAGCACGATGTCGCGCCAGGCCACCGAGAAATCCTGGCCCTCGTCGACGATCACCACGTCGAACTGCCAGGTCTCGGGCAGCTCGGCGTCCGTCATCGAGTGTTCGATGCGGTCCCAGACGTCGGCCGCGCCGTAGTCGGGCGTGACGTCCTGCGCGCGCAGCCAGGCGTCGGACAGCATGTGGAAGGTGGCCACCCGTCCGCCGGCCGGCACCAGCCGTTCGATGTGGTCGGCCAGCGGCCGGTTGAAGCAGACGTAGAGCGGACGCAGGTCGGCGTCGAGCGCGGCCGTGTATTCGGCCAGCGCCAGCTGGGTCTTGCCGCTGCCGGCGGTGCCGATCACGTGCAGGCGGAATGGAGAAAATTCCAGCCGCCGGGCCCAGGTCGCCAGGCCGCCCGACAGCCGCGTCACCATGTTTACCGCGTTGCCGATCATGGCGCTGGGGTCGGGCCGCAGGTTCAGCGTGTCGCCCAAAAAGCGCGTGACCTTGTCGAAGTCGTCGGTGCGGTCCGTGACCGGCAGCGACTCGCGGATCACGCGCGCCAGCTTGGGCTTGTTGGTGGCGTCGATGATGTGGTCGGGGTCGATCCCGGCCAGCTGCTGGTCGCGCACGATGTAGTCGGGGCAGTACAGCAGATAGTCCACCGACAGCGTGCCGTGGTAGCGCTTGGTCAGCCCCTCGATGGTCGCCAGGATCTGGCTGCGGATCTTGCGCGGCTTGCCCTGGTAGTTTTTGACCAGGCCTTCCGGGGTTTCGTTCAGGAAGCCGGCGACCTGCTCGATCACCAGGATGCGGCCGTTCGGGGCGAGCACGATGAAGTCGACGTCGCCATACACCGAGTAACCCTGCTCGACATTGGTCCAGTGCACGCCGTGGTAGATGACATAGGGCGTGTCGGCCAGGCGCTCGTCGAGGTAGGCCAGGGTTTCGATCTCGCGCGCGGCGGCGCCGGTGACGGCCATCTCGCGCCAGCCGGCAGGTTGGATATGGGCCATGGTGTCCGCAAGCGTTAGTAAGGTGGAAACTATTGTAAGTCTGTTTCCATGATAGTCACACACCGTTGTCGGGGGAACGCATTATTGGGACGAAATCCACTTGGATCGTTGCCGAAGTGAAAAACTTATTGTCGCCTGGCGGCAATCCGGTGCACACTTTCGGCCATTACGCATAGCGTCAAGGTTCTCCGTGCACTTACCATTTACCCTTAAGGCAATTTCGCTTCCGGCACTGCGCCTATGGGGGTGGCTGCTGTGTGTCCTGTGCCTGCTACCGGCACCGGCGCTGGCTGGACAGATATATACCTTCGATGGCGGCAAAGTCCGCGGTTGCCAACTCGACGGCAAGGCGTACACCTGCGGCAACCTGCCGTCATCCGCTTGGGACGATTCAATGGCGATCGTCGACGGCTACAGCGTCCATGTCAAATCCACGGTCAGTCCGGGCTGGGACTATGGCTTGTCGATGTCCGGCACTGCGCGCATGACCAGTGACGGTTCCATCAACCTGAACGGAATCAACCCGGCAAAAATCAGCATTTCCGGCGGTTCGTTCGACGCGGCCGGCGAGTTCACCTTGACCAGGCCGATCCGCGTGACCGCAAATGTGACGGCCGGCTCCATGACGCTCGGCGGCGAAGCGGGTTTCCAGATCACCGGCAATATGGTGTCGAAAGGCGCGGTATCGATCGCCACCAGCGCCATCGTCAACGGCTCGGTCAGCGGCACCCAGGTCACTACCGGTTCGTCGGTCAAGATCAGTGGTAGCCTGAACGCGACGGGGGCGGTGTCGATCGGCTCGAGCAGCAGCGTCGGTGCAGGAGTCACCGGCGCATCCATCACCGCCGACTCGTCGGTCAAGATCGGCGGCAGCCTGACCTCAGCGGGGCGGGTAACGATCGGCTCCAGCAGCAGCGTGGGCTCGGATGTCACCGGTACTTCCATCAATCTCGACGCTTCGGTCACGATCACCGGCGCGGTGAAGGCCAGCGACGTCCTGACGGTCGGCTCGCATTCGACGATCCGCGGACCGATTAGCGGCACGACGTCGATCACGCTCAATTCGCCGTCGACCATCGTCGGCACGGTGACCTCGAAAGGGCCGATCACCATCGGATCGCATGCGAACATCGATGGCACGATCAGCGGCACCATTGTCTCCACCGGTTCGCCGGTCACCCTGAAGGGCAATATCGTCGCCACCAGCCGCTTTACGCTGGCCTCGGGCAGCACGGTCAACGGCGACATCACCTCACCCGAGATCGACATGTATGCGTCCAGCAGCGTCGTCACCGGCAATGTCACGGCGGCCAAATACCTCACCATGGGCCACGCCGTGCGCATCAACGGCGACGTCGATACCGGCCAGCTCAAGCTGGAAGCTTCGGACGCGATTGTCAACGGCAATGCGGCCGTGGACTTCGCGACCCTGTACTGGCATGGTCGCGTGAGCGAGAAAATCTTCTGCAAGAAGGGCACGCGGCCGGGATATTGCGACTGCGTCGACAACCAGAGCGATTATCCGGTCAATACCATCAATGGGCCGCGCTGCGAGAGTCCAAAACCCGTAGGGGGCGCGTTCAGCCACTTCCTCATCGAACACGACGGCAACGACGTCGCTACCTGCTCCACCAAGAACGTCACGGTCAGCGCATGCGCCAATGACAACTGCAGCCAGAAGCTCGCCACTTCCACCAAGGTGATCATGCAGCCGGGCGGGGCCAGCGCCAGCTTTACCGGTTCCGGCACGGTCCAGGTATCGAGCGCCCGCAAGGGCGTCAACAAGCTGTCGCTGACGCTCGACGGCGCGGCCACGCAGTTCAAGTGTTACAACACGAAGAGCAAATCGTCCAACTGCGACGTCAACTTCACGGGCGACGTCGGTTTCCGGATTACCGTGCCGAACCACAAGGCCGGCAACTGGGTGACGGCCGAACTGCAGGCGCTCAGGTCGGACGGTTCCCAATGCAAACCGGCCTTCGTCAATGTCAGCAAGCAGGTCCAGTACACCTGCAGCCATAGTGAGCCGACAAGCGGCGACCTGCCGGTCATGCTCGCCCGCACGAAAACGAATCGCGCCAATCCTGTTGAACTGATGTGCTCAGCCTATAAGCTGGTCCTGTGGGACACCACTTTCGACGACGTCGCCAAAGCGGCGATCGACCTGACCTACACCGACGCCGGCCAGGTGACGCTGAGCGCCAAGACCGATGAGATCAGCGGCGCCGGCAAGTTCACGGTCGCACCGGACCATTTCGACATCGTCACGCCGAGCCCCTTGCGCGCTGGCCTGGACTTCGAGGCGAAGCTCACCGCACGTAACGCAAACGGCGCCACGACACCCAACTTCAACAAGGCCGGCTATCCCGCTACCCCCAATGCGACCCTGACCAAGGTCAGCATGAGCTGTCACACAGGCAACGGTGTCATGTCGTCTGTCGACACCGAGTTCACCGGTGGCGAGGCGAAGGTCGCGCTCAATTTCCCCGAAGCCGGTTGGATCAATCTGCAGGCAGATTTGCAGAAATTCCTTGGTAGCGGCGAGACGACGACCAGCGCCACCGGCAGCAACGCACCCTGCACGCCCAAGGTCGGTCCCTTCGTGCCGATGTATTTCCAGGTCGAGCTGAACGACACGACCCGCATCCTGAGCAAGGATGGCAAGGACCTCACCTATTACTATTCGCGCGAGCCCATACCGCTCAAGATCACCGCCATGAACGCGAAGGGCGAGCCGACCACCAATTATCCGTCTGCGTATGGCTCGGATCACGCGTTTTCGTTGAGCGCCGTCGGCTTCGACGGCGCGCCGCTCGACGCCAGCCTCGGCGCCCTGGCTGGCACGCTCGCCGCCAGCGACTTCGACAAGGGTGTCGCCAAGCCGACGGCTTCCACGAAGTCGCCCCAGGCGACCTTCCAGTTCACGAATGCGCGTACCGCCCCCACGCAGATCCGCCTGCGCGTGGAGAATAAGGCCGCCACCGGCGCCCTGCCGGCCGGCCATGGGATCAAGTCGGCGGACGACCCGGCATATTCCGGCCTGGCTCCCGAAAAAGCGCGTCCGGAGATTCGCAGCGGACGCCTGCGCATCGCCAGCCGCTTCGGCCGCATCGGCGCCCCCCTCATGCTGCCGGTCACGGCTGAATACTGGACCGGCCAGAGCTGGGTGCTCAACGACCGCGACGGCTTCTCTCTCGTCCCCACTGGCGCCATCGCGCAAACCGCCTTCGCCGACACCAACGGCAATGGCGTCAAGCCCCAGATCAGCGTTCCCGGTAACGTGCAGCTCAGCGGCGGCAAGGCCGACCTGCAGATAACCGGCAGCGCCGCGGGCTGGATCGACATCGCATTCAATCTCGGCGCCAGCGCCACGCAAGACCAGTCCTGCCTGAAGGTCACGCCGGTTCCCGCTACCACCGGCGCCGGCCTGCCCTGGCTGCAATCGACCGCGGGCTGCGTCGATCCGTCGGGCCGCGCCACCTTCGGTATCTTCGCCCCCGAAAGCCGGCGCATCATCCACGTGCGCGAGGTGTTCAATTGATGCCATCGACGCAGCTGCAGAATGGCTTCACGATGGTCGAGCTGATCATGGTGATGGTGCTGGTCGGCGTGCTGGCGGCGATCGGCATTCCGCGGCTGATGGGAGACAACAGCATCAACGCGGTCGTCTTCGGCGACCAGGTCGCCAGTGCGCTGCGCACCGCGCAAAAGAGCGCAGTCGCCAAGCGCCGCATCGCATGCGTGACGACCCTGGTACGCACCATCCAGCTGCGCGTCAGCGAGGCTCCCGGCGCGTCCGACTGCAGCCTCCAACTCGATGGCGCCATGGACGGTACCTTCGACAGCACGGATGGCAAGGTCAGCATGAATAACCCGCAACCGGCCCTGTTCTTCCATCCGGATGGCAGCATCGCCGCCAGCGCCGGTGGGGCACCGCTCGCGGGCTTCAATATCGTCATCAGCGATTCCGGCGGCGCCCGGCGCACCATCCATGTCGACGGGAGGACCGGCCTTGTCAATTAAGCGCATGGCCGGGGTGACCCTGGTCGAATTGATCATCGCGATCGTGATCGTGGGGACCGCGCTGGCCGGCCTGGTCGCGGCCTACAATCGCGCCAACGCCGCCAGCGCCGATCCCTTGATCGCCCAGCAGATGCTGGCCATTGCCGAGACCATGATGGAAGAAGTCATGCTCAAGCCCTATGGTGGCCAACAGACCGTCAAGCCGGCCAACCGCGCCGACTATACCGAGGTCGGTCACTACAACGGATACGCGACCACCGGTATTGTGGACGTAGGCGGCAATCCAATCGCCGGCCTGGCGCGCTACAACGTCCAGGTCAGCGTCGATCCGGCGGCGCTGACCAACGTTGCCGCCACCGACGCCGTGCGCATCCGCGTGCTGGTGACCCAGGCCAGCGGCCAGAACCTGCAGCTGACGGGTTGGAGGACCAAGCCATGAAGCGCGCTCCTGCCCGCGGTTTCACGCTAATCGAGCTGATCGTCGTCATCGTCCTGATCGGCATCATCGGCGGCATACTCGCCATGCAGCTGGCGCCCGCCATCCGCAGCTATCTGCTGGTGGGGCAGCGCGCAGCGCTGACCAACCAGGCTGACACCGCCCTGCGCAAGATCGTTGGCGAGGTACGCAGGGCGGTGCCCAATTCCCTGCGGCTCGGGTCTTCCAGCTGCCTCGAACTGGCGCCCACCAAGGACGGCGGCCGATATCGCACCGGCCCCGACACGCTCAATGGCGCGGGGAGCGGCGCCTTCCTCGACGAGCATCAGGCCACCAGTCAGTTCGACGTGCTGACCGCGTTCGTCGCTGCGCCAGTGGAAAACGATGCGATCGTGATCGGCAACCAGAATACGGGCGACGTGTACAGCGGAGTCAATGTCGGCATCGTCCAGTCGGTAGGTGCGCCCGCCGCTCCCGGCACCGGCGTTCACGGCATCACACTGAAATCGGCCATACGCATCCCGCAGGGTTATGACGGGGCGCGCTTCGTGGTGGTGCCCGCCAACGAAAAGGTCGTGACCTACCGCTGCGACGGCGCGGGCCTGGCCGACGGCAGCGGTACCGGCAAGCTGTATCGACTCGCTGACGCAAGCCTGCAGGCCCAGAACTGCAGCACCGTCATACCGGCCAGCGCCGCCCTAGTCGCGGACAAGGTCTCGCAGTGCACCTTCATCTATTCGCCCAACCAGGGCGCAACCCAGGAAAGCGGTTTCGTGCAGTTGCAGCTTACCCTGAGCGACAAGGGCGAATCGGTTCCGCTCACCGTAGGCGCCCACGTGGACAACGTGCCATGACCCGCTCCCGCGTTCAATCCGGTTTCGCCTATATCGCGGCGGTCATATTGCTAGTGGTCGTTGCCGGGATCGCGGTGGCCTTGCTCCGGCTGACCACTACCCAGCAGTCGACCGTCAACCAGGCCCTGCTGGCCGCCCGCGCCGGCCTGGCGGCGCGCGGCGGCATCGAATGGGTGTACCAGGATCTCGTCAATCGCTGCGCGGCGACAGGACGCAAGACGGATCTCGCCGATTTCGTCAACGACGCGGGTTTCAAGGTCACGGTCAACTGCTCGTTCCAGGTCTTCCACGAAGGCCAGCATCTCGTCAATGACGTACCGACGGCGACCGCCAAGCGCATCTACCGGATCGAGTCGATCGCCTGCAATGGCAGCAGCGTGGACTGTCCCGACAAAGACAGCATCGCGCGTCCGGACTACGTGGAACGCGCCCGGGTGGCGACGGTATGCACGCGCCAACCGGCCGGTGGCGTCACAGAATATTGTTACTGATAACGGAATAATGATCGCGATTTCCTGCCAATGATCTTTTTCCAATAACAGCGCATCATGGACTCCTCAACCAACCCGAGGAGCATCCATGACCCCATCCAAAGTTGCCATCGTCACCGGCGCCTCGCGCGGCATCGGCGCCGCCGTCGCCCGCCGCCTGGCGGCAGACGGCTACCGCATCGCCATCAACTACGCCAGCAATACCGGGGAAGCCGAGAAAACCGTCGCCGCCCTGCGCGCCGCCGGCCACACAGCCATCGCGGTCCAGGCCGACGTCGCCCAACCCGATCAAGTGCGCGCGCTGTTCGACACCACCGAGCGCGAGCTGAGCAAGATCGACGTCCTGGTCAACAATGCCGGCATCCTCAAGACCGCGCCGCTGGCCGACACCTCCGACGAGCTGTTCGCGCGCACCTTCGCCATCAATGTACAGGGCAGCTTCAACACCATGCGCGAAGCGGCCACCCGCCTGAATGAAGGCGGCAGCATCGTCAACTTCTCCACCAGCGTGGTCGGCCTCAAGCCGCCCGGCTATGCGATCTACGGCGCCACCAAGGCGGCGGTAGAGACGATGAGCCAGATCTTCGCCAAGGAGCTGCGCGGCCGCCGCATCCGCGTCAACGTGGTAGCGCCGGGCCCGGTGGCGACCGAGCTGTTCTTCGACGGGAAGACGCCCGAGCAGATCGCCCATTTCGCCGGGCTGCCGCCGCTGGAGCGCCTGGGCGAGCCCGAGGATATCGCGCGCGTCGTGTCATTCCTGGCCGGCCCTGACGCCGGCTGGGTCAACGGCCAGGTGGTGCGCGCCAACGGCGGCGTGGTCTAGCCATTTCCGGAGGATTGGGCAATCCTTGCGGAGCATCGCACTCGATTTATAGGTTGTAATAGGCGCATGAATCACCACACCACCAGGAGACCGACGATGCAAGCGATCCGTGAACTCGCCGACCTGATTGCCCGCCATGCGCCCGATGAAGGCATGCACCGGAGCCAGGTGCCGGGCATGTGGCTGCTCCGTAGCGACCGCACCACCGAACCGCTGCACGTGGTGCATGCGCCGGCGGTCTGCATCATCGCCCAGGGAGCCAAGCTGGTGTCGCTGGCCGGCAGCGATTTTCATTACGACCCGGCCAAGTTCCTGGTGGTGTCGGTCGACCTGCCGGTGACCGGCTGCGTCACCCAGGCCAGCGCAGAAGAACCCTATCTGTGCCTGCGGGTCGACCTCGACCCGCAAATGCTGGCCGCGCTCGACCTCGAACTGCCGGGGCGTCCCCTCCCGCGCGCACGCGGAGGAGCATCGTCGCGCGGCCTGTTCCTGAGCGAGACCACGCCCGGCCTGGCCGACGTCGCGGGGCGCCTGGTGCGCCTGCTGGAGACGCCGCAGGACATCCCGGTCCTGGCCCCGCTGCTGCTGAAGGAGCTGCACTATCGCCTGCTCACCGGCGAACACGCCGACGTGGTGCGCCACATCGCGCGCGGCGAAGGCCGCATGGCCCAGGTCACGCGCGCGATCTGCTGGATCAAGGACAACTTCAACCGCCCGCTGAGCGTGGAACGCCTGGCCGGCGACGTGGGCATGAGCTCATCGACCCTGCACGAACACTTCAAGTCGGTGACGTCGATGAGCCCCCTGCAATACCAGAAGCAGCTGCGCCTGCAGGAAGCGCGGCGCCTGATGCTCACCGGCGCCAAGGACGCGGCGCGCGCCGGCCATGCGGTCGGCTACGAGAGCAGCTCGCAGTTCTCGCGCGAGTACGCGCGCTTCTTCGGCCTGTCGCCGGGGCGCGACGCGATGCGGCTGCGCCAGTCGCTCGGCGTTACCAGTCTGCTGCAGGCGATGCGCTAGGCAGCCACCGGCGCACCGCAGACCCGTTCCAGGATGCGCTGCGCACTGAGCTCCTGGATCAGCAGCGCGCCGCCGTTCGCCTTGATCAGGCTGGCCGCCAGCGCGGCGTCGTCGCCCGCCAGTCCGATCGGGGTCGACGCCGCCGGATCGAAGCGCTGCACCGAATGCACGTCGTCCACCAGCAGGCCGACCGTGGTGGCGCCGTGGCGCACCAGGATCACCTGCCCGTCCGCGCGCGGCGCACGCGCACGGCCGGAAACCAGGCGCGCCAGGTCGAACACCCAGACGAAACCTGGTCGCCTTACTTGGCCCACAGGCCGCCCAGGGTCGGCCTCGACGTCCAGCATGCCGATGCGCGCGCCGTCCGTCGGCGGCGTGCGCTTGACCCGCGCGAACGGCAGCGCCTCGATCACGGCCGCGGCGTCCAGCGCCATCAGGGCGCCGGCCAACTGGAACAGCGCATAGTCGCGTCCATGCTCGTGCTCCGACCTCACGTGTTCGGCGCCGGCCAGCGCCGCCAGCTCGCCCTCCTCGCGCACCGGCCCGAAGGATTGCAGCAGCACCGACAGCACCGGCTCCTCGCGGCTGGCGTCGGCGCGGAACTCGCGGTAGCCCGCGGCGCGCGCGCAGGCCGCCACGCAGTAATGGCCGGCATGTTCCACGATGCGGCGCGCGGCGCCGTGCCGCGCCGCCGCGTCCAGCAATGAACGATCGAGCGCCAGCCGCGTTCCGACCGGCCAGGCCGGGTCGGTGCCGCACAGCACGCGGCCGTCGGGGCTGACCAGGAAAGCCTGCATGTCGGCGCGGCCGGCGACCCCGCTGTCCAGCATATTGCGCAGTTCTACCGCGCTGTCGAACACGATGCCGATGCCGCCCACCACCGTCGCGTCGCGCTCCGGATGGCGGATCGCCGCGTGATAGACGAAGGTCGGCCGGCCTTCGTACAGCGCCGATGCGCCGAACGGCTCGGCGTAGTGGTCCATCTCGCTGCGCAGGCCGCACACGGCGCCCAGCGTATCGCTGGCGATGCGGTTGCCCACCACCTCCTGCGAACCGGTGGCGGCCACGATGCGGCCGCTGCGGTCGTACACGAACAGGCGGCTGTAGACCGTGTACAGGCTGTTGATGTGGCCCAGCAGCACGCCGATCGTCTCGGCCTGCCGCGGGTCGTCGCCATCGGCCAGCGCCTGGCGCAGCTGGCCGGCCAGGGCCCACCAGCGGCAGTCGTTGGCGCGCTCGTACAGGCTGCGGTCCAGCATGTCGACCAGCAGCTGGGCGGTGGCGTCGGCCTCCTGCAGGCTCGACGCCAGCACGGTCTGGTACAGGCCCTGGATCGACTGCGAGAACGCCGCGTCGCTGCGCTCGCCCGTTTCGGTGATCTGGTCGAGCACCGGATCCAGGCGATCGCTGCGAATACCTGCAGCGGCGCCGCTGCTGGTCACCTTGCCGTTCCAGACGATGCGCTTGATCGCCTGGGTGGCGCCAAGCACCGACGACATCAGCGCGTGCAGCGCCGGGCTGAAGGTGTGGGCGTGCGACAGCAGTCCCTGCAGCATGCGCGGCGCCAGCTGCGCCGCCGCGTCCGGATGCGCGCCGCGGAAGGCCAGCTCGAGCGGCACCATCACTTGCGCCTTCCAGCCGGGCGGGCCGGGATAGCCCTGGTAGCCCTGCGAGATGCCGGTGGCGACCAGGTATTCGCGGCCGGCGAACAGGCGTGGCGCCAAGTCGCCGTCGAGATTGACCGGCACCCGCACGCCGGGCGCGATCCACAGCGGATCGAGGCTCTTGACGACGCGGTCGTCGGCATCGAGCAGCACCATATTGGCGCGCCGGTCGGCGCCGCCATAGGCCTTGAAGATCGCGTCCAGCTCGTGTTCGAAAGAAAAACTCAGGCACAGCACGCCGAGGATGGCGCCGCTGTCGGGATCGCGCATGGCCTGAGAGTACAGCAGCGCATGCGGCGCACCGGGACGCAGGTCGCTGGCGCGGAAGGTCTCGACATAGCCCGATGCCGCCAGGGTGGCGGCTACGAGGGGGTCGCTGCTCCGCTCCAGCGTGGCGCCGGCATCGGCCCGCACCAGCACCGCGCCTTCCGGCGCCAGCAGCACGATGTCGTCGTACACGGTGTACTTGTCGCGATAAGCCACCAGGCGCCGGCGCGCTGCCTCGCGGTCCGGCGCGTCCCCGGCGGCCAGGCGCGCCAGGAAGCGGCACAGGTCGAGGTCGGCCGCCAGGAAACCCACGTCGGCCGTGCGTTCGAACAGGTTACGCACCAGCAGGTCGAGCGCGTACTGGGCCCGCGTGGCGGCCTCACGCGTCACCTGGCGCACCTTTTCGGACACCATATTGGCGACCAGGTCGCGCTCCAGCTGCACCAGGCCGGTGCGCGTGGCCAGCACGGCCGGCAACAGCAGGCGCGCCTCGAGCGGGCAATTCATCTTCGCGGACGCCTCGATCAGGCGCCATGTCTGGTGTAGCTCATGCAGCGCCGCCTGGCGCTTCACGACATCCTGCATGTAGGGCAGGAAGTTCTCCACCAGACCGGTATCGGGTTCTTGGTTCATGAGAGGAAGAGATAATATTACTTCCCGTTAAGCAAGACGCATGCCATTCAGTTTCGATGGCGTCGTCCCATGGCCACCCTCTCCTATAATCGCGCCATGACCATTTTTTCCCGGCTCCCCGCATGAGCTACCGCCTGGCGATCTTCGACTTCGACGGCACGCTGGCCGATTCCTGGCCCTTCTTTTTGAGCGTCTTCAACGATATCGCCGACCAGCATGGTTTCCGGCAGATCGACGCCGAGCAGGCCGAGCGGCTGCGCCACTGCGGTCCGCGCGACGTCATGCGCCACGTCGGCATGCCGGCCTGGAAGCTGCCGTTCGCCTCGCGCTCCTTCATCGACCGCATGCGCGCCGTCACCGGTTCGGGCCGCATTCCGCTGTTCGACGGCATCGGCCCGACCCTGCACGCGCTCGACCGCGCCGGCGTGCGGCTGGCGATGGTGTCCTCGAATGCCGAGGAAAACGTGCGCGCCGTGCTCGGCCCCGAGCTGGCCGCCCTGATGCGGCAGTACGAGTGCGGCATGTCGATCTTCGGCAAGGCCGCGCGCATCCGCAAGGTGGTGCGACAGGCGAGCACGCCGCCCGCGCAGGCGCTGTACGTGGGCGACCAGACCACGGACGCCGACGCCGCGCGCCGCGCCGGCATCGCCTTCGGTGCGGTCAGCTGGGGCTATGCGCCGATCGAGACGCTGCGCCGGGTGGCGCCTGAGCGCGAGTTCGGCGCGCCGGCCGACCTGCTGTCGCTGGCGCGGCGATAGCGTCCCTCGGCCCGCTTCAGCTGTCGAAGTCGGCGTTGCGCTCGACCGCATCGATGTCCTTGCAGGCCATCGGGATTTCATCGATCGCGCCTGCAGCATCGCAGCCACGCGTGGAGCGCTCCTGTTCGATATGGACGTTCATCCGCGGGGCGAAGGTGGTCCGTACCGGCGCATGATGGCGCAAAACGACAATCCACGCTCCCCGCCTGAATTGGCCCGGCCCTTATCGCTATTGCTATACTCGGCACACTACACTGTTGCATGAATGAACAATGACACTGCCGATGCGCCTTCCCCTCATCCTCCTGGCTCCGCTGCTGCTGACCGGCTGCTTCATCGAGACGGCCACCTATTCCATCGATCCCAATACCGATCACGCGATCACGGTCAGGGTCGAAAAAGAAAATTTCTGGACCAAGGAAGGAACGCTGCGCGTGATCATGTCGCGCCTGCCGGAATGCCAGCGCCAGCTCGAGCTGGGTTCGGTATGGCTGTCGGGTTTGCAGGTCGAGTTGTTCGGCAACGGCAACAACGTGTATACCTTGCGCGCCGACGACCAGGCCTGGCAGATCGACACCACGGACTGCACCGGCCAGGAAGCGCCGGACGCCGACGCCATCACCGGCCTGCCGCTGGGAATCTTCGAACTCGGCGACGACAACAAGCTGACTTTCGAAAAGCCGGAAGCCTCAGGCGACGAGTAATCAACTGGCCAGACAATTCAGGGCCGCAGCCAGCCGCGCCCGATCGGCAGCGCCAGCAGCCGGTGATAGACCAGCTCGAGCGCCGGCAGTGCCCGCGCGCAGGCGGCCTGGGCCAGCGGCGTATAGGCCAGCAGCGCGAAGCCGCCCGACACCAGCAGCGCCCCGATCATGTCTTTCGGCCAATGCACGCCGAGGTAGACGCGCGACCAGGCCACGATCAGCGACAGCGGCAGCATCAACAGTCCCAGGCTGCGCGCCAGCGGCACGCGGCTGAAGGCCAGCACCAGCGCCACCGAGAAGATGCTGGTCGCGTGGTCGCTGGGGAAGGAGCTGTCGGGTGCATGCAGCAGGAAGGTATGGCCGACCTCGGCCACGAAGGGACGCGGGCTGTACCACAGGTGACCGATCATCGCGTTCAGGGTCAGCGCACAGGCCGCCGCCAGGAAGGCGCGCAGCGCCACCTCGCGCCGCGGACCCGTTCCGCTGGCCCACAGCAGCACCAGGGAAAACGGCACCAGGAAAATCAGCCATTCGGCCGCAAACATCGCCCCCAGCAATTGCCAACCAGTCAGATCAGCGTGGGCATTCAGGACGGAAAACAGGATGAGGTTGACGTGCTCGATCATTGCGCGGGGCTATTGATGAAAAATTGATAACTTTTTCCATAGCTTAGCCCATGCATTCCAGCGCACCTTTGGCAAAGTGCAACAGAATGTGACAAAAAGGTGACAGCCTTGACGCGGTGCCTAGCGTTTGTGCAGCAAGGAGCGTAGCTGGGCGAGTTCGGCCTGCCTTCCCGCTTTCTCCAACACACTTTCGAGCAGCGACTGACCGTTCTCGCGCTGCATGGTCCACTGGGTGAAATATTCGTGCACGGTGCGCCAGGGCGGATAGCCGGCCGGCATTGCACGCCAGGTGGAGCCGGTGTGCAAAAAGTACAGCACGGCGCAGAACACATCATACAGATCATGCTTGCGCGGCCGCGTCTTGCGCCGGGCTGCCTCGAGCATGGCGCGTATCGCCTCGAACTGCTCGCGGGGAATATCGCTGGGATAGGCTGGACGATCCATAACTGACCTCCAAAACAACTTGGAGGTCCTGATGTGGAACAGGTTCCCGTTGTATTTACAAGGTAACCTATCCCCGGGATCTCAGTCGCGCGCCAGTGCGAGGAACTCGGTGCGCAGCGCCAAGTTCGGTTGCAGCTCGCCCAGCAGGGTCGAGGTGATGGTTTCTTCGCCGATGGCGCGGATGCCGCGGCTTTCCATGCACATATGGCGGCACTTGACGACGACGCCGACGGCCTTCGGCTCCAGCACTTCCATCAGCGCATTGGCGATCTGCATCGTCATGCGTTCCTGCACCTGCAGCCGCTTGGAAAAGATATCGACCAGGCGGGTCAGCTTCGACAGGCCCACGATCTTCCCGTTCGGCAGGTAGCCGACGGTGGCCTTGCCGAAAAACGGCGCCAGGTGGTGTTCGCAGTGGCTGTAGACCGGGATGCCGCGCACCACGATCAGTTCATTGTATTCCTCGGCGCCATCCTCGAACGCCTTGAGCACTTCCACCGGATCCTGGTCGTAGCCCGAGGTCCAGTGTTTCCAGGCTTTCGCGACGCGCGCCGGCGTTTCGACCAGACCCGGACGTTCCGGATTTTCGCCCAGGCTGGTCAGGAGACGACGCCAGTCGTGTTCGGTGAAAGCTTCTTTGTCAGACATGGTGCACCTTAAAAAAACGATTGCCGCAAGTATATAGGGAAGCACTGTCGCCGGCTGGCGGCCGCCCTATTCTTGAGGAAAATTAAATCCGATACGACACAGATCGCTTAGCGTTGAGCGTGGTTCCAGCCTGGGAGAGCGCTATGTTCGGCAGCACGGTTCTGGAAGTCGCCATCGGCCTGGCATTTTGCTACGGCACCCTGGCGCTGGTCGTCACCACTTTGCAGGAGGCACTGGCAGCAAGCTTCCATCTGCGCGCCGGCATGCTGCAGGACGCCGTCAAGCGCATGCTGAACGATCCCCGCTTCGAGGCCACGGCGCGGGTGCTGTACGCGCATCCGCTGGTCAACCCGCGCGCCGGCGGGCTCGATCCCGGCGCACGCCTGCCCGCCAGGCTCCGGTCTGCGCCAAATCCATCCTACATCGAACCGGCAAACTTCGCGATCGCGCTGATCGACGCCATCCGCGGCAGCCAGGGATCGCTCGAAGCAGACATTGCCGCCTTCCCCGATCCCCAGCTGCGGCGCACCCTGCAGACCCTGTACCTGCAGGCGGGCGGCGACCTGCAGCGTTTCCAGGCGACCCTTGCCGGCTGGTTCGAAACCAGCATGGAACGCCTGTCCGGCGTGTACAAGCGGCGCCAGCTCTTGATCTCGTTCCTGGTCTCGCTGCTGCTGACGATCCTGTTCAACATCGACAGCATCCACCTGTTCCAGACCCTGTGGCAGCATCCCGCCATGGCGGCCCACATCACCGCCTTGCCCGACGGGCTGGACGCCGACTTGATGGCCCAGCTGTGGGTGCTGCCGATCGGCTGGCATACCTTTCCGCCGGTGCTCGATGCCGACTTCGCGCTGCAGGCCTCGGGCTGGCTGGTCACCGCCAGCACCACCCTGTTCGGCGCGCCGTTCTGGTTCGACATCCTGCAGCGCGCGATCAACCTGCGCAGCACCGGCGCCAAGCCGGCTCCGCTCAATGTCGAACAGGCCATGGCGCCCACGCGGGCGCCGGCCACCGCCCGCGCGCCGGATGGCGTGACCGTGGTGGTGGCGCCGGTCCAGTCCTGAGCGCGCTGCCCTGGATGTGCCCCCTGACTTAACGGCCGGGCGGACGATGGGCGTCCACCAGGACGCTCGAGATCGACATCTGAGGCACCCGCTCCGGCCATTCGTCGTCCGGGCCGAACCAGCGCGCTTCCGCGATCTCGCTGGCGTCGACCCGGATCTCGCCGTCGAGGTACTCGGCCGTGAAGGCCAGCATCAGCGAATGCGGGAACGGCCACGACTGGCTGGCGAAGTAGCGCAGGTTGTGCACACGCAGGCCCACCTCTTCGAACACCTCGCGGTGGATAGCTTCCTCGATCGACTCGCCCGCTTCCAGAAAGCCGGCCAGCGGCACGAAGCGCTGCGTCGCATGCTGCAGGTGCTTGGCCAGCAACACCGAGTCGCCCTTGCGGATCAGGACCATCATGGCCGGCGAGATGCGCGGATAGGCCATGTGACCGCAATTGCCGCACTTGAAACAGCGCTCGCCGCCGGCCAGCACGGTGCCGCTGCCGCACACGCCGCAGAAGCGGTGGGTGCGCGCCCACTCGGCCACTTGCGCCGCACGTCCGGCAACACCCACCAGCGCCTCGTCGATCACTCCGAACAGCGCACGCAGGCCGCGCCAGGCATGGCCTGGCGGCAGCGCGGGTTCCAGGTCGAACCAGCCGGCCTGGCAATACCGCCCGTCCAGCAAGCCCAGCGGCTGCAGCGTGTCGGGCGCCACGCCCATGCGCTCCAGCGCCGCCGCGTCCGGCAATGCCGGCCCGTCTTCGCGCACCAGGAGCTGTCCCTTGTGGAACATGAAGTTCAGGGGTTCCGGATCGGGATGCGGCGCGAACAGCGGCGTGAAGGAGGCGGGTGTCTGGAGCATGGTCGGAAGGATAGTGGCCGGGATCCAATGATGATACCGCCTTTCCCGGCAACGTACAGGCGCCGGCCCGGCGCGCCTGGCCGGATTCGCCGCGTGGCCGCGAACTAATCCTGAACGGTCGCGCTCAAAGAATGGCTGACCACTGCATGTTGACGACTGCATGCCGCCCGCTGCTGGCGATCCGGCATGCGACACCGGCTTTCGCCCCCGGTGTTCAACCCGCTGATCCGCCGCTGCGCTAACCAGGAGAAGACGATGGACGATACCCCCGTTGTGCTCGGCATAAACCGCGACCGGCATGCGAGCGTCTGCCTCATGCACGGCTCACATGTGCAATGGGCCATCCAGAAAGAGCGCCTCACGCGCCACAAGCACCACCCTGGAGAACGGGGCGACATGGATGCGTTCTACCTGCCCCACCTGTCCGGGCTCGAGCGACCGCTCGACGTGCTGGTCGAATGCCATGCATCCGGCGGGGCTGCCGACGAGCCGGCCGACGAGCTGGCCAGCGAAGCGAGCGGCAGCGACGGCGCCCCCGCGCTCGTCTTCGCCCGCGGCGCGCGGCGCGCCCGCATCCCGCAGCACCTGGCGCACGTGGTTGGCGCCTTCCACCCGTCTCCGTTCCGCGAGGCGGCGGTGATGGTCGTGGGCGGCCAGGGCAGCCTGGGGGTCGACGGGCGGCGCGAAGTCGCCTCCTGCCATCGCGTCGACCGCGAACGCATCGCCCCCATCGGCCGGCAACTGAGAGGCGATGGCGACCAGCACGCCGCCGGGCTCGGCATGTTCTACGCCAGCCTCACCCAGGCGCTGTTCCCGGGCCAGGACAACGAGGGCAAGGTGACCGACCTGGCGCCCTACGGCGATCCGCACGCGCTCGGCCTGCCGCCCCTCGCGGTCGAAGACATGCAGGTCGCCATCCCGCACGCCTGGCCCGTGCTGCTGCAAGAAGCCGAGCGTTTCCGCTTCGGCTCGCCCAAGGCCAGCTTCACCGATTGCGCCAACCTGGCGGCGGCCGGCCAGCGCGCTTTCGAAGAAGCGCTGCTGGCGCTGGCCCGCTGGCTGCACGGGCGCACCGGCCTGGACGACCTGTGCCTCACCGGCGGCGCCGCCTTCAATGGCGCGGCCAATGCGCGCCTGCTGCGCGAAGGCCCGTTCCGGCGCGTGTTCGTGCCGCCGGCGCCGGGCGCGGCCGGCGCCGCCCTCGGCTGCGCCATCTACGGCCTGCTCGAGCTGGCCAGCCGCAGCGTCGACTTCCGCTGGACCCACGACTATCTCGGTCCGGCGCCCCAGCTGGCCGACATCGAGGCGGCGCTCGATGGCGCGAGCGACCTGATCGTCGAGCATCCGCGCGGGCGCGACGCCCTGTGCGCGCGCATGCTCGACCTGCTGTGTTCGGGACGGGTCGTCGGCCTGTACCAGGGCCGCAGCGAATTCGGCCCGCGCGGGCTGGGCCATCGCAGCATCCTGGCCGATCCGCGCCGCGAGCGCATGCGCGACTGGATCAATGTCCGCGTCCAGGAGCGCGAATGGTTCCGGCCCTTCGCCCCCATGGTGGCCGAAGAGCGCGCGTCCCAGTATTTCGACATGCAGGCGCCATCGCCCTTCATGCAGTTCGCGGTCCCCGTGCGCAGCAGCGTGATGCCGCTGCTGGCGGCGGTCACCCACGTCGACGGCAGCGCACGCCTGCAAACGGTCGGCCCCAGCGACGATCCGGTGCTGCGCGCCCTGCTGGCCGGCTTCGAAGTACGCACCGGGGTGCCGGTGCTGCTCAATGCCTCCTTGTGCGACAGGCACGAGCCCCTGGTCGAGACGCCGCAAGAGGCCGTCGCCACCTTCCGGCGCCTGCCCCTGCACGGCCTGGCCATGCCGCCCTACCTCGTCATGAAGCGCCACGAACCCGGGCTGCCGGCATGATCCGCGGCTATCCACGCCATGCCAGCATCTGGCCCGGCGAACGCCTGCAGCTGCACGTGTCGACCGACCGGCCGCGCTTTCGCGCCGCACTCTACCGCTGGGGCGACGGTTTCGAGCCCGTCATGCGCAGCGACTGGCTGCCCGGCAAGCATGCCGTCGACGCCGGCCCGGCCGACGACTGGCACTGGCCCCACTACTCACTGGCGCTGGGCCCGCCCCTGCGCTCCGGCGTCTACCTGGCCCAGCTCGAAGACGCCGGCCCACGCCCGCCGCGGCTCGATCAGGATGCCGGCGCGGCCCTGTTCGTGGTGCGGGCAGAACCCGATGCCGTGCCCCCTCCCCCATCCGACGTGCACCTTGCAGGCGGCCCGGACGCCGGCCGCCGCCCCGCGCGGCGCCTGTTGTACAAGCTGCCGCTGGCCACCTACCATGCCCATAACCGCAGCGGCGGCGGCTATTACGCGACGGCGGCGCAGCGCGCCGGGATGCCGCTCGGGGCCCGCGTCTCGCTGCGCAGGCCGGGCGGCGGCATCGGCGGCCCGGTCTGGGGCGCCCCCGACCACTACGACTGCCGCTCGCCGCGCCAGACCTTCGCCCACTGGGACGCCCGCTTCGTCCGCTGGCTCGAGCGCAGCGGCTACGCGGTCGACTATTGCACCGACCTCGACATCCATGCCGATCCCGCTCTGCTCGGCCGCTACCGGCTGCTGGTCGGCGCCGGCCACGACGAATACTGGACCGAAGCGCGCCGCGACGCCGTCGAAGCCTTCGTCGAAGGCGGCGGCAACGTCGCCTTCTTCGGCGCCAAGCTGTGCTGGTGGCGCATCCACCTGGTCGACGGCGGCACGGCCCTCGTCTGCCGCCAGGACGGACCGCAGGATGCGCATGACCACTGGTGGCAGCCGGACGGCGCGGCCCGGCCAGAAGACAGCCTGAGCGGCGCCAGCTACCGCCACGGCGGTGGCTGGCGCGACGGCCCGCGCCAGACCGGCGGCTTCCGGGTGCAGGATGCCAGCCACTGGGTATTCGCCGGCACCGGCCTGGCGCAGGGCGAGCGCTTCGGGCACGACACCTGGCCGCCCCTTGCCGGCCATGCCTGCGACGGCGCCCCGCTGGCCGCCTTCGACCACGACAGCGGCAAGGCCACCCTGTCCACCTGGTGCGACCGCGCCGGCACGCCGCACGGCTACCAGGTGCTGGCGGCCTGCCACCTCGACCGCCACTGGCAAGATCTTCCGCCGCGCGAGCGGCACGCCGCCCGCGAGGGCATCCACGCCGCCACCCTGGGCATCTACCAGCGCGGCGGCACCGTGTTCTCGGCCGGCACCACCGACTGGGCGCAAGTCATCGACGGGCCGCGCGACCGCCGCGTCGAACGCATCACGCGCAATGTGCTCGACCGCTTGCTGGCATGAGGCAAGTCCGCTGGCGCAGGCATGGGCCCGCATAGGTAAGGCAACAAGATGGAACATCGGCGAACGACAAGAATTCGCGGCGATGAAAAACGAGAGTGAGAGGAGAAAACCATGCTCCGGCGACCTTTGCTGCATCGTCTTCCGGTCCAGTCCGTCGTGGTATTCCGCGCGCTGCATCTTGGCGACATGCTGTGTGCGATTCCGGCGCTGCGCGCCCTGCGCACCGCCTTGCCCAAGGCCCATATTTCCCTGGTCGGGCTGCCCTGGGCAGCGCAGTTCGTCCACCGGTTTACCGCCTATCTGGATGAATTCCTGCCGTTTCCGGGCCATCCCCTGCTGCCCGAGCAAACCGTCCACCAGGACGACCTGCACCCGTTCTATGCGACGGTGTGCGCGCGCGAATTCAGCCTGGCCGTGCAGCTGCACGGCAGCGGCGACATCGCGAACCACATCGTTTCCGGCTTCGGAGCGACCGCGATGGCGGGCCACAGCCGCGGCAAGCCTTTGAGCACCGAAAAGACCGTCCTCGTCCCCTACCCCGAGACGGGCGCCGAGCCGGAACGCCTGCTGCACCTGGTCGGCCAGCTGGGGGCGCCGGTGGCCGGCACGCACCTCGAGTTCCCGATCCTGCGCGAAGACGAGGACGAGCTTGCCGCCAGCGGCCTGGTGGCAGGACTCGAGCCAGGCAGCTATATCTGCGTGCATCCGGGAGCGCGCCAGCGCGACACCTGCTGGCCGCCGGAACGCTTCGCCAGGGTGGCCGACCAGCTTGCCGACGAGTTCGGCATGCGCGTCGTCCTGACCGGATCGGCGGACGAGGCGCCGCTCGCCCAGGCGGTGGCCGATCGCATGCATGCGCCCGCCATCGTCGCCGCCGCCCCGATCTCGATCGGCGCCATGGCCGCCCTGATGAGCCGCGCGCGCCTGCTGATCTGCAACGACACCGGGGTGTCGCACATCGCGGCCGGGCTGGGGCTGAACAGCGTGGTCATCTTCAGCAAGGCCGACATCGCGCGCTGGGCGCCGCTCGACCGCCTGCGTCACCGCTGCATCTGGGATCCCGGCGCCGAGCGCGCCACCGTCGTGCTGCAGCATGCGCGCACCCTGCTCACCGGCGCCGAACCCAGCAGGCAACGGGCGGCGGGGATGTGGCCATACTGGTGAGCGCAGTCGCCTGGAGCGGCCTGTGCTGCAGCCATTGCGGCCGTTTTCCGCGCCGCCGCCAGCAGTGTCAGGCCTGGGCCAGCGACCGGTGTGCAAGCGCTCTGGATGCGCTCGCCATGCCGGCCGGTGCGACCGGCGGTGGGGATTGCGGGCCTGCAGCCAGCTTGAAGACGCTGACGCGCGCTGCAAGTCCCGCAGCACTGTCCTGCAGCGACTGGGCGGCGCCGGCGGCCTCCTCGACCAGCGCGGCATTCTGCTGGGTTCCCTGGTCCATCTGGCTGATGGCCTGGTGGATCTGTTCGATCCCAGCGCTCTGCTCGGCGCTGGCGGAAGTAATCTCGCCCATGATGTCGGCCACACGGCGCACACTCTGCACGATCTCTTCCATCCTCGCGCCCGCCTGGTCGACCAGGCGGCTGCCGCTGTCGACCTTGCCAACCGAATCGGTGATCAATTCCTTGATTTCCTTGGCGGCGCTGGCCGAGCGCTGGGCCAGGCTGCGCACTTCGGTCGCCACGACCGCGAAGCCGCGGCCCTGGTCGCCGGCCCGGGCCGCCTCGACCGCGGCATTCAGGGCCAGAATATTGGTCTGGAACGCAATGCCGTCGATCACCGCGATGATGTCGACGATCCTGCGCGCCGACGCGTTGATTTCACCCATCGTACCGATCACTTCGGTGACCACGGCGCCGCCGCGGATGGCGACGTCGGATGCCGAGGCCGCCAATCCATTGGCCTGGCGCGCGTTTTCCGCATTCTGGCGCACGGTGCTGGTCAGTTCCTCGACGGAAGCGGCGGTTTCTTCGATCGCGCTGGCCTGCTGCTCGGTCCGCGCGGACAGGTCCAGATTGCCCGCAGCAATCTGCGTGGAAGCGGTGGCAATGGTGTCGCTGCCGTTGCGCACGTCGCCGACGATGCTGGCCAGGCTCGCCGTCATGTCGCGCAGCGCCGTCAGCAGTTGACCGAACTCGTTGCTCGAATCGACATCGATCCGCAAGCTCAAGTCGCCTGCAGCCACCCGGCGCGCCACGTCGACAGCCTTCGACAGCGGAACGCCGATCGCGCGCACCAGATAGATGGTGGCGCCGCATGCCAGCAGAACGGCAAGCAGGATGGCGCCGATAATAATCAGGTTCAGCGTCCACAGTTCCGCGTGCAGCTGCTCGCTCTGCTGCTTGTTGCGTTCGCTCATGAAGGCATCGAGGCTTCTGTAGGTCTTCATGGATTCGGCGTAGACCGGGTTGATTTTCTTCCCGAGCATTTCGTTGGCCAGGTCCCACCGGCCATCCTCGATGGCGCGCATGGCCTCACCGACCAGCGCCATACCAAAATTATTGCTGACGTCCGCCCATCGCTCGATCTCTTGCCGCGTCTCGGCACGGACGATGCTTGCGCGCAGATTGGCGATTTCCTTGCGTAATTCCTCGCTGTTGTTCGATACGAACTGACTATGAACCGATAGTGGGTGGTTATGGAGCGCTGCAAACCGGTTTTCCGGGTTATGTTGCAACGCCTGTAGGATATGACTGCGATTCATTTCCATACGCAGTTCGATACTTGCAACAGCAGTTTGCTGATTGGCTGAGCGCAGAGCGAGATTTTCAAGCAGATCCACCGCGCGTTGGGTCGAATAAAAGCCGATCGCGCCAACGGTAATGGTCAGCAGGATGAGCACGCTAACCACGGCAGTGATCACGTGCTTGATACGTAGATTGTTCATGTTGGGAGAGGAAGGAGGAAGGCGATTGCCGACAAGCGTTGTATTCTCGCTTGAATTCTCACCAATTTCCACACAGAAACCCACCTTTTCGTCCAGAATAGCTGTCACTCAGTCGAAATTGAATGTTTATGGATAAGTTGTCATCGCTGGTCGGTCGTCAGTCCTTCAATGCCCGTATTTTTTTCAATGGAACGTTTTGCGACGGCAATCGCTTCACCGGAAACGGGATGTCGGGCCAACTGCATCTGGTGCGTTCCGGGCCGGTAGACTTCGTGCATGACGACGGTGGCATCGTTTGCATCACGGAGCCGAGCCTGCTGTTTTACCCGCGTGGCGACAATCACACGCTGCAGGTGCATCCCGGCCATTCCGCCAACCTGCTGTGCGCGCACATCACGTTTCAGGATGGGTTGAACAATCCATTGGCGCGCGTGCTGCCATCGTGTCTCGTCATTCCCCTCGAAGAAATCGACGGGCTGCGCAACACCCTGGAGCTTCTGTTCGATGAAGCCGGCAAGGATGACTCCGGTTCAGAAATGATCGTGGACCGCCTGTGCGATGTGCTTCTCATCCAGGTTATCCGCCGCGAATTCAATAGTGGCAGGTTGTCGGTAGGCTTGCTGGCCGGGCTGTCGGACCGCCAGTTGTCCCTGGCGCTGGCCGCTATCCACGAGCGGCCGCAAGAGCCATGGAGCCTGCAGTCGCTGGCCCAGGTCGCCTGCATGTCGCGCGCCGCATTTACCGAACGCTTTCGCGACGTGATGGGTGTCCCGCCCGGCGAATACCTGACGCGCTGGCGCATCGGCGTCGGCACGCGCCTTCTGCGCGAAGGCATGCCGGTCAAGCAGGTCAGCAGCCGCACGGGTTACACCAGCCCATCCACCTTCACGCGCGCCTTCACGACGATGATGGGGGCATCGCCGCGCGAGTGGCTCAAGCAGGCTGCCAGCTGATCCCGATGCCACGAACGACAACGCAGACGGTCCTTGCGGATGCGTCTGCGTTTTCACTGATCGGCAGCCATCGGGATCGCACCCAATGGCTGACTGCGTGGCTTACTTCAGCAGGCGGGTGCGGCACGCCACCACGGCGATCACCAGGGACAGGCCGCCGACGTAGGCGATGGCTGCCTGCATGCCGACGAAGTGGGCGACGGCGCCGATTGCAGGCGGACCCATCAGGCTACCGCTGTAGGCCATGCTGGCCACTGCCGCCAGGGCAGCCGGGCCCTGCGCGCCGGCGGCGCTGAACACGAACGGGAACACCAGGGCCAGGCCGACGCCGGCGATCGCGAAGCCGCCCAGGGCAATATAGGCGTTCGGCGCCAGCACCGCGAAGAACAGGCCCGATGCGGCGACCAGCGCGCCCGAGGTCACCAGGCGCTTGGCGCCGTAACGTTCCTTCATCCTGTCGCCGACCATGCGCGACATCAGCATCATCATCGAGAACGCGGACAGTGCCAGCGGCGCCAGGCCGTCCGACGCGCCGAAGTGCTCTTTCAGGAACACGCCGCTCCAGTCGGCGATACTGCCTTCGGCCATCGAGCCGAAGAAGCCCAGCAGACCCAGCAGGACGAGCGGACCACGCGGCAGCGCGAACTTCTTCTTTTCGACCTTCTCACCGACTTCATCCGCCTCGAGCAGGTTGACGGCGAGCCACAGCACCACGGCCAGCGGGCCGGCCAGCATCAGGAAGTGGGTGGCCGGCGCGATCTTCATGCTGGCCATCAGGCTGCCGAGGGTAGCGCCCACCAGACCACCGGCACAGCACAGGCCATGCAGGCGCGACATTTCCGACTTGCCACTCTGCTTTTCGCGGCGGGCGGCGGCCGAGTTCATGGCGACGTCGAAGGTGCTGGCCGTGATGCCCAGCATCAGGACCGCCATCATCAGGCGCGACACGTCCGGCGCCATGCCGATCGAGACCAGCACGCACAGCAGGGCGAGGCCCGCGATCATGATGGTCTTGCGCGCGCCGAAGCGGCCCATCAGAAAGGATGAGATCGGGTACGAGATCACGGCGCCGAGGCCGCCGCACAGCAGCACCATCGACAGGGCGGCGTGCGAGACGTTGACGCCGGCGGCCAGGGCCGGGATGCGGCCGGCCCACGAGCCCATGATCAGACCGAACAGGGCGAACACGACCGGCAGCGAGAACAGCTGGGCTTGTGCGAGTACGGAAGAAGAACGACGTGGAACTGAAACAGTGGTTTGCATGAAAGCGCGAAATGTTAAATTATTTGAGGTCTGAATGAATTGCCAGAGTGCTGATTACAGCCCGGACGCGTGTGAAATATTTACGTCAGGAAGCTGATGGACGGCAATTCTAACGACCTTTACTTGCTTTCGTTTTCCGCGCGGAAAAATATTTTCAGACGTTGTATTGCGCTGACGCAAAGAAGACAACTTACTTGATAGGAAGGCATGGGATCTTGATAAACCGGCACTAAACTGGCGTGTAGAAGTGAGTAAATAGCGGAAGTTGTAAGCAGTTATTACTGAACTTTTTACCCCATGCATCGATGCTCACCGAATCCTCCGATTGACGCGGCGCAGCAATTCCGTGTAAAAACGAACCGATTTTGTTGAGATTTCAGCAACTCATCAGTGGTGGAATACTGCACTCCCCGTCGCGCGACGTTTCGCCATTTTCCATGCGCCATTTACGGTTGAGTTAGCTTAAAAACTGCCGCCCAATTGTTAAATCCATTGAATGGCGGCGACACCGAATGCATGGCCCGGCGAGCGCGGCGATAAAAAAAGGCCGCCCTAAGGCGGCCCAGGCAGGGGTCAGCAAGCGTTACTTGGCCAGGTGTTTCTTCAGTTCGGTGCCTGCTTGCAGCACTTGCGAACGCACGCCCGGCACGGTGGCCAGCGGATTGAGCAGGCCGAAGTCGTGGATCATGCCGTTATAGCGGGTGACGGTCACGTCGACACCGGCCTGGTCCAGCTTGCGGCCGTAGGCTTCGCCTTCGTCACGCAGCACATCGTTTTCGGCGGTCTGGATCAGCGCCGGCGGCAAGCCCTTCAGTTGTGGCAGCGTCGCTTGCAGCGGCGAGGCATAGATTTCCTTGCGCTTGGCGGCATCCTTCGTATAGCTGTCCCAGAACCACTTCATCATATTGCGGCTCAGGAAGTGTCCGTCTGCAAACTGCTTGTACGAGCCGGTCTCGAAGTTGGCATCGGTCACCGGCCACATCAGCACTTGGTAGCGGAGTTTCGGGCCACCCTTGTCCTTGGCCATCAGGGTCAGCGCAGCCGCCATATTGCCGCCGACGCTATTGCCCGCCACCGCCAGGCGGCTGCCGTCGATATTCAATTCCTTGCCATGTTCCGCCACCCACTTGGTCGCGGCATAGATCTCGTTGATCGCCACACCGTATCCGGCTTCCGGCGAGCGGGTATAGTCGACGAAGACCGCCACCGCACCCGAGCTCTCGACCACGTCGCGCACCAGGCGTTCGTGGGTCGGATAGTCGCCCAGCACCCAGCCGCCGCCATGGATGAACATGAAGGCGGGAAGCACGCCCTTGACGCCAGCCGGACGCACGATCTTCAGCTTGATCTGCTTGCCGTCGACGGTGATCACCTTGTCCGAGACGTCGGCCGCCGGCAGATTGACCTTGACGCTTTTTTGCGCGCCTTCCAGCACCTTGCGGGCGTCGGCCGGCGACAGCTGTTCGATCGGCTTGCCGCCGCCGGAGTTGAGCGCCTTCAGGAATTCGGCGGTACGGCGTTCCACGGTGGGCTCGATGTCGGCGGCCGCAGCGGCGCCATAGGTCAGGGCCAGGGATGCGGCGACGAGGGCTTTGCTCAGGGTGTTCATGGTGCTTCCTTTCTTGTTGGGTTGGATCGGGCGGGGCCGTCTGCCACATTAGCAGCGCGCCGCAGGCCTTGATTGCATAAACGGATCATTCGGTGGTGGCGATGGATTAGCGATTATATTCACGATTAAATCGCACACTACCTATTCATTCTGGCTACTTGCTTATTAACGTGGTTCCGTCCCCCGGTTTCCCCGGGGGAGCGGTGCATCACACCAATTGCAGGGTCACGTCGATATTGCCGCGGGTCGCGTTCGAGTACGGGCAGACGATGTGGGCGCGGTCGACCAGGGTTTGCGCTTCATCGGCCGGCACGCCCGGCAGGCTGATCTTGAGGACGACTTCGATGCCGAAGCCGGTCGGGATCGCGCCGATGCCGACGCTGCCTTCCACCGACACGTCAGGGGAGATTTTCAGCTTGTCGCGGGCCGCGACGAATTTCATGGCGCCCAGGAAGCAGGCCGAGTAACCGGCCGCGAACAGCTGTTCCGGGTTCGTGCCTTCCAGGCCAGCGCCGCCCAGTTCTTTCGGGGTGGTCAGTTTCACGTCCAGCACGCCGTCCGAGGAAACGGCGCGGCCTTCACGGCCACCCGAGGCTTTGGCGCTTGCACGGTAGAGGACTTGTTCGATTGCCATGATAAAACTCCTTGTCTTGGTCGGCGGCGCTTGCCGCCATTTTCATTAAATCGCTATTTAATAGCGCGCTATATAAATGGTTTGCTGCCTTGGCCCGCCGACCCGTTTGCTTGTCCGTTCGGCGCTGCCATGGAAAGCATATTACATAGCTCGCGATTTAATTGCAAGCGATTTTTTACGCCGAGTTGTTACCGCATGTAACTGCGCGCCGGCATGAGGCTCACAGCAACCTGACCGATTCCCTCACGATCAGGCTCAGCTGCGGCACCTCGCCTTCCGGCTGTTCGTGCGCCAGCATCGCCAGCATGCGGCGTCCGATGCCGATCCCGGCGTCGTACAGCGGTTGGCGCACCGTGGTCAATGGAGGCGTCGTATACATCGAGCTTTCCAGGTCGTCGAAGCCGACCAGCGAGATGTCTTCCGGCACCCGGATATTGCGCCGGTACAGGGCCAAGCGCGCGCCATACGCGGTCAAGTCGTTGGCTGCGAAGATCGCGGTGAAGCGCAGGTTGGCGGCCAGCAGCCCGTTCAGCGCCAGCAAGCCGCCGGATTCGCTGAAGTCGCCCGCCACCACCAGCCGCGGATCGGCCTCGATCCGGTGCTTGGCCAGGGTGTCGTGGTAGCCCGCCAGGCGCGCCCGCGCATCGCGGTGGTCGTCAGGGCCGGCGATGTGGGCGATGCGGCGGTGGCCTTGCGCGATCAGGTATTCCACCGCCTCGCAGGCGCCGCGGTAGTTGTCGAGGCAAAAGCCGTGGGTGCGCGCGCCCTGGACATCGCGCCCGAAGGCGACGATCGGCACCCGCTTCGAGAAATCGAGGATCTGCTGGTCGCTCATATTCCCGGTGAGGATGGCCACGCCATCGACCCGGCGTCCAATCAACAGCTCGACCCGCTCGGCTTCTTCGTCGGCATGCCAGTGCCCGCTCATGATCAGGAGCGCATAGCCGGCCGCCTTGACCGCATCCTCGATGCCGACCATGGCGCGGTTGAAGTAGCCGCTCTCGAGCGACTGGGTCAGCACGCCGATGGTGCGGGTGCTGCCGATCTTGAGGCTTTGCGCCAGGCGGTTCGGCTTGTAGTTCAGTTCATCGATGACGCGCTCGATGGTACGGCGCTTGTCCTCGGACACCTTGGCGGTGCCGTTCAGGAAGCGCGACACCGTGGCGGGAGAAACGCCGGCAGCGCTGGCGACCTGGTACAGGGTGCTGGTGCTGCTCTCGACGTTTTTCATGAAGCGTTCCGGACCCATTCAAGGCAGATAGTTGCTTGAAGTATATCACCGATACTCACCCGGAAAGGATAGAAAGAACGGCCTCATGAAAATCTTTCATAAAGCGGCCGTCGTTGAGATGCAACAAACTCGACAACGGTGTTCACAAATTCTAATTGACATTTTTTTACGGACGAAATTACTATGAAACCGTTTTCAAGATTGATGAAATCGATTTCTCGTCAATCCATGTGTTAGCGCTCTCAGCGCTTCGATTTACCCTATAAAACAATACTCGGAGACAAGCAATGACCAAGACTACGCCCGCGGGGGCCGCAGTGCGCGCCTCGTCGTCCACTCCCATCCGCCTCGCCATCCTGACCCTGCTCGCCGGCATTGGCAGCGCCCAGGCCCAGAGCGCGTCCGACCCGGCATCCGCCGCCGCCGCCACGCCGCCCGCCGTCGTCGACAACGGCCAGATCGCCGAGGTGAAGGTCACCGCCACCAAGCGTTCGACCTCGCTGCAGCGCACCCCGATCGCGGTCACCGCGCTCAGCGCCGCCACCCTGCAGGACAACCACGTGCAGACCATGCTCGACGTGGTGGCGCTGGTGCCGGGCTTCCAGGCCACGGCCCAGGGCGACCACGGCGTCACCACCATGACCCTGCGCGGCATCGGCAACGACAGCGCCAAGACCGAATACGCCGACCCGGAAGTCGCGTCCTTCGTCGATAACGTCTATTCGCCGCGCGCCGAAGGCGCCACCGCACTGATGTTCGACGTCGAGGGCATCGAGGTTCTGCGCGGCCCGCAAGGCACGCTGTGGGGCCGCAACTCCACTGTCGGCGCGGTCAACATCCAGACCGTCAAGCCGGAACTGAACAGCCGCTCCGGCTACCTCGAAGGCGGCATCGGCGACTACAACCGCCTGGGCGTGCGCGGCGCGGTCAACATCCCGGTCTCCGACAATGCCGCACTGCGCTTCGCCGTGGTGCACGAGCGCCACGACGGCTACGTCGACTACCAGCGCTTCAAGAACCCGTCGGTCGAGTCGCAGCGCGCCGCCTACCTGGCCTCGGGCGCCGATCCGGCCGGTTTCCGTCCGATCAACCCTAACCTGTTCGTCTCGGGCGGCGACAAGTACAGCGCCCAGGACCAGAGCGCGGCGCGCCTGTCGCTGCTGTGGCAACTGGCGCCCAACGTGCGCTGGGACATCGCCTACGAAAAATTCATCGACCGCGGCACCCCGAGCGCCAACCTGATGCAGACCCCGCGTCCGGGCGAGAAGCACTGGTCGACCCTGTCCGACAGCGCGCCCTGGATCAACCGCGACAGCCACAATGTGCGCAGCCGCCTGAGCTGGGACATCAGCCCCGACATGGCGCTGCAGTACGTGGCCGGCTGGTCCAAGTACAGCGGCGACATGCGCTTCGACCAGGATGGCGGCACCGTGGTCCCGACCTCGATCACCACCGGCGGCATCTTCCAGGAACACACCACGGTCGACTCCAACTACAAGAGCCACAGCCACGAGCTGCTGCTGCAGTCGACCGGCACCCGCACGCTCGACTGGCAGGTCGGCGCCTATTATGGCAACGAGAAGAACGACGTCCGCTTCGACATCGCCGGCATGAAAGGCACGCCGGACGGCGCCGTGAACTGGCAGGGTTCCTTCATCCAGCCGAAGCAGACCGTGGACACCTCGGCCGTGTTCGGCCAGGCCACCTGGAACATCACCAATGCCTGGCACCTGACCGGCGGCGTGCGCTACACCCACGACAAGCGCGTCCACACCGGTGGGCGCGGCTACACCTGGGGCTATGACGCCAGCGCGCCGCAACTGCCGCTCAACCCGCACATCGACCCACGCGATCCGGTCAATGGCTACGTCGAAGGCGTGCCGAACGACGGCCGCTACAGCGACAACAAGGCCACCGGCCTGGTGCGCCTGAACTACGACATCGACCGCAACAATATGGTCTATGCCAGCGTGTCGACCGGCTACAAGTCGGGCGGCGTGCAGGACCGCGGCCTGCCCTACCAGCCCGAGACGCTGACCAACTACGAGATCGGCTCGAAGAGCACCTTCCTGGACGGCGCCCTGCGCATCAACAACGCGCTGTTCTACATGGACTTCAAGGACTTCCAGTTCAATTCGCCGGTCAGCTTCCCGGACGGCAGCCGCGGCCTGGCCATCGAGAACGCCGACGGCGCCGAGGTGTACGGCCTGGAGACCGAGATCGCCGCCCGCATCGCCAAAGATGGTCGCCTGTCGATCGCACTGGCCGTCCTCGACACCAAGCTCGGTCGCCTGATCGCCGGCTCGAACGACTATGCGCTGCCGCCGTGCACGATCGATCCGCGCATCGAGACCTGCCTCGACGTCACCGGGCACAAGCTGCCGCACGCGCCGAAGTTCTCGGCCACGGTCCAGTACCAGCACACCTTCCGCCTGGCCAATGGCGGCAGCCTGATACCGCGCATCACGGCGCGCTACGAAGACGAGGTGCGCCTGAGCGTGTTCGACCTCGGTCCGGAAGACCGCCAGAAGGCCTATGGCAGCGCCGACGTCGGCCTGCGCTACCAGCAGGACAAATGGTGGGTCGACGCTTTCGTGCGCAACGTGAGCGACAAGAAGATCAAGACCAGCGCCTTCAACGGCTTCGGCCCTTGGCTGGCGCAGTACAAGCCGCCGCGCACCGTCGGCATCAACACCGGCTTCGATTTCTAAGCCGCAGCACGGCAGGCCCGTTCCCCGGGCCTGCTTTTTTGTTTTCAAGCGCCTTGCCCCGCGCTTTGCTTCGATCAGAGAGTTCCATGACCAAAAGTCCCGACTTCGACTTCAACAACGACTTCCCACCCGATTTCACCTGGGGCGTGGCCACCAGTTCCTTCCAGATCGAAGGCGCCCACGACGTCGACGGCAAGGGCCCGTCGATCTGGGACACCTTCTGCAAGGACAAGGCGAACATCAAGGATGGCAGCGACGGCACCGTCGCCTGCGACCACTACCACCGCTACCGCGAAGACGTCGACATCATGGCTTCGCTGGGCGTGGACGCCTACCGCTTCTCGCTGGCCTGGGCCCGGGTCCAGCCTACTGGTCGTGGCGCCTGGAACGAGGCCGGTTTCGGCTTCTACGACCGCCTGCTCGACGCGCTGGCGGAAAAAAACATCCGCCCCCACGCCACGCTCTACCACTGGGACCTGCCGCAAGGCTTGCAGGACGACGGCGGCTGGATGAATCGCGACACGGCGCACCGCTTCGCCGACTACGCGCATGAAGTGGCGCGCCGCTTCGGCAACCGCATCGAGGCGATCGCCACCCATAACGAGCCCTGGTGCACGGCCAATCTCGGCTACGGCAACGCCCAGTTCGCGCCGGGCGTGGTCGACCTGAAGCAGTCGATCCAGGTCTCGCACCACCTGCTGCTGTCGCACGGCCTGGCGATGCGCGCCATGCGCGAGGTGGGCGGCAAGGCGCAACTCGGCATCGTGCTGAACCAGTGGACCGCCGATGCCGCCACCGGTTCCGAGGCCGACCGCGCCATGGCCGAATTCGAGTATGCGCGCTCGGTGCAGTGGTTCATGGACCCGATTTTCAAGGGCCGTTATCCGGAACTCGCGCTGCGTGGCCATGGCGCCAACGCGCCGCAGGTCCGCGACGGCGATTTCGACATCATCAGGCAGAAGATCGACTTCCTCGGCTCGAACTATTATTTCCGCAGCTGGTGCAGCGCCGCCACGCCGCCGGTGCCGCCGCCGGCTCGCCACGGCGTGACCGACATGGGTTGGGAGATCTTCCCGGAAGGCCTGCCCGAACTGCTGATCAAACTGAAAGCCGAGTACCCCGACCTGCCGCCGGTGTACATTACCGAGAACGGCATGGCCAATCCCGACCTGGTCGAGAATGGCCGTGTCCACGATCCGGCACGCATCGCCTACGTGCGCAGCCACCTGGCCGCGCTCAAGGAGGCGATGGATGCCGGCGTCGACGTGCGCGGCTACTTCCTCTGGAGCCTGCTCGACAACTTCGAGTGGAATTCGGGCTACGCCAAGCGCTTCGGCATCGTGCACGTGGATTATGCGACCCAGCAGCGCACCCTCAAGGACAGCGCGCTGTGGTATCGCGAATTCATTGCGGCCCGCGACCGGGCCAATCGCATCAAGACTTGATCGCCACAAAAAAAAGCGACAAGGAGGAGACATGCAGACGATTACCTACCCCGACGGCCCGCGCCTGCTGGCCGACATCGGCGGCACCAACGCGCGCTTCGCGCTCGAGCCGGCGCCGGGCGCGATCCAGGCCGTGCGGTCGCTGGCCTGCGCCGACCACGCCCGTTTCGAAGACGCGGTGCGCTTCTACCTGGCCGGCACGCAACGGCTGCACGGCGCCCGCGTGCGCCACGCGGTGATCGCGATCGCCAATCCGGTGGACGGCGACGCCATCCGCATGACGAACCACCACTGGGCGTTCTCGATCGAGGCGGCGCGCCGTGCACTGGGCCTGGAGACGCTGCTGGTAGTGAACGATTTCACGGCGCTGGCCATGTCGCTGCCGGCCCTGCGGCCGGGCGACCTGGCCCAGGTCGGCGGCGGATCAGCGCTGGCAGGCAGCGCCATCGGCCTGGTCGGCGCCGGCACCGGCCTCGGTGTCTCGGGCCTGGTCCCGAGCGGCGAGCGCTGGATTCCCCTGAGTAGCGAAGGCGGCCACGTCGCCTTTTCCCCGCTCGACGAGCGCGAGGTGACCGTGCTGCGCCATGCCTGGCAACGCTACGATCACGTCTCGGCCGAGCGCTTCGTCTCCGGCCCCGGCCTGGTGCTGATCCGCGAGGCGCTGGCCATGAGCCGCGGCATGGCGCCGGACAAGGACCTGTCGCCGTCCGACATCGTGACGCGCGGCCTGTCCGGCGGCGACGCGCTGTCGCTGGAAGCGATCGACTGCTTCTGCGGCATGCTGGGCACGGTGGCGGCCAACCTGGCCGTGACCCTCGGCGCGCGCGGCGGCATCTATATCGGCGGCGGCGTCGTGCCGCGCCTGGGCGCCTATTTCGTCGCCTCGCCGTTTCGTCCGCGCTTCGAGCGCAAGGGCCGCTTCAGCGAGTTCACCGCGCGCATCCCCACCTGGCTGATCACGGCGCCGACGCCGGCCCTGCAGGGCGCGTCGGCGATGTTGTCCGATCACCTGGCCTGGACCCATGCGACAGCGCCGCACATGAGCATGGAGGCTGCGCATGCGTAAGATCGCCTCGCCGCTGCTGTGGGTGCCGACCGGCTACTTCACGATGGCGCTCGGCTACGTGATGCTCACCAGCGTCACCGCCATCATGTTCAAGAACCTGGGCATGGACAACGGCCGCGCCGCCCAGTATTCGAGCCTGCTGATCCTGGCGTACACCGTCAAGCCGCTGTTCGCGCCCTTCGTGGAGATGTACCGCACCAAGAAATTCTTCGTGCTGTGCGCGCAGGTGGCGATCGGCGCCGGCTTTGCCGGGGTCGCGCTGCTGATGGAACTGCCCGGCTACATGACCTTCCTGATGGCGATTTTCTTCGCCCTGTCCTTCATCGGCGCGACGCAGGACATCGCCAGCGACGGCGTCTACGTCACCTCGCTCGACGCCCGCGCGCAATCGCTGTACTGCGGCATCCAGAGCCTGTCCTGGAACATCGGCCCGATCGTGGCCGCCGGCGGCATGGTCTACCTGAGCGGCTACCTGCACACGCACGTCTTTGGCCACGATCCCGCCGTGTTCGGGCCGGACTGGATCGATGCCTGGCGCATCATCTTCCTGCTGGTCGGCGGCCTGACCCTGTTGATGGCGCTGTGGCACTGGCGCACCATGCCGCAAGGCGCGCGCGCGGCCGACACGCCGTCCTCGGTGAAGGACGCCGGCCGCATCCTGCTCGACGCCTTCGTCACCCTGTTCCAGAAGCGCGGCGTGTGGCGCATGATCGCCTTCGCCTTCCTGTTCCGCTTCAGCGTGGGCCTGCTGGAAAAGATCGGTCCCTTCTTCATGGTCGATCCCGCCTCGAAGGGCGGCCTGGGCCTGTCGAACGAGATGCTGGGCCTGATCTACGGCACCTACGGCCTGGCCGCGGTGCTGGTCGGCTCGCTGCTCGGCGGCCTGTACGTGGCCAAACGCGGCCTGAAGGCGACGCTGTTCGTGCTGTGCTGCGCGATCAACATTCCGAACGTGGCCTTCCTGGTGCTGGCGCTCACCATGCCATCGAGCCTGGTCCTGATCACGCTCGGCGTCGCGATCGAAAAATTCTTCTTCGGCTTCGGGGCCGTCGGCTTCATGATCTACCTGATGCAGCAGCTCGCGCCGGGCAAGTACACCACCACCCACTATGCCTTCGGCACCGGCCTGATGGGCCTGTGCGGCATGGTCACAGGCGTGATCAGCGGCCACCTGCAGGAGATGATGGGCTACGTCGGCTACTTCGTGCTGGTGATGGTCGCCACCATTCCCTCCTTCCTGGCCACCTGGTTCGCGCCGTTCTACCACGACGACGGCAGCCAGCCGAAGGCGGAACCGGATGCCGACGCCGCGGGCAAGACGGTGCCGGCATGATGCGTCATGCCCGCCACGCTCAACTCGCGTGCTGCCTGCTGCTGTCCATGGCCGCGGTCGCTGCGCAGCAACCTTCACTTCCACCCACCATGCAAGACATCGCCACCATCTCGCTCGACGCCCTGCTGCAGGAAGAACGGCAGCTCCAGTTCGACCGTTTCGACAGGGACACCGCCGCCGCCCTCGGCGCTGCGCTGGTTGCGCGGGCGCAGCGCGCCAGCCGGCCGGTGACGCTCGAGATCAGGCAGGGCGACACGGTCCTGTTCGCGCATGCGATGCCGGGCGCCTCGCCGGACCATGCAGACTGGATCCGGCGCAAGAACAACCTGGTCAAGCGCACCGGCCACAGCTCCTTCTACACCCACCACGAGGTGCGCCAGGCCGGCGGCGATCACGACAAGTTGCCCGGCCTCGACATGCGCGACTACGCGGCCCACGGCGGCGCCTACCCGATCGTCGTGCGCGGCAAGGGCATGGTCGGCACGGCTACCGTGTCGGGCCTGCCCGGCGCCGACGACCACGCGCTGGTGGTGGCCGCGCTGAAAGACCATCTGCAGACAGGAGAACTGCCATGACCCGCATCATCCGCTGGGGCATCCTCGGCACCGGGCGCATCGCGCGCGACTTCGCGGCCGGCCTGCGCGCCACGCCCGACGCCGTGCTGGCCGCGGTCGCCTCGCGCAGCGACGAAGGCGCCCAGGCCTGTGCCGCTCAGTTCGACGTTCCACGGGCGTTCGGCTCCTATGAGGCGCTGGTCGATTGTCCCGACGTCGACATCGTCTATATCGCCACCCCGCACCCGATGCACGCCGCCAACGCCCTGCTCGCCCTGCGCGCCGGCAAGGCTGTCTTGTGCGAGAAGCCATTCGCGATGAACCGCCGCGAGGCGGGCGAGATCGTGGCGCTGGCGCGCGCGAAGAACCTGTTCCTGATGGAGGCGATGTGGACCCGCTTCATGCCGGCGCTGGCCGAGGTACGGCGCATCATCGCCTCGGGCGAGATCGGCACGGTGACCCAGCTGCACGCCGACTTCGGCTTCTCGGCCACGCCCGATCCAGCGCACCGCGTCAACGATCCGGCGCTGGGCGGCGGCGCGCTGCTCGACTTGGGCATCTACCCGCTGTCGATCGCCTGCGCCCTCCTGGGGCGGGTCGAGACGGTGCAGGCCCAGGCCATCATGGGCGAGACCGGCGTCGACCTCACCACGGCCTTCACCATGCGCCACGCGGGCGGCACCCTGTCGATCTGCAGCTGTTCGCTGCGGGCGCGCGCGCCGAGCGAGCTGGTGGTGTCCGGCACGCGCGGCAGCGTGCGCATGCACCGGATGTTCCACATGACCGAGAGCGTCACGGTCGACCTGCTGGACGGCCCTTCGCGCACGATTTCCACGCCCTGGCTCGGCAACGGCTACACCCATGAGGCGATCGCCGCAGGACAGTGCCTGCGCGACGGCCTGCTCGAGCATCCCGACATGACCCACGACGATACGCTGGCGATCATGGGGCTGCTCGACACGATCCGCAGGCAGATCGGCCTGCGCTATCCGAGCGACTGAGCCCCGGCGCGCAGCGCGTCGAGCTGCTGGATATTGGCCGGCTTGACCAGGTAACGGTCGAAGCCGGCACCCAGCGCGGCCCGGCGGTCGGCATTGCTGCCGTAGCCGGACAGCGCGATCAGGAGCGGCGTGCGCTCTCCCGGCACGGCGCGGATGTGGCGCGCCAGTTCGCGGCCGTCCATGTCGGGCAGGCCGATGTCGAGGATGCGCGCGTCCCGGGATTCCGCCAGCACGCGCCGTCAGGGCTGCGGCGCGTTTCCGTACCAGCCGTATTCCCAGCGCCACGGCATGTCGTTCTCGCCCAGCGCCAGGCGTGCGATCTCGGGGAAGATGCGCTCGGCACGCACGTCGTTGGACAGCATCACCAGGCAGCGCCGGCGCGCCTCCAGGCAGATCGCCATGTTTCCGGTGCTGTCGTTGTGCCCGCCCTTGAACCATCCGGCGCCGCTGCGATCCTGGAAGATGACCACGCCCAGGCCGGCCGCCAGCCCCGCTACCTGCGCGCCGGGCCGCGACACCAGGGTCGGGAACTGGCCGGCGCTCAGGATCGGCAGTTGCGGACGCACCATCTCGGCGCGCAGCGACGGGCTCAATCCGTCGCCGCGCACGAGCGCCGCCCACATGCGCGCCTGGTCGGCGATCGTGGTGTCCATCGAGCCGGCGGCGGTGACGGCGCTGCGCTGGTCGTGCGGCTCCATCTTGCCCTTCAGGGTGTAGCCGTCGGCCATGTTGGCGGCGAAGTCCGGCCGCCAGCGCATGCTGGTATTGGGCATGCCCAGGCGGTCGAACACGCGCAGCTGCATCTCGCGGCCGGCATCGAGGCCCAGCCCCTGCTCGACGATCAGCTGCAGGATGTACATGCCTTCGGCCGAGTAGGCATAGCGCGCGCCGGGGTCGAAGTGAAAGCGCAGCTTTTCGTCCGGCTCGAGCCAGCGGAAGTTGGCGAAGCCGCCCGCGTGCGTGAGCAGGATGCGTGGCGTGAGCCGGCGCCAGCGTTCGTCGCCGGCCAGGTCGCTGAAATCCCTGCGTTCGCCAAGCCGGTAGTCGGGCAAGGCCCGGGGCAGCAGCCGCGTGAGCGGTGCATCCAGGTCGAGCCGGCCTTCGCTGGCCAGCTGCAGCAGCATGTAGGCGAAGGCGGTCTTGGTCAGCGAGGCGCCGTACATCACCGTGTCAGGCTCCAGCGGCAGGTCGCACTCCAGATTGCGCTTGCCGTAGGTCGCGACCTTGACCACCTGCCCCTCGTCGATCAGCGCCAGCGCCAGTCCGACCACTTTTTCGCGCGCCATCAGGGCCTCGACGTCGCGGTCCGGCAATCCGGGGGCCGGGCCGCGCGATGCGCTCGAACAGCTGACAACCAACAGCGACAAGACCGCCACCCACAGTGCTCTCATCGGCTTCTCCCTGGTTGAGTTCCCGTGCGGACGACGGGATAACCAAGTGTAGCGCCGAGCCCGGCGCCGGACAATCGCTATGCCGGGTGGATCAGAAGCTGTGGCGCAGCCCGAGCGTGGCGCCCTTCAGGGTGGCGCCGGGCGCCGCGCCCAGGCTGTTGATCGCGAAGTCGTAACCGCCGTTCTCCTCGTTGTCGAGATGGGTGACGTAGGCATGCAGCGCGGTGCGCTTCGATAGCAGGTATTCGTAGCCGAGCGTGACGTGGGTGGCGCCGGTGCGTGCGCCGCCACGGATGAAGCCGACCCGGTTGCCGCCGGCGCCCTTTCCATCACCAGCATGCGCCAGCCCGAGGCGCAGGCCGTGCGCGCCGAGTTGATGGGTGACCGAGACATACCAGGCATTGCGATCCAGGCCGCCGGCGGCCGTCTCGTATTCGAGGCGCTCGGCCAGCAGCGCCACCCGGGTGTCACCGAAGCGCCGCGCCACGGCCAGCTTGGTGCCGCTGTCGCGCAAGCCCGGTCCCTGGTATTCGTGGTGCCGCTCATGGGCCAGCGTCGCATACCACGGCCCCTGATCGTAGACCGCCGCGAGCGAGGTCAGGGATGGCTTGGCGCCGCTGGCCGGGCGTTCCTCTGCCAGGCCGTGCGTCATTCGCAGGCCGATACCCTTCCATGTCCGGGTCCAGTAATGGATGGAGTTGGCCTGGCGCCGGTCGAAGGAAGACAGATTGTTCACGTTGTCGACCGCCGCCCCGGCGCCGTTGCCGATGATGCTCATATAACCGGCGGTAGTCGGATAGAAAGGGTCGAGGCTCGACGTCGCGCCGTTGTAGGCGGTCACCCAGTGACCGGCGAACAGCGTGCCGAAGCCGCCATCGAGGCCGACCCGGGTATCGCGGCGCGCGAGCTCACCCGCGCCGGTATCGAGCGACAGCGTGCCCTCGACCTGGAAGATGGCGCTGACCCCGCCGCCCAGGTCTTCGCTGCCGCGAAAGCCCAGTACCGAGCGGTTGTTCGAGACCCGCTGCTGGCTCAGGCGCGGACCGTCGGCGGTGGCGGACGCCTTCACGTATTCGGCCGACACGTTCAGGCGGCCATAAAGCTGGACCTGGGTCTGGGCCTGGGTCTGGGCGGCGGCGGCGCATGCCGCGAACGCCAGGGCACTGCGGCGCATGTATTTACTCATCGAAGACTCTCCTTGCCAGAATTCTCGGCCACGGGCCCATCCCGGCCTATCCCCAATCGAGGGGAGATCCATCCCCCCAAACGTGTTGGTTTTACGCCGCTTTACATTTCCCGCCCTGCGCCGCACGGTCCGCCCGGCCGTTAATCATGGACGAAACCCGAAACAGGACACGACCATGATCGACAGCATCGGCGGCGCCAGCGCCGCACAGGCGGCATCTGCCCCACCCCCGAAAAAAAACGACGAAGCGGCGCCTGGCCCGGCCACCACGGTCCCGTCCCCGGACGCCCAGGCGACGCCACCGGCGCCCACCCAAAGCGTCGAGTCGGCGGCGGCGGCGCGCCTGGGCGACGAACTGAATGCCCAGGCCGACGCCACGCGCGTGCAGCGCGCCGTGGATGCATCGCCGGTATCGGCCGCGGCGTCAAGCGAGGACAGTGACGCGGTCGAGGAAACCGGAAGCGCCCAGGCCGCAGCGGCACCGGCTGGCGGCGCCGGGGGCGCCGGGAGCGCTGCAGTGTCCTCGGCGACCACCGACACCGACTACATCGCCGAAGCCGACACCAATTCGGACAAGACGGTCAGCGACGAGGAACGCGCCGCCTACGAGGCCAGGCTGCGCGAGCAGAACGAAAAGCAGGCCGGGGTGCGCGCCGCGTATGGACAGATTGAAGCCGCCACGCCGGCGCTCGACATTACCGCCTGACGCCGCTATGCGGGATCAGGGACGCGGGTCGACGATGCGCGAAAATGCTGCACTGCACCCGGAGTTATCCGAAGTAAATTCAAAATAACTGAAGAAACGCGTTGTAGTCAGGTAGTCAACTACGGTAGAGTGTCGCCTTCCGAGAAGACTTTCCATGAGGCGGCGCATGCCAGACCCTAGCCCGACTACGCCCCCCGGATTGTTGCTTGCGACGGACCTGAGCGCCCGCTGCGACCGGCCCCTGGAACGCGCCAAGCAGCTGGCCGACGAATTTTCAATACCGCTGGTGGTCCTGACGGTGCACGACGCGCCCCAGGCGCCCGGCGAAGTGCTCCAATGGCTCGACGGCGACGCCGGACGCACGCAGCAGGAAGGCGCGGCGCGCGCCGAGTTCGCGCGCGAATTCGCCGGCTCGCCCCTGCAGGCCACCCAGCATTTCGCCACCGGTCCGGCCGCTGCCGCCATCCTCGACAGCGCGGCCACCCTGCCCGGCGCCATCGTGGTCGCCGGCGCCTCGCAGCACGACAGCCTGGGCGACCTGCTGCTCGGCTCCACCGTCGAGAAACTGGCGCGCGGCCTGGCGCAGCCGCTGCTGGTGGTGCGCCAGCGCGTACGCGGCTCCTACCGCCGCATCATGGTCGCGACCGACTTCACGCCGGCGTCAAAACTGGCGCTGGAAACGGCGGCCCGCCTGTTCCCCGGGCGCCGGATCACGGTATTCCACGCCCATGATTCCGAGACCCTGGTCCCGGATGCGCCGCCCCACGCGGAGCTGATCCGCTTCCTGGACGGCTGCGCACTGCCGCCCGGCGCCCATGAGCTGCTCGACCTGGTGATCGGCGAAGGCGAACCCGCCTCCCAGCTTGCGCGCCATGTAGTGGATAATAGTATCGATCTGGCCGTGCTCGGCCTGCATGAAGAATCGGCGCTGATGCGCCTCCTGACCGGTAGCCGCAGTGAATACCTGCTGCAGGCAGTCGTGTGCGACACGCTGCTTGTACGTCCCCCTGTGCGCCATGGAGAAGACGATGAGAATGAAAAAACCTGAAATCGCCCTGCGCCTCTGCGCGCGCCGCTACATGTCGCACTGCCCCGAAGGATGATGTCAATGACCTCACTGCCACTGATCCTGCTCGTCCTTCTTCCCTTCGCCGGCGCCTTCGTCTCCGCCTGCCTGCCCAATGGGTCGCGCAACCGTCCCGCCATTGCGGCCGGCGCGTTTACCCTGACGGCCCTCCTCTTCGCCATTGCCCAGTTCCCCGCCCTCGAAGCCGGCGAAGTCCTGCAATCGCGCCACAGCTGGCTGCCGATGTTCGGCCTCGACATCGTCATCCGCATGGACGGCCTGGCCTGGCTGTTCTCGGTCATGGTGCTCGGCATCGGCCTGCTGGTGATCCTGTACGCGCGCTACTACATGTCCAAGCGCGATCCGGTCGCGCGCTTCTACGCCTACATGCTGGCCTTCATGGGCGCGATGATGGGCGTGGTCCTGTCGGGCAACCTGATCCAGCTGGTGGTGTTCTGGGAACTCACCAGCCTGACGTCCTTCCTCCTGATCGGCTACTGGCAGGAGAGCAACGACGCCCGCCGCGGCGCGCGCATGGCCTTCACCGTCACCACCGCCGGCGGCCTGTGCCTGCTGGCCGGCGTGCTCACGCTCGGCCACATCGTCGGCAGCTACGAGCTGGAGACGGTGCTGGCGGCCGGCGACCAGATCCGCGCCCATGCGCTGTACCTGCCGGCGCTGGTGCTGATCGCCCTCGGCGCGCTGACCAAGAGCGCGCAGTTCCCGTTCCACTTCTGGCTGCCGCACGCGATGGCGGCGCCGACGCCGGTGTCGGCCTACCTGCACTCGGCCACCATGGTCAAGGCCGGGGTGTTCCTGCTCACGCGCCTGTACCCGGCCCTCGGCGGCACCCCGGAATGGACCTGGATCATCGTCGGCGCGGGCGCCACCACCCTGGCGCTGGCCTCGTTCTTCGCGATCTTCCAGAACGACATGAAGGGGCTGCTGGCCTACTCGACCATCAGCCATCTGGGACTGATCACCTGCCTGCTGGGCATCGGCACCCCGCTGTCGGTGGTGGCGGCGGTGTTCCACATCATGAACCACGCGATCTTCAAGGCCTCGTTGTTCATGGCGGTCGGGATCGTCGACCACGAGACCGGCACGCGCGACATGCGCGTCCTGCGCGGACTGCGCAAGGCGATGCCGGTGACGGCCGCGCTGGCGATCGTGGCCTCGGCCTCGATGGCTGGCGTGCCGCTGCTGAACGGCTTCCTGTCGAAGGAGATGTTCTTCGCCGAGACCACCCACGTGGGCGGCAGCGACGACTGGACCCTGTCGTACGTGGCGGTGGCGATGGGCATCTTCAGCGTCGCCTACTCGCTGCGCTTCATCAGCGTGTTCTTCGGCCGCCTTTCCAAGGACCTGCCGCACGAGCCGCACGAGCCGGCGCGCTGGATGCGCTTCCCGGTCGAGTGCCTGGTGGTGCTGTGCGTCGCGGTCGGCATCATGCCCGAGCGCGTGGTCGGCGAAGTGCTGGAGGTCGCTTCAAGCTCGGTCCTGGGCGCGGCGATGCCCGAGTACGACCTGGCTATCTGGCACGGCTTCAACCTGGCCCTGCTGATGAGCGGCGCCGCGCTGCTGCTGGGCGCCCTGCTGTACTGGGTGCTGTGGCGCCGCCATGACCTGCGTGAGCGCACCCGGGTGCCAGTGCTGCACCGCCTGAAGGGCGCGCAAGCCTACGAAAGCACGATGCTGGCGCTGTCGGTCGGCGCCAACGCGCTGATCCGCTGGACCGGCACCCGCCGCCTGCAGCCGCAAATGCTGGTGCTGATGGCCGTCATGGTCGCCGCGCCGCTGCTGCTGGTCGATCCGCTGCCCGCGATTCCCGCGCTGAGCGTGCAGGCGCTCGACCCGCTGTTCGCGGTGCTGTGGATCATCGGCGCCGCTTGCGCCCTCGGCGCGGCCTATAGCGCCAAGTACCACCGCCTGGTCGCGCTGGCCCTGGTCGGCGGAACCGGCGTGGTCACTTCGATCACCTTCTTGTGGCTGTCGGCGCCCGACCTGGCGCTGACCCAGCTGATGGTGGAGACCGTGACCACGGTGCTGATCCTGCTCGGCCTGCGCTGGCTGCCGCCGCGCTTCGCCCCGGCCGGCCTCAAGGAGCGCGCGCCGGCCAGCACCTGGTTCCGGCGCGGGCGCGACGGCTTCATCGCCGTCGCCGGCGGCCTGGGCATCGCGGCGGCCAGCTATGCGGTCTTGCGTCTGTCGCCGCCACCCTCGATCGGCGAGTTCTTCGTGCTGCGCGCGCTCACCGAAGGCGGCGGCTCGAACGTGGTCAACGTCTTGCTGGTCGACTTCCGCGGCTTCGACACCATGGGCGAGATCACCGTGCTGTCGGCCGTCGCCCTGACCGTCTATGCGCTGCTGCGCCGCTTCCGCCCCGCTACCGAATCGATCGCGATTCCGGTGCAGCAGGCCAGCGACGTCGACCCGGCCGTCACGCAAACCCCGGCCGAGCAGGCCTCGAGCGGCTATCTCATGATTCCGGCGGTCTACCTGCGCATGCTGCTGCCGGTGATGGGCGTGATGGCGGCCTACTTCTTCATGCGCGGCCATAACCTGCCGGGCGGCGGCTTCGTCGCCGGCCTGATCTTCGCCACCGCATTGATCGTGCAGTACATGGTGGCCGGCACCGACTGGGTCGAATCGCACCTGCGCCTGCGGCCCCACCGCTGGATCGCCTGGGGCCTGGCATGCGCGGCCTTCACCGGCATCGGCGCCTGGTTCCTCGGCTATCCGTTCCTGACCAGCCATACCGCCCACCTCACCCTGCCGATCCTGGACGAGATCCACGTCCCGAGCGCCTTCGTGTTCGACCTGGGCGTGTTCCTGGTGGTGGTCGGTTCCACCATGCTGACCCTGGTCGCGCTGGCCCACCAGTCGCTGCGCAGCCATCGCGCGGCGGCCGACGCCACGCGCGCCACCATCCCGCCCTCCAAGGAGATCTTCTGATGGAGCTCGTCATTTCGCTCGCCATCGGCATCGTGTTCGGCTCCGGCATCTGGCTGATCCTGCGTCCGCGCAGCTTCCAGGTGCTCTCGGGCCTGATGCTGATGTCGTATGCCGTCAACCTGTTCATCTTCATCATGGGCCGCCTGTGGGTCGACGCCGCGCCGCTCACGCCCGCCGGCGCGCCCCCCAACCCGGCCGCCCTGGCCGACCCGCTGCCGCAGGCCCTGGTGCTCACGGCGATCGTCATCGGCTTCGCCACCACCGCGCTGTACCTGGTGGTGATGATCGGTTCGCGCGGCCTGACCGGCACCGACCACGTCGATGGCAAGGAGCCTGAACTATGAGTCTTCACTGGACCCAGCACCTGATCCTGGTGCCGGTACTGCTGCCGCTGCTGGTGGGCGCCGCCCTGGCCCCGCTGACGCAGGGCTGGCACCGCCTGAAGTACTGGCTCAGCTACGCCTCGGTGCTCGCCCTGCTGGCCACCGCGGTGGCCCTGATCCAGATGACCGACGGCGGCCACTGGCCGGGCGGCCTGGGCATCTACCTGGCCGCCAACTGGAGCGCGCCGTTCGGCATCGCCCTGCTGGTCGACCGCCTGTCGGCCCTGATGCTGCTGCTCACCGCGGTACTCGGCCTGGCCTCGCTGCACTTCACGCGCACCCGCTGGGGCAGGATCGGCGTGCATTACCACACGCTGTTCCAGTTCCTGCTCATGGGCATCAACGGCGCCTTCCTGACCCACGACATCTTCAACCTGTTCGTGTTCTTCGAAGTGATGCTGGCCGCGTCCTACGGCCTGGTGCTGCACGGGTATAACGCCGAGCGCATTCGCGCCAGCATGCAGTACATCGCGATCAACCTGGCCGCCGCCCTGCTGTTCCTGATCGGGATTGCCGTGACCTACGCCACCACCGGCACCCTGAACATGGCCGACCTGGCCGCGCGCGTGCCGCTGCTGACGGGCGACGAACTGGCCCTGTTCAAGGTCGGCGCCACCGTGATGGCGCTGGCCTTCCTGACCAAGGGCGCGATGTGGCCGCTGGGCTTCTGGCTGCCCACCACCTATGCCGCCGCCTCGCCGCCGGTGGCGGCCATGCTGGTGCTCATGACCAAGGTCGGCGCCTACGTGATATTGCGCCTGTGGCTGCTGATCTTCTCGGATCACGCGGGCGCCGCGGCCGGCTTCGGCGGCGACGCGCTGCTGTATGGCGGCATGGCGACCATCGTGTTCGGCGCCGCCGGCATCCTCTCCACCGACACCGCCGGCCGCATGGCGGGCTATGGCGCCATCGTCTCGTCCGGCACCCTGCTGGCGGTGATCGGCTACGGCCAGCCGACCCTGGTCACGGCCGGCATCTATTACCTGATCGGCTCCACCATCGCGGTGGCTGCCTTCCTGCTCCTGATCGAGCTGATCGACCGCATCCGCACCCCACGCTCGGCCATGCTGGCGCTGACCATGGAAGCCTATGCGGTCGAGGACGCGCCGGACGAACCGGTCGGGCGCGGCGTGCCGGCCGCGATGGCGTTCCTGTCGCTGGCCTTCGCCGCCTGCGCGCTGATGATCGCCGGCCTGCCGCCGCTGTCCGGCTTCGTCGCCAAGTTCGGGATGTTCCACGCGTTGCTCAATCCGCACATCGACGGCGCCGGCGCCATCGACGGCAGCGCCGCGATCCCGGCCGCCGGCTGGGCACTGATGGTCCTGATCATCCTCTCGGGCCTGATCACCGTGATCTCGATGATGCGCTTCGGCGTGCGCACCTTCTGGGCCAGCGGCGCGTCCGAGCCGCCAAAGCTGCACCGCTCCGAGGTGGCACCGATCCTGCTGCTGCTGGCCCTGTCGGTGCTGATGACGGTGCAGGCCGAGCCGATGTTCGGCTACCTGAGCCGCGCCAGCGACGACGTCCACCGTCCCGGCGCCTACATCGGCCGGGTGCTGTCCGAGCCATCCGTGCCGGGCCCGGCGTCCACCGCCCCTTCCACCCTGTCGCTCCCGGAGGCGCCATGAGCCGCTGGCTTCCTTACCCCTTCGTGTCGCTGACGCTGTGCGTCCTGTGGCTGCTGCTGAACCAGACGCTGTATCCGGGCCACGTCCTGCTCGGCGCGGCGCTCGGCGTCGCCGGTCCGGTCCTGACGCGGCACCTCAATCCGCTGGGCTATCCGCGCCTGCGCAAGCCCATCGTCGCCGTGCGCCTGCTGGGCTTCGCGGCGGTCGAAGTGGTGCGCTCGTGCTTCAACGTCAGCCGCATCATCCTGCTGGCCGATCACGCCAACCTGAACTCGCAGTTCATCCGCGTGCCGCTCACGATACGCGATCCCTACGGCCTGGCGGCGCTGTCCTGCCTGATCAACATGACGCCGGGAACGGTGTGGACCGAACTTCAGCCCGGCCGCGATCCCGCGCACCACGAGCTGGTGCTGCACGTGTTCGACCTGCACGACGCCGCGTGGTGGATCGACACCATCCAGACCCGCTACGAACAGCCCTTGATCCACATCTTCGAAACGGAGGTACGCCATGGCGACCCTGCTTGAAATCTCGATCGGCTACGCCCTCGTGTGCGTGCTGGCGGCAATGGCGCTGTGCGCCGGCCGGCTGCTGATCGGTCCCTCGGCCCACGACCGCGTGCTGGCCCTCGACACCCTCTGGATGTGCGGGATGCTGCTGGCCCTGGTGCTGGGCATCCGCTTCGGCACCCAGGTCTATTTTGAAATGGCGATGCTGATCGCGCTGGTCGGCTTCGTCTCGACCATCGCGATGGCGAAGTTCCTGATGCGCGGGGAGATCATCGAATGACCGGCATCGAACACCTGCCCGACTGGGCCGCCCTGCTGGTTTCGCTGCTGCTGATCCTGGGCGCCAGCATCATCCTGATCGGCGCGCTCGGCCTGATGCGCCTGCGCACCTTCTACCAGCGCATCCACGGCCCGGCGATCACGATCACCCTGGGCGCCGGCAGCCTCCTGATCGCCTCGATGCTGTACTTCACCGTGGCGCAGTCGCGGCCCGTGGTCCACGAGATCATCATCACCGTGTTCGTGCTGCTGACCGCACCCGTGGTGTCGATGATGATCATGCGCGCCGCCGTCTACCGCGACCTGCGCGCGAAGAAGGGCGATGCGGGCGCGACCGCGGGCGAGGTGTACACCATCTCGCGCGAATGAGGCCAGCCTCGGCGCCGCTCAGCCCAGGCGCCGGAACAGGCCGGGATAGCGCACGACCAGGCCATCGGCATCGGTCTTGATGTCGGCCTGGAAGGGATCCGACAGGCTCTCGAAGCGGTAGCGGCCCTCGCCCAGCAAGGTATAGGCCTGGCGCGACGGCGTCACGCCCGCCCCGGGCAAGGTGACGTAGGCGACCAGGATCTCGCGGCGTTCGCGCAGGGCCTCGCCCAGGCGCCGGATCGGCAAGGTATTGGTGAACGGCGAACAGGCCAGATCGACGTCGGTGCAGCCGTCCAGCGCCGGCAGCGGCGCGCCGTCCGGGCCGCGCCACCTTGCTGCGCCGTCGGCGCGCAGCAGCAGGCGCGCGCCGACGGCCACGCTGGCCTCGACCTGGCGCACCCGCCAGCGCGCGTCGCAATGGATCGCGTAGCGGCAACCGAAAGGGCTGCCCTGATACAGGTCCCCCGAATCCGGCCCGACCACCACGCCTTCGGCGACGACGCCTTGCGCGGTGTGGCGGATCGCGAGGTATTCCAGACCGTTTCCTTCTTCCGTCGCCCAGCGCAGGCGGCGTTCCATGATCGTCCTCGCTTTCTGCGTGCGTGATCTGCCTTCACCATAGCCGATTCCAGTCACGCACACCTGGCGCCGTCGAGTAAATACAACATCGCGAAAAAATAGATTGCGCGTCGCAGCAATGTTAGCGCTATCAATTTTTCATGGTCCTTCCTGAGTGAAAAACCGCTGGAAGCCCCGTTTGCGCCCACTGCAAAGCGGCAAAATCAGCCGCGGATCACATTGCATTGCAACATCGATAACGTGTTTACAAAAAAAATTAGCTGAACAACACTCCGAGAAACGCGATGTTAGCGCTAACGGTCTTCCGAGGAGAAACGATGTCAGCATCAAGCGTCAACACCCCGTCCCAACCCGCCGGCGCCCTGCGCTGGGTCGTCATGGGCGTCAGCGGATCGGGCAAGAGCACGGTCGGCGCCGCCCTGGCCAGCCACTTCGCCGTGCCCTTTCTCGAAGGCGACGCCTACCACCCCGCCAGCAACGTCAGCAAGATGACAGCCGGCATTCCGCTCGATGACGACGACCGCGCCGGCTGGCTGGACGCGCTGGCGGCCGAGATCGGCCAGGCCCGCAGCCGGGGCGAAGGCCTGGTGCTGTCCTGCTCGGCCCTCAAGCGACGCTACCGCGACCTGCTGCGCGTGGCCGACCCGGCGCTGCGCTTCGTGCACCTGGCCGGTCCGCGCGAGCTGATCGCCGTGCGCATGCACGGCCGCCCCGGCCACTACATGCCGCCCTCGCTGCTCGATTCGCAGCTGAGCATCCTGGAGCCACTGCAGGCCGACGAAGCCGGCCTCACGCTGGACATCACCCTGGCGCCGTCGGCGCTGGTGGAAAGCGTCACCCGAAGCGCCTGAACCACGACGTCCGAATTACGACACCTGAACCACGGCCCTGGCACCGGGATTCGGCGAGATTCATCGCAAGCAGCCAGTTGCAAGCTGTCGCGCAGCCGACCATAGAGACGGCGCGCTCCCCTACAACAAGCATCGAGGAGACATCATGCGTACACCAGTTCAACGGACTCTCATCAGCCTGGCCGTGGCCAGCGCCTGCTGGAATGTGGGCATCGCCCACGCCCAGCAAGTGCAGCCCGAGCCGACGCCCGCCGCCGACAGCGCGGAGCAGACCACGCCGGCCGACGCCGCGCAAGCGACCGATGTTCCGGCCCCGGCCGATGGCGCCGCCGCCACCGTCGTACGCATCTCGGGTTCGCGCATCGCCGCGCGCGGCTTCACCATGCCGACGCCGACCACCAGCCTCACCAGCGCCGACCTCGAGAAATCGGCCAAGCCGAACCTGTTCAACACCCTGGCCGAGCTGCCTGCCCTGCAGGGCAGCACCGGCCGCACCACCAGCACCAACAGCACCAGCAGCGGCATCCAGGGCCTGTCTTCGCTGAGCCTGCGCGGCCTGGGCACGATCCGGACCCTGACCCTGCTCGACGGCCAGCGCGTGGTCGGCGCCAACGTCACCGGCGTGACCGACGTCAGCCAGTTCCCGCAACTGCTGGTCAAGCGCGTCGACGTGGTCACCGGCGGCGCCTCGGCGTCCTACGGTTCGGACGCGGTGGGCGGCGTGGTCAACTTCGTCACCGACAAAAAATTCACCGGCTTCAAGGCCCACGTCCAGGGCGGCCAGACGAAGTATGACGACGACCGCGGCGGCAGCGTGCAGGCGGCCTGGGGCAAGTCCTTCCTGAACGACCGCTTCCACGTGACGGCCAGCGCCGAGTTCACGAAGGAAAACGGCATCGAGTCGCCCGGCTTCGGCGGCAAGGGACCGAACGGCCGCACCTGGTACCAGAACCCGGCCTACTCGGTGCGTCCTTTGGGCCAGACCGGCGACGGGCTGCCGCAATATCGCGTGATCGAACAGGCGCAGCAATACCAGTACGCCAAGTATGGCCTGATCACCAGCGGCCCGCTGCAGGGCACGGCCTTCGGCGCGGGCGGCGTTCCCTACCAGTTCCAGTACGGTTCCAACGGCCGGCCGACCGGCACCGGCGCCGTCACCGGTTGCATCAACCCGTTCTGCATCGGCGGCGACTTGAGCGGCAGCGTGGGCTCGGGCACCAACCTGGCGATGAACTTCAAGCGCCAGGTGGCCTATACCCGCATGTCGTTCGACATCAATCCCGACCACCAGCTCTACTTCACCGCCAACTACGGCAAGGTGGACTCGCGCTTCTCGCCCAACCCGGGCGCGGCCAAGAACGCGAACCTGAACATCCAGTGCTCGAACCCCTTCCTGCCGGCGTCGATCGTCGATGCCTGCGCGCGCAACAACATCACCAGCTTCCAGTACGGCACCTCGAACGCGGTCTTCCCCGAGAACATCGACGTCCAGCCGACCCGCACCCAGCGCCGCTTCGTGCTCGGCGCCGAAGGCAAGTTCGCCCTGTTCGGCAAGGACTGGTCGTACGACGCCTACGTGACCCACGGCGAGAACAAGACCAATCTCGATGCCTTCAACATGACGCTCAACGCGCGCTACAACAATGCGATCGATGCGGTGCGCGCGCCGGACGGCCGCATCGTCTGCCGCAATCCGGTGGCCGCTGCGTCGGGCTGCGTGCCGCTCAACATCATCGGCGACAACCCGATCGATCCCGCCGCCTGGGCCTATATCGCGCCGGCCAACGGCCCGCGCCAGCGCACCACGCAAAGCCAGGACGTCGGCAGCTTCAACATCAACGGCGAGCTGTTCGAAGGCTGGGCCGGCCCGATCTCGCTGGCCACCGGCGCCGAATACCGGCGCGAGAAATACCGCGTGCGCGGCGACGCCTATGGCAACGGCGTGACCCCGGACTCGCCGAACAACGCGATGTATCCGAGCGACCCGCTGCTCAATACCACGGTCGGCAACAACTGGTACGCCGGTAACTTCCACAACGGCGAAGGCAGCTACAACGTGCGCGAAGCCTACGTGGAACTGAACGTCCCGGTGTTCAAGTCCGAGACCTGGGGCGAGGCCAACCTGAATCTGGCCGACCGCGAGACCAAGTACAGCACCGCCGGCAGCGTGGGCAGCTGGAAGCTGGGCGCCACCTGGCAGACGCCGATCGACGGCCTGCGCCTGCGCGGCGTGACCTCCAAGGACGTGCGCGCGCCGAACCTGTCGGAGCTGTTCGCGGCGCCGGTGGTGGTCAACAACGTGGTCCAGTACCAGGGCAATACCATCAGCGTCCAGGAACGCACCGTGGGCAACACCGGCCTGCGTCCCGAGATCGCGCGCAACAACACCTTCGGCATCGTCCTGAGCCAGCCGAAATGGGCGCCGGGCTTTTCTATCTCGGCCGACTACTTCGATATCGAAGTCAAGGGCGTGATCTCGGCGCTGACGATCCAGCAGGAAGTCGACCTGTGCGTGGCCGGCAACCAGGAGATCTGCCAGGCGATGGTACTCAACAGCCCGGGCAACAACTACGTCACGGTGCAGAACTTCAACCTGGCCTCGCTGAAGGTCAAGGGCTTCGACCTCGAGACCGCCTACCGGACTGGCCTCGAGCGCTTCGCCCTGCCGGGCCGCTTCACCTTCCGCGCGCTGGCCACCCGCAACCTGCACTACATCACCGAGTCGGGCGTGGTGGGCACCATCGCGGTGGATTCGGCCGGCTCGAACATGGGCAATACGCCGAAGTGGAAGGTGCTGGCGCAGCAGACCTGGGAGAACGACAAGCTGAGCTTCACGCTGACCGAACGCTGGTTCAGCGACGGCACCTACCGCAACGACTTCATCGAGTGCCAGACCAATTGCCCGATGTCGACGCTGATCCACCCGACCATCTACGACAACAAGATGAAGGGCGCGGCCTATCTCGACATCGGCGCCAGCTACAACCTGTCGAAGCAGTTGCAGGCCTACTTCAAGATCGACAACGTCACCGACCGCGCGCCGGAAGCGGCGCCGCAGACCAATGCCAGCTACGGCATCAATCCGGCGCTGTACGACGTGGTTGGACGCACTTACCGGGTCGGCCTGCGCTACGGCTTCTGACGGGATTCCACCGTGTGGAATATCGTCTCCGTGCTGCTCGCGGTCGGCCTGCTGACGCTGTTGATCGCATGGGGCAAGGTGCAGCCCCTGCTGGCCTTCGTGGCGGCATCGATCGCGGCGGCCCTGCTGCTCGGGGTGCCGCCGTCGAAGATCCCGGGTGCGATCGAGAAGGGCATCGGCGACCTGCTCGGCTCCCTGGTGGTGATCATCTGCCTGGGCGCCGTGTTCGGCAAGCTGATCGCCGACAGCGGGGCCGCGCGCCGCATCGCCACCTGCCTGGTCGACGCACTCGGGCCGTCGCGGATCCCGGTGGCGCTGACCGTCACCGGCTTCGTGGTCGGCATCCCGCTGTACTACAACGTCGGCTTCGTGCTGCTGGTGCCGCTGATCTTCTCGCTGGTGGTCAGCTCGGGGCGGCCGGCGGTGGCGCTCGCGATCCCGCTGCTGGCCGGGCTGTCGATCGCGCACGGCTTCCTGCCGCCGCATCCTTCGCCGGTGGCGCTCGTCTCGGCAATCCACGCCGACATGGGCACCACCTTGCTGTACGGGATCGTGGTGGCGGTGCCGACGCTGATCATCGCCGGGCCCGTGTTCGCGATGTCGCTGCGCCGCATCGAAGCGCAACCGGCGGCCATGTTCCAGGACGGTCGCGCGCTGCAGGAGGGCGAGCTACCGGGCATCTTCAACAGCTTCGCCACCGCGCTGCTGCCGGTGCTGCTGCTGGTGGCGACAACAGTGCTGATGATGGCGCGGCCCGACCTGAACGGCGCCGTTTCCTTCCTGGCCAATCCGCTGGTGGTGATGCTGGTGTCCTACGTGGTCGCGATCTGGACGCTGGGACTGGCGCAGGGGCGGCGCTTCTCCGTCGTGATGCAGGGCCCGGCGGAGGCGATGCGCGAGATCGCACCGATCCTGTTGATCATCGCCGGCGCCGGCGCACTGAAGCAGGTGCTGGTGGAATCGGGCGTCAGCGCCGATCTCGGCGCGCTGTTGTCCAGTCTTCCGGTGCCGCCGTTGGTACTGGGGTGGCTTGTGGCGACGGTGATCCGCATCTGCCTGGGATCGGCCACGGTGGCCGGCGTGACGGCCGGCGGCATCGTGGCGCCGCTGGTGCACAGCTCGGGCGTCGACCCGAACCTGATGGTGCTGGCCATCGGCGCGGGAAGCCTGATGTGCAGCCACGTCAACGACTCCGGCTTCTGGATGTTCAAGGAATATTTTGGCTTGTCCCTGAAGGATACCTTCCGCTCCTGGACCCTGATGGAGACCCTGGTGGGCGTGTTCGGCCTGCTTTTCGTGATGCTTCTGTCGCTGTTGTTGAATAGCTGAGGAAAAGATCGATGATGACAACACTTTCCGTACTTCCGCGCGCGCTCGCGCTGTCGCTCCTGCTGGCGGGCGCCGCGAACGCCGCATCCATCTCCGCCTACCAGACCATGCCCGAAGACCCGCGCGCCGTCGTGGTGCGCGCGAAAGGCGACGGCAAGGCCGACGACACGGCCGCGATCCAGCAGGCGCTGGATTCGGCCGCCAACAAGGGCCAGGGCGGCATCGTGTTCCTGCCGTCGGGACGCTATCGCATCACGCGCTCGCTGCTGATCCCGCTGGCCGTGCGCCTGTATGGCGTCGGCCCGACCCGGCCCGTGTTCGTGCTGGCCGAGAACACGCCTGGGTACCAGAAGGGCGTGGCCAATATGGTCATCTTCACCGGCGGCGACCAGTACAGCGTCGGCAAGGTACCGATGCCGGTACCGAGCGCGGTACCGTTCAGCGCCGAGGAAGGCAAGGCGGTCCGAAACGCCAACTCCTCGACCTTCTACTCGGCGCTGTCCAACGTCGACTTCGAGATCAAGGACGGCAACCCGGCCGCCGCCGCGGTGCGCATGCACACGGCCCAGCACTCGAACCTGAGCCACATCGACTTCCATCTTGGGTCTGGCCTGGCCGGCGTCTACCAGGTCGGCAACGTGGCCTACAACCTGCGCTTCTACGGCGGCCGCTACGGCATCCTGAGCGAAAAGACCTCGCCGGCATGGCAATTCACGCTGATGGATTCGACGTTCGAGGGCCAGCGCGACGCCGCGATCCGCGAGCATGAGGCCAGCCTCACGATGATCAACACGGAAATCAAGGACACCCCGGTCGGCGTCGAGATCAACCGCGGTTATGGCGACTGGCTGTGGGGCAAGGACGTGCGCTTCGAGAACGTCAGCAAGGCCGCGCTCATCGTCAGCAACGAAGACAATGTCTATACCCAGGTCGGCATGGAAAATGCCATCGCGCGCAATGTGCCGACGTTCGTCCGCTTTCGCGACAGCGGCAAGACACTGGCCGGCAAGGGCCGCGACTACGCCGTCAGCGAATTCAACTACGGCCTGTTCATCAAGCAGATGGGCGAACCGGGGTCGTTCTCGACCAACTACAAGACGGCGGCGCTGCCGTCGCCCTTGAAGGCGCCCGTCCGCGCCCTGCGCCCGCTGCCGGCGTCGAAGGAGTGGGCCAATGTGCACACCTACGGCGCGAAAGGCGACGGCAAGACCGACGACACGGCGGCGATCCAGAAGGCGATCGACAGCAACCGCGTGGTCTACCTGCCGCTGGGCTTCTATGTCGTCAACGACACCATCCGCATGCGGCCGGACACCGTGATCATCGCCCTGCACCCGGGCCTGACCCAGCTCCTGCTGCCGAACGGCTCGCCCAAGTTCCAGGGCGTCGACAGTCCCAAGGCGCTGCTCGAGAGCGCGCGCGGCGGCGAAGGCATCGTGTCCGGCATCGGCCTCGCGACCGGCGAGATCAACAACCGCGCGGTGGCGCTGCTGTGGCGTGCCGGTGAACACTCGCTGGTGGACGACGTGCGCATCCAGGGCGGCCATGGCACCCGCCTGTACGACGGCCGCCGCGCCGACCCCTACCAGAAGGATGCAAAATTCGACACCACCGCGCACTGGGACCGTCAGTATCCGAGCGTGTGGGTGACCGATGGCGGCGGCGGCACCTTCTCCGGCATCTGGTCGCCCAGCGGCTATGCCCAGGCCGGCTTCTACGTGACCAACACCACAACGCCGGGCAAGGTCTACGAACTGTCGGCCGAGCACCATATCCGCGCCGAGATCGTGTTGGACAACGTCGAGAACTGGGAATTCCTGGCGCCGCAGACCGAGGAAGAAATCCGCGACGGCGCCGATGCGGTGTCGCTGGAGATCCGCAATTCAAAGAACCTGCTGTTCGCGAACTATCACGGCTACCGCGTGACGCGTTCGTATAAACCGATGCCGGCGGCGATCCTGATCACCAATTCCAGCGACATCCGCTTTCGCAACGTGCACGTGAATGGCGAGAGCGGCTTCGCCACCTGCGACGACAATGGCTGCACCACCTATCTGCGCGCCAGCAAGTTCGCCTACGAGAACGCGATCCGCGACGTCTCCAACAAGCTCGAGGTGCGCGAGCGCGAGTTCGCCGTGTTCGACTACACCGGCAAGCAGCGCAAGGCGCCCGCCCCGCTGGGCAAGGTCGACAAGCTGGAAGGCGGTTTCTATTCGATCGCCGGCGCCACCGTCGATCCCAAGGGCAAGCTGTACTTCGTCGACCGCCACTGGAAGCGCATCTACAGCTATACGCGGGACGAGGGGCTGGTCGTGGTGCGCGATGCCCCGCTCGATCCGGTCAACCTGGCCATCGACAATAGCGGCAACCTGATGGTGATCTCGAACTACGGCCCGCAGGCCAGCGTCTATTCGTTCAAGCCTGGCACGCCGGGAACGGAGATCACGATGATCAAGCCGACCCCGGTCGCGCCTCGCCAGGGCGCGCGGGTCGCGGTGCCCGTCAACTTCTGGCAGAACGGCGAATTCAAGGACCAGCTGAACTACGATACCTTCGAATTCACGACCCTGGCCGAGATGTTCGCACGCGACGTCGCCCTGCCGAAGAAGGAAGAATACGTGTCGCCCGACGGCAGCCTGGTGCTGCCCGCCTACCGCGTGCTGCGCCAGGGCGCGGCGGACCACCTGGGCTGGCGCTGGGCCGATTCGCTGCAGGCCTTCGGCTTCGTCACCGCGCCGGTGGGCCAGCGCGTGGTGTTCACCAACGGCTCCGAGAACCGCACCTTCAGCGGCACCGTCAACGCTGGCGGCGGCATCACCGACCTCAAGCCGCTGGCCAACCGCGGCGGCGAGAGCGCAGCCGTCGGCCCGAACGGCGACGTCTATGTGGCCAATGGACAGGTCTTCGTCTATGGCAAGGACGGCAAGCAGAAGGGCCGTATCGACGTCCCGGAACGCCCGCTGCAGCTGATCTTCGGCGGTCTTGATAAACGCACGCTGTTCATCCTGACCCATCACTCGCTGTACTCGACCCGGATCAAGGATTGATGCGCGCGATCCGCATCCTGTGCGCGGCGCTGCTGGTGTCCGGCAGCGCCATCGCGCAGCAGCCCCCGGCCCCGCCTGTTATCGAGCTCTGGCCCGACGGCGCGCCCGGCTCCCAGGGCCGCCGGCACGAACCCGAAACGGTCAAGGACGGCGTCTACTTCAGCAATGTGCACGCGCCGTCGCTGACGGTGGCGCAGGCCGACCGCCGCCATGCCAACGGCGCCGCCGTGATCGTGGTCCCCGGTGGCGGGCACCGCATGCTGGTGTTCCAGAACGAGGGCATGGTGGCGGCGAAGACCCTGAACCGGATCGGCGTCACCGCCTTCGTGCTCAAGTACCGGCTGGCGCGCGATGGAAACTCGGGCTACAGCATCGAGGGCGATGCCGCCGGCGACCTGCGGCGCGCGGTACGCTGGGTGCGCGCCAATGCGGCGCGCTACGGCGTCGATCCCGAACGCATCGGCGTGATGGGATTTTCGGCCGGCGGCGAACTGGCGGCGCTGGTGGCCAATCATCCGGCGCCGGCACTCGCGTCTGGCGGCGATGCGCTGGACCGCCAGTCGGCCCGGCCCGACTTTCAGGTGCTGGTCTATCCTGGACCGCTCGGCAGCCCGGCCAGCGATGCGAACAACGCCCCGCCAGCCTTCCTGGTCGCCGGTTCGCGCGACGCCTGCTGCATGCCGCCCACGATCGCCCTGTACCAGCAGCTGGTGGCGGCCGGCGTCTCGGCCGAACTGCACCTGTATGCCGACACCGACCACGCCTTTAACATGGGTCAGCGCGGCGAGCGCGTCTCGCTGCAGCACTGGCCGGACCGGCTGGCCGACTGGCTGCTTGACGGCGGCTGGCTGGTGCCGCGCGCCGGACGCCGGCCCGAAGGCGTGCCCGCACCATAAGAACAGACAAGGAGACTCGATGAAACCAATGACATCCCTCGCCGCAGGCCTGGCCATGATGGCGATCGCCGTACCGGACAGCCTGGCCGAAGACCAGTTCAAGCTGCTGGTCCTGGCCACGCCCGGCAAATACCACTACGAATACATCCCGATCGCGCGCGACAACCTGGAGCGCCTGGCCAAGCTGCATTCGTTCGCGCTCACCTACACCGCCAAGACGCAAGTGTTCGAAGGCGACCTGAAACAGTATGCGGCGGTGATGTTCCTGAACACGCCGGGCGAGGAGCTCAACCCGGCGCAGCGCGCCAATTTCGAGGACTATATGCGCGGCGGCGGCAATGCCGTCGTGGTGCACCGTGCGGCGATCGCCAAGCCGAACGACTGGGTCTGGTTCGAGAAGATGGTGGGCCGCACGGTGGGGCTGCATCCGAAGCTGCAGACAGGGGTGGTGACCGTCGTCGACAAGCGCTTCCCCGCCACCTTCGGCCTGCCCGAGCGCTGGGTCTGGAGCGACGAGTTCTACACGTTCACCAATCCCTACAACGTGACGATCAATCCGGTGCTGAACGTGGACGAATCGAGCTACGACCCGACCCTGATCTGGCCGGGCCAGACGGTGAAGGGCATGGGCAAGGACCATCCCATCGCCTGGAACCACCAGTACGAGAAGGGCCGCGTGTTCGTCACCACGCTCGGGCACAACGGCGAGATGTACCGCGACCCGCAATACCTGGGCCACCTGCTGGGCGGGATCTACTGGGCGGCAACTGGATTGGGGCGAACCAGCGAAAGCCGTTAAATGGCTGAATGCCTGTGCCGCAGCTCGTCAAGCTGTCTTGCCAGGCATTCAGAAAACATGACCAACCTTGGAATCACCGGTGCCGGAAGACTATGCCGTTCCAGCAGCGTGTTGCCGATAACGCTCGATGTAGGCAATAACTTGCTGGGCCCCCTCGTCCGTCTCGACGAGTTCGATCGGTGTCCGCCCGCCCAAGTGCGCATTCGGTTCTCCCATCCATTTGAATGCCTTGCCACGACTCCCTGTCACAGGAAGCGCCAGTGCGACCACCTGTTCAAGCAAATCCGGTCGCGCATACCATGACTCCGGTTTCATTGTGGGCTTGCGCCCAGCAATCACCCGAGGCAATTGGGATTTGGCTAATTCTTCTAGAGTGATATGCGTGCGTACCCAGTGTGCGAGTTCAGCCAGCTCGCTGTTGGGAATGCGTTGCTGACTCCGGGATGGGACCACAAGTCCTATCTTTACCCTCGTATGGGCACGGATCAAATTCAATGCGGGAGCAATATCGGTATCGTTTGTTACGATCACAACCTGATCGACCTCACCCGTTATCGCATCGTGGTAAGCCTGCAGCGCGAGATTAACGTCAGACTGTTTTTCTTCAAGCTTCCATACGAGCGTTTCCTGGCAATCGCGTGGCCATGTTTCCGGGGCGGCCGGATTCACAAGCCTGGCTTTCGACTCAATCAACGAGTAGTAGCCTTCAATTAGTTCAATCTTTTCGCTATAAAGTTTACGCAGCGCCGTATGGTATCGCGCTTGTCACGACACCGAGTCGAGCGCTTTGGCAGCCTTTTCCAATATTTTGGCGGTGAAAAACTTGATGCTCAGAGGTAATAGCGCACTCTCAACCGGCGCACTGGAGGGAAGGATATGTTGCTCAAAAAGCGTCATCAGATCCAGCCACTTATATGGCGTACTCTTCAGGCAGCCATAATAAAGATTGTAGCCATCGATATAGATGCGGGTGCGCAACGGCGCGGTGGCTATGACCTGTACTTCTGCCATTTTCGCTCCGTAGAAATGAAAAAACCGGCTTGCGCCGGCTTCTTCCCCCGCGCCCCAGATGGTCATGCCACACCGGCGTCACGGATTAGTTGTTAAGGAGAGTGTATCAGGTTTGAGCAAAAAGATCTCGCCTCCGCAAACATCTTATCCTGGCTTGCACAAGCGCCGCCAGCCCAGCACCAGGCCGCTGAAGGTCAGCGCAAAGCCCAGCACGCACAGGACGATCACGACCACGTCCCACAACGGCCTGGTGCGCAGGAAGGCGAAGTCGAGCTGGTGCAGGCCGTTGAACAGCCAGCGGTCCCAGCGCTTGTCGCGGTCGACATAGCCGGCCAGGCGGCCCTGCGCTGGATCGATGTAGAACACTGGCGCTTCAGGCAGGTCGAAGCGCGCGCGCAAGACCGGAAAGGCTGCTTGGCGATGATGGCTGTAGTAATAATCGTCCGGTCCGGTGAGCAGTTCCGCCTGCATCGGCGCCCCGGGGCGGATCGCTTGCGCGGCAAGCAGCAGGGTGTCCCTCGGCACGCCAGGCACGGCGGCGCTGTCGCGCGTATCGACCAGCTTGCGTCCCTGGCGGCCGAGGGCACTCAGATACAGCTTGCCGCCCACGCGGCGCCATTCCAGTTCCAGGGTGCCGGGATGCGCGCGCAGCAGCGCGGCCGCATCCTGCGCCAGGTCGTGGCTGTCAAGCGCCCCGCCGGCGAATGCCTGCCGGTCGTGCGCGGTAACGCCGACGCCTGACGGAAAGCCGAACGGACCGACCGACAACCAGCCGCTGAACAGCCAGCTGATGACCAGCGCTCCGATACCGAGACCCAGCCAGTGGTGCCAGGCCTGCCAGCCCGTATAGGGCGACATCCGACCTCCCGCGTAACGGCGCCGCACACGCAGGCGCATGATGCTGATCACCATGCCCGTCACGGCCAGCACCATGGCCACGCCGGACGTCCACATCACGGCCTGGCGCCAGCCCTCGTCGTGCTTGCGCAGCGGCGTCACGTACACCCAATGGATGACGGAGCCGACCCAGTTCCAGGCGCGCTCGCTGCGGGTCGTGTCGCGCACCAGCTCCCCGGTGCGACCGGACACGTACAGGACACTGCCGGCATCATCGTCGGCGGCAACGCGGTACAGGGGCCGGTGCGCGCGCACGGCGCCGAAGGTCCATTGGTCCAGTTCGATCCTGTCGACTGCCAGCGAACGGGCATCGGGGGCCGCGCTGCGCGCGCTGCTCGAGACGATCAGGTAGTTCACTTCCAGCGGCGCGCCGCTGTCGGCCCATACCGAGTGCCAGCTGCGTTCGTGCTGGAAGTGCCACGCGGGGCGGCCCGCCACGGTATTCAGGCGCACCGCATCCGGTGCAGCGCTGCCTGTCCATGCTTCGGCGGCGCTCACCTGCACACGGTCCGGATCGAGCGGCGCCAGCCAGCCCATGCGCTCGCCTTCCGTCAGCTCCGGATACGGCACGTACATCATGACGATGCCGGAACCGAACCACAGCAGCACCAGGAGGCCGATTGCGATGCCCAGCCAGCGGTGCCACCAGTAGAGCTGACGCTTCCAGGAACTCACTTAGAGTCTATCCCGGTAGGTGGGGGGAAGCTCATGGCGATGCATGGCGGGCGTGAGCAAGGCGCGAGGAGGCCGCATGGCTAGCCATGCAACGACGAGCAACGCAGCGCACGCTTGCCAGACGCGCCAGGAGCGACTCCCACCTACCGGGATAGACTCTTAGTAACGCCAGTGGACGGTCAGCTCTGCATGACGCTCGTCGCCCAGCAGGTATTGCGACGAACCATACGAGGTGATCGCATACAGCCTGTCGGTCAGGTTGCGCAGGTTGAGCTGCAGCTGCACGTTGCGATTCAAGGACCAACCGATCGAGGCGTCCAGCGTGGTGTAGCCCGGCAAGGCCTGGGTGTTGGCATTGCTGATGAAGCGTTCGCCCACGTAGCGCAGGCCGGCGCCCGTGCGCCAGTCGCCGGCGCGGTGCGTCAGCCACAGGTTCGAGGAGACCTTCGGCACGTCGGCCGGGCGATTGCCGGCGCGCGAGACGTTGCCCGCTTCCACCAGCTCGTCGAACTCGGCATCGGTATAGGCCACGTTGGCATCCATGCGCCAGCCGGGGGCCAGGTTCACGCTGGCGCTCACTTCCGCGCCCTGCGAGGTCTGCGAGCCGCCCTGCACCGACAGCGCCGGATTGTCCGGATCGCGCGTGATGATGTCGTCCTTCCTGATCCGGTACAGCGCCGCCGTCCACGCGGCGCGGCCGCCGGCCAGCATCTGCTTGACGCCCGCCTCGACCTGGCGCGCGCCGGTCAGCTTGAACCTGCTGTTGGCCAGGGTCATCGACAGGAGGCTCGTCACCGGATCGCTGCCGGTGCTGACCTGGCCGTAGAGCGAGGTGTCCGGCGCCAGCCTCCAGCTCGCGCCGACGCGGACCGAGTTGGCGCGCAGGACGGTCTGAAAATGGCCGCTGTCGGCCAGCAGGTTGCGGCGGTCGATCGTGTAGCGGTCATGGCGTGCGCCCGCCGTCAGGAGCAGGCGCTCGTCCACGCGCCAGGCATCCTCCAGGTAGAAAGCATGGGTAGTGGTGTCGGTCGCGAAGTTCGGGCGGAACGGGTCCGGGGTGTCCCGGAAGCTCCCCGGGTCGAAGCCGCTTGGCGCCACCGTCGATGCGCCGCCATAGGGCGAGTTATTGGTGTGCTTGAAGTTGATGGTCGACGCTTCCCAGCCCGCCACCACCTGGTTGGCGCCGGTCTTCCAGCGCGCCTCCAGGCGGTTTGCCGTCTGCTCCTGGTCGTGGCGGATGCCGATGTAGTCGCTGCGGTCCACCACGTCGCGCACCGGGTCGTAGGCATACGACTCGATATTGCGCCAGTCGCGGCGCGAGGTGAAGTAGGCCAGTTCGTTGCTGATTTCCAGGTTCGGCGCCACTTGCCAGTTCAGGCGCGCGACGGCCTTGTCGTCGACGAAACGCAGCACGGCGTCGCCGGCATTGTAGTTCTCGTCGCGCAGCCATTCGGCCAGGCCGCCGTTCACCAGCGGCGTGCCGAAGTAGCGGATCGGCTCCTGCTCGGCATGATCGAGCTGGGCGTACAGGGTCACGCCGGGCGCGAGGATCGTCGTCATGCTGGTCAGGATCTTGCCGTGGCGGGACTCGCCGCGGTCGATGAAGCCGTCGCTGCGGCCGGCGTAAGCGTCGACGCGGAAGGCGCCCTGCTCGCCCAGCGCGCCGGTGGCGCCGATGCCGGCGCGCACAGACTCGCCGCCACCGATGCCGCCGAGGATCTCGAGCGAAGATGCGCGCCGCGGCGCCTTGCGCACGGCATTGACGATGGCGCCGGTGGTGCCGCTGCCGTGGACCACCGAACCGGGACCGCGCAGCACCTCGATCGTCTCGTAGCCCCAGGGATCGGCCGGATAGGTCGCGGTGGTGGAACCGACCAGCAGGCGCTGGCCATTCTCCAGGATCGCGATCGAGTTGTTGCCGTTGAAGCCGCGCGCCGAATAGCTGATGCCGCTGCCGGGCGAGCTGCTGTCGGTCAGGCCGGTGCTACGGGTCACCGCATCTTTCACCAGCAGGTCGCCGCGGGCGGCGATGGTGGCGGCGCTCAGGCTCTCGGCGCTGGCCGGCAGGTCGAGCGCGCTGATGTCCAGGCGGCTGCCGGTGGTGTTCGGGCGGCCGAGCGCCAGGCCTTCGTCACCGGCCGCGCCGCGAATCGTCACTGTGGGAAGGTCTTGTGCGAAGGCGCTGGCGGCGCACAGCAGGGCGATGGCCGCAGCGAGCGGGCGGGCTTGGAAAATGGCGTTCATTATTTGCTCTTGGTTTGCACCGGTTCGATCAGCACCAGCTGGCCGGTCTCGGGATCGCGATAGACTTCGCCGACGCGATCGTAGCCGCTGCCATCCTGGGTCACGCCGCTGGCGGGACGCTCGATCTGGCGGCCCTTTTCCACCGGCTGCGGGGTTTTCAGGGCCCCTTGCGCGCCGGCGATGGCGGCGATCAGGCCGCAGGCGAACACCAGCATCACGTCGACCAGGTTGACGAGGCTGGCGCGCGGATCTTCGTCGCTCTGGTCGAAGCGCGCGTCGAGGTGGCGGTATAGCCGCAGCTTGCCGCGCCCACTCATGCTGGCTGCTCCATGGCGTCCAGCGTCTCTTCATACCAGCGGCGGCGCAGCTTGCCGATCACCAGGCCGCCGATGCCCGCCACCAGGCCCAGCACAGTGGCGTCGAAGGCGACGGTCACGGCGCTGGCCAGCTTGGCCGGATCGCCTTCGCCCAGCGCCGCCAGGCCTGGTCCGAGCGGGATGATGGTGGCCATCAGGCCCAGCATCGGCGGGATGCGCGCCAGCAGGTCGGCGCGTTCCAGGCGGTGGCGGGCAATGCGCTGCACCGCCTCGACGTCGCCGCTGTCGCGCAGCCTGGCCAGGCCGTGGAAGCGTTCGCCGACGGCGATGCCGGATTCGACCAGCGCGATCGCGCAGCCGGCCAGCAGCGCCACCAGGGACGGCGCGAGCAGCCAGCTGACGGCGTCGTGCAGCCAGGCGTAGGAAAGGGTTTCGATCATGGGTGACTCCTGAGAGGTTGAGGGATGTGCCGGCCGCGCCACAGGCCGAGCGAGAACAGGGCGAGGCAGGCGGCCAGGATGGCCAGCACCTGCACGATGCGCAGCGCGGCAGGCTGCGCGGGTTCGGGTTGCTGCTTCAGTTCGTAGACGCGCATTGGCGCGGGCGCCGGCGCTGGCGGCGCAGCTTCGGTCCCTTCACCAGCGTCGGGCGCTGCAGCCTGCTGCGCCGGGGCGGCGACGGAAGGGACGGATGTGGCCACTGCCGGCAGCAGCTCGCCGCGCGCCTTGGCAAGCGTCACACCGAGCTTTTGCGCATCCGCGCCATCCAGCTGCGGCGCCAGCCAGCCCCACATCGGGTGATCGGGCGCCGTGTGGCCGCTGCCCGGCAGGCCGTTGGCCGCGACCAGACGCGCGAGCTCTCCGCCCATGCGGCGGATGGTTTCGGGATCGGTCTTCCAGAATCCTTTTTCTGCCGCCACCATGAACACCGCCAGCATGTGCGCCTTGACGTGCGCGTTGTGACGCTGGCCCAGGAATTCCGGCAGGCCGAGCTTGTGCCGGTCATCAAAGTAGACGGCTTTCACTTCGTCCCAGGCCCAGTTCTTGACCAGGTCGGGCCGCGTCACCTGCCAGCCCCACAGGTTCTCGATGAATTCCTGGCCCATGGTGCGCGCACCGGAATAACCGTTGTCCATCAGCGGGCGCAGCCAGGCCGGGTTCAGGAAGCGTCCGCGCAGCTCGCCCAGCAGGGCGCTGGCGAGCGGCTCGACGTCGGCCTGGCCCGGCTGCGCATGCTGCAGGATCAGCGCGTCCGGCACGCGCCCGGTGCGCGTCTCGACCGCGAGCGACAGGCCGCCCAGGTAGTCGAAGGCGTCGTTGTTGTCGAGCAGGCCATACAGATTGCTGGCGCGGCCGTGATAAGTGCGGTGGATGCCGTCCAGCGCCACGTCGAAAGCGCGGTGGCTGGAGGCGCCCTCGGCATCAAGGCCATAGGCATGGCCCATGCGGTTGCGGTAGGCGCGCCCGATCTCTTCGCGCTCGCGCCAGGCGCCCGAACGCTCGGCAAGGCGGTTCACGCCAGTGCCGTAGGCGCCCGGCGCATCGCCGAACACGCGCAGCGCGGCGGCCCGCCCTGCTTCGCCGGCCGCCATGCCGCCCGCCGCCAGCGCGCGCTGGCGCGTCAACCACTCGCGCGCCACGCGGTTGTTCGTGGCCGGCTCGCTGCCCCAGTCCTTGCCATCCCCTGCGCCCTCGATCGGCGCCAGCGCCGCCTGCAGGGCTTCGCGCAAGCCCGGATCCTGATCGACCAGCGTCTGCGCCGACGCCGCCAGCGCCAGCCGGCCGGCGCGGTCGATCAGGCGGATCAGGTTCGGGTACAGGTCGCGGAACAGGCCGGAAGTGGTGACCACCGCATCGCGTCGCACGGCGCCGGGCGTGAGCTTCACGTCGGTGACGATGCCGCGCGCATTCCACACCGGCTCGGCGCCCATCATCGCCAGCGCGAAGCCGACCATCACGCCTTCGTCGCGCACGGCATCGGAGGCCCACAGGATGATGCCTTCGCTGCCCTCGCCAACTTTGTCGCGCTCGGCGGCCTTGCCCGCCATCTGCCGGCCGAGCCCAAACCCGAGGCGGGTCGGCAGGATGTCGCCGTCGACCGCGTGGAAGTTGCGGCCGGTCGGCAGCGCCTCCGGCGAGCGCAGTGGATCGTTGCCCTTGCCCGGCTCGATGTAGCGGCCATCCAGGCCGGCCAGCAGCGCCGCCATCTCGCGCCGCGGCGAGTCGCGCAGTTTATGGGCGACGTCGGGATCGTCGATGCCGCTCTTCTTCATCGAGTCGAGCATCAGGTCGAGCGACGCGCGGTCCCACGGCCTGCCGAAGACGTGCAGGCCGTGGGGCATGAATTTCTCCTGCAGCTTGGTCAGATAGTGGCCGATCTCGTGCGCCAGCAGGTCGTCGTCGGCCGCATCGAAACCGATGCCGCGCACCTCGAGCACGTCGGACATCGACGCTTCCAGTTCGGCGCGCAGGTTCAGGGCCACGACCCGCTCGCGCATCAGCTGCGCGGCCTGGGTCTTGAGCGATTCGGACGACGCGGCCTCGAAGCTTTCGACGATCTGGCGCAGCGACAGCAGCTCGTCGTACAGCGGCGTGGTGGCCAGCGGCGGCGTCAGGTGGTCGACGATGACGGCCAGGCCGCGGCGCTTGGCCTGCGTGCCTTCGCCGACGCCGTCGACGATATACGGATAGATGCCCGGCAGGTCGCTCGCGATGAGGCTCGGATAGTCGTCGCTCGACAGGCCGACGGCCTTGCCCGGCATGAACTCGTAGGTCGAGTGGCGGCCCACGTGCACCACGGCGTCGGCCTTGAAGCGGTCGCGGATCCAGTGGTAGAAGCCCAGGAACTGGTGCGGCGGCGTGATGCTGGTGTTCGCGTGCAGCAGTTCCTCGTCCACTTCCCAGCCGCGCGGCGGCTGCGGGCCGATGAAGACGTTGCCGAACACCAGTCCCGGCACCAGCATCCTGCCACCGTCGACCATCACCTTGCCCGGCGCCGGCCCCCAGCCGCGCATGCCTTCGATGCCGTAGCCGATCAGGCGCCGATAAAGGGGAGCAAGCGACTGGCAGGGGCGTGGCTTGACGTCGTCCAGGCAGGAAAAATAACCCTCTTCCAGCGCATGCAGGTCGCGCGTGGCCTGCACGCGCTGCGGATGGTCGACGCCCTCGACCAGGTGCAGCAGCTCCTCGATCACGGTTTCGGCCTGTTTGCGGCCCAGCGCGCGCTCGCCGGCCTTCTCGGCCGCCAGCACGTCGGCATGCAGGCGGCCCAGCAGGCCGTCCTGCATCTCGCCCCGCACCCGCGGCGACAGGGTCGCAAACCAGCGCGCGTAATCCTGGGCCGTGACGCCGTTGACGGTACCGGCCATCTCGCGCAGCGCGGCGCGGTCTTCCGGCAGGTTGACGCCGCGCGCCATGATCATGTCGAGCAGCGCCTCGGGCGAGGCCGGCAGCTCGCCGACCGTGTAGCCGGCGGCCTTCAGGGCATGCAGCATCTCGAACAGCGAGTCCGGCACGTTGAGGTTGTCGGCGCCGATGTTCTGGCGGCCCGGCGGATGGTTGTAGTAGACCACCGCGACCTTCTTGTCGGCGTTCGATTTGGCGCGCAGCGCCAGCCAGCGCGCCACGCGCCCCGACAGGCGGTCGACTTCGGCCGGCAGCAGCACCGGAGGACGGTTCTCGATGCCGGTCTGGCGGTCGCGCTCGGCCTGGCCCAGGGCCGCCACCACCATCGGCTGGCCGATGCCCTGCAGCTCGGGCAGCGCTACGCGGTACTGTACCGAGTCGGGCGGCAGGCCGTCGGGCGACAGCTGCCACTGCATCGCGGTGCGGTCCGACAGGCGGATCGCCTTGAACACCGGGATGTCCAGACGCTTGAAAGCCTCCTCCACTGCCGCCCGGCCCTCCGCGGCGCCGACCACGAAGTCCTGCAGCACCACCAGTGCGGCCGGCTTGGCCGGCGCCACCAGCTGCGGCAGGCGCTCCAGCGCCTCGCGCGAGGCGCCGCCCCAGCGCGTCAGCAGCTGCACGCAGGGCTGGCCGAGTTCCTCGATGCGGCGGCACAAGGCGGCGGGCACCACGCCATCCATGTTCGCCAGGTCGAGCACGACCACGGTCGGCCGGTCCTGCAGGCCGAGCTTCGAGGCATTGCCCCAGGCGGCGGCGTCCTGCAGCTCGCGCTGTCGCGCGCGCAGGCGCAGGGTCGGCTCGGGCTGCGGATCGGCAAGGGCCGTGCCTGGCGCAAGCAGGTGCCGCATCAGCTCCGTGGTGTTGTCGACGCCGCCCGCCTGCCACACGCGGCGCGCTGCCAGCCAGTGGCGGGCGGCGGGCTCCAGCTCGGCCGCCTGCAGCGCGGCCGGCGGCGGGGCCTCGCCCGCCAGCTGGCGCAGCAGCTCGGGCGAGAAGCCGGCCAGGCTGCCGTGGCGGGAGCGCGTCATCAGGTTCAGGGTCGCCTCGCCATTCAGCGCCAGCACGGCGGTGTCCGGCCTGGCATGGCGCGCCAAGGCATCCTTCATGCGGCGCGCCGGGTCGCCGAACAGCGACACCGCCAGGATGGTGTTGGCGCCGGCGATCCACTGTCCCACTTCGCGCTCGCCCGCCGCCATCAGCTGGGCCGGGGTGCGCAGCAGGATGCGGTCGCGCGGATGGCTGGCCAGGTGGCGGTGGGCGGCCTCGATGGCGCCCGGCGCGGCGCGCTCGGTGACCACGGCGAACAGGGTGGCGGCGCTGGCGTGCTGGAAGCCCGGCATGCAGGCGAGCAGGAACGTCAGCACGGCGCAGATGCGGACAAGGAGAAGCGTGTTCATGTTGAACGTCGACCTTTTAGCAGCGCGCTAGACGCGCGCATGACAACAGGCAGCCGCCATCCTTCCACGATGAACAGGGACGCTTGCGCGCACGCCAGGAGGGCGCACGACCGCCTTGGCGACAGCACGAGCAGCAAAAGAAGGAACAGCGGACAACCAACAGGCACGCCCTCACCCCGGGACGTACGAATGCATCGTGGATGGCCGGTCTTCTGGCTCGCCGTCTTCCTTCCCCGGTCCTGCCTTCCCGTGCGCGGGGCACAGTGGCGTTCGACCGGAGTCGTCAGGCTTACAGCAGCGGGGGCTGCGCCGGACTGGCGCTCGATGGTTATCGCGCACGTCACCGGCTTCCCGTTTCACCTCCCTGCAGACGAGCAGGAAGGCACCATTCACTTGATTGGGCGCGATTCTACCGCCAAGTTCGACCAGTTGTCACCGCATTATTTTTCCTCGCATTCGCGCATGCCCGGAAAAATAAATCGCACAGGTTTATTTACGGGGAATGGATTTATACTGGCGGCTTCCAGCCGTCCCGCCCCTTGAACGCCCGCGCCATGCCGCCCGATAACGTACCGCCTACCGCCTTCGATCCCGCCACCATGCCGCTGCTGCGCACCGTCGGCTCGAACCAGGTCGGCATGCGCGAGTTCAACGAGCGGGTCGTGCTGCAGGCGATCCGCACCCATGGCAGCCTGCCCAAGGCCGAAGTCGCGCGCCTGACCAAGCTCAGTACCCAGACGGCCTCGGTGATCATCAACCGCCTGCTGGACGAGCAGCTGGTGGTCAAGCGCGACGCCGTGCGCGGCAAGGTCGGCCAGCCGTCGCAGCCGATCGCCCTGAATCCGGAAGGCGCGTTCTCGATCGGCATCCAGATCGGCAGGCGCGCGCTGGACGTGGTGCTGCTCGATTTCACGGGCGCGCTGCGCTGGCAGTCGTCGACGCCGTACGCCAGCCCCGAGGTGGAGCAGGTATTCGCCGCCATCGACGCCAGGCTGCGCGAGGTGGACGACTTCCTCGGCCCTGAACTGGCGCCGCGCCTGACCGGCATCGGCCTGGCCGCCCCGCTCACGCTGGGCACCTGGCACGGCCTGGAAAGCCTGCTGCCGCAAGAGGCGGAAGCCTGGCGCCGGGTCGACGTGCGCATCCGCCTGCAGGCCATGACGCCATTGCGCGTGGACTTCGCCAAGGACACGATCGCGGCCTGCGTGGCCGAACTGGTGGCCGGCCGCGGACGCACGCTGAAAAGCTATCTGTACGTGTTCGTCGACACCCTGGTCGGCGGCGGCCTGGTGATCGACGGCGAGCCGCACAGCGGCCAGTTCGGCAACGCCGGCGCGATCGGTTCGATGCCCCTGGGCCTGGCCGATACTGCAGAACGCGGCGTGGCGCCGCAGCTGCTCGGTGCGGCCTCGCTGGTGCGGCTCGAAGAGATGCATGCCCAGGCGGGATTGGCGCCGCTGGCGTTCGGCGACGAACGCCTCTTGAGCGGGCCGTGGGAAGCGGTGACCCTGCGATGGATCGAGGAAGCCGCCAATGCGATCACCTTCGGCGTCACCGGCGCGGCCTGCCTGCTCGACCTGGATGGCGTGATCGTCGACGGCGCCGTCAGCCGCGCCCTGCTCGAACGCCTGATCGCCGCGATGCAGGAGCAGATGACGCGCTACAGCTGGCAGGGCACCGAGCGGCCGCTGGTGATGGCGGGGACGATCGGGATGACGGCCAAGGTCATCGGCGCGGCCTACCTGCCGCTGCATGCGAACTTCGCGCCGGCGCATGGATTGTTCCTGAAGGCGGCCCGGCGCTAGCAAGGCGTGCGCTATGCCGGGAAGATGAAGATCGTGTGGGTAACAGATCCGGACGGGAATATCTTGAATATCAACTGCAGCTGAGTTCCGTTACTGGGTTAACGACCAGATCGCCGTCCATAAAAAAAACCCTGCGAATGATGCACTCACAGGGTTTGTCGTACCGCTCAGACCGGAAATATCAGAACGGAATATCGTCATCCATATCCGAGAAATTCGGCGCCGGTTTCGGCTGCGGACGCGCGGCCGGGGCCGGTGGCGCCTGGCGCGGAGCCGGACGCTGCGGGGCCGAGTAGTCGTCGTCCATGCCGCCGCCCATACCGCCGCCCATGCTGTCGCCGCCCATACCCTGGCGGCCACCCAGCATCTGCATGTTTTCAGCGATGATGTCGGTGGCGTAGCGCTCGATGCCGTCCTTGTCGGTGTACTTGCGGGTCTGCAGGCGGCCTTCGACGTAGACCGACGAACCTTTCTTGAGGTATTGGCCCACGATCTCGGCCAGGCGGCCGAAGAAGGAGATGCGGTGCCACTCGGTCAGTTCTTTCTGTTCGCCGGTATTGCGGTCCTTGGATTTGTACGAGGTGGCGACCGCGATGTTCGCGATGGCGTCGCCGCTCGGCATGTAGCGGATTTCCGGATCGCGGCCGAGGTTGCCGACGATGATGACCTTGTTGACTGATGCCATGGTGTTACTCCTGCTGGGTATGGTAAGCCCTGACTCTGCGTATTTCTAGGCGTCAGGGAACGATGTGTTGCAGCTGACTATTATGCGGTCCGCCACCCAGTTTCAGCAATCCTTTTCGTTGGCGGGCATCAGCCAAAACACACTATCGAAAAGGCTGTTTCGTTGTCGATTAAGTCAGATAAATAACTGCGCTGAAAATTATTTTCCAGTTCTGAACGCTTTGTCATTGAAGCGCCCGCTGATCGGCCCACATAGCATAGACCCGGCCCTCCTGCGCTTGTCAAAGTGGTATGCCAACCTGGCACCCCTGGTACAGCAACTACTGGATAGATGTACAGCCGAAACAAAAACGCGCTACACTTACGGGTTCTCCCCGATTGGCCCGCTTACCGCGCTGCTGGCGTCTGCGGCCCCGCAAAAACTGATAGAAAGTCTGCCCAACTTAATGGAAGAAATTCGCATTCGTGGTGCCCGCACGCACAATCTGAAGAACATCAACCTCGACCTGCCGCGCAACAAGCTGATCGTGATCACCGGCCTGTCGGGCTCGGGCAAATCCTCGCTCGCCTTCGACACGCTGTATGCAGAAGGCCAGCGCCGCTACGTCGAATCGCTGTCGGCCTATGCGCGCCAGTTCCTGCAACTGATGGAAAAGCCGGACGTCGACCTGATCGAAGGCCTGTCGCCGGCGATCTCGATCGAGCAGAAAGCGACCTCGCACAACCCGCGCTCGACCGTCGGCACCGTCACCGAGATCCACGACTACCTGCGCCTGCTGTACGCGCGCGTCGGCACGCCGTATTGCCCGCAGCACCCGCATGAGCCGCTGTCGGCCCAGACCGTGTCGCAGATGGTCGATGCGGTGCTCGCCATCCCGGAAGGTACCAAGCTGATGATCCTGGCGCCGGTCGTGGCCGGCCGCAAGGGCGAACATGGCGACCTGTTCCAGGCCATGCAGGCCCAGGGCTTCGTGCGCTTCCGCATCGCCAGCGGCGTCAATGCCGCCAAGATCTATGAAATCGATGAACTGCCCAAGCTCAAGAAGACCGAGAAGCACAGCATCGACGTCGTGATCGACCGGGTGAAGGTGAATCCGGACATCAAGCAGCGCCTGGCCGAAAGCTTCGAGACCGCCCTGCGCCTGGCCGACGGCCGCGCCGTGGCCTACGAGATGGACACCGAGAAGGAAACCGTCTTTTCGAACAAGTTCGCCTGTAATGTTTGCGGCTACTCGCTGCAAGAGCTGGAACCACGCCTGTTCTCGTTCAATAACCCGATGGGCGCCTGCCAGGAATGCGATGGCCTGGGCCATATCGAGTTCTTCGATCCGAAGCGGATCGTGGCCTTCCCGCACCTGTCGCTGGCCTCCGGCGCCGTCAAGGGCTGGGATCGCCGCAACCAGTTCTACTTCCAGATGCTGCAGAGCCTGGCAGCCCATTACGACTTCGACCTCGACAAGCCGTTCGAGCAATTGCCGAAATCGTCGCAGGAAGCCGTGCTGTTCGGCTCCGGCAAGACCGCGATCCCGTTCAGCTACGTGAACGAACGCGGCCGCACCGTGATCCGCGAGCATACCTTCGAAGGCGTGGTCAACAACCTGCAGCGGCGCTACCGCGAGACCGATTCGATGGCGGTCAAGGAAGAGCTGGCCAAGTTCATCAACGAAAAGAAATGCCCGGCCTGCGAAGGCGCGCGCCTGCGCACCGAAGCGCGTTTCGTCAAGATCGGCCAGGGCGAGCAGCAGCGCGCCATCTACGAGGTGTCCGATAAACCCCTGCGCGAAACGCTGGACTATTTCGACAAGCTGGAGCTCAGTGGCGCCAAGCGCGACATCGCCGAGCGCGTGATCAAGGAAATCGTGTCGCGCCTGAAGTTCCTGAACAACGTCGGCCTCGACTACCTGTCGCTCGACCGCAGCGCGGATACCCTGTCCGGCGGCGAAGCCCAGCGTATCCGCCTGGCCTCGCAGATCGGTTCGGGCCTGACCGGCGTCATGTACGTGCTAGACGAACCGTCGATCGGCCTGCACCAGCGCGACAACGATCGCCTGATCGCGACGCTGAAGCATTTGCGCGACATCGGCAATAGCGTGCTGGTGGTCGAGCACGACGAAGACGCGATCCGCACCGCCGACTACATCGTCGACATGGGTCCGGGCGCGGGCGTGCACGGCGGCGCCGTGATCGCCGAGGGCACGCTCGAGCAGATCATGAACAACGAGCATTCGCTGACCGCCCAGTACCTGGACGGCCGGCGCAAGATCGAAGTGCCGAAGAAGCGCACCAAGGCCGATCCGGCGCGCCAGCTGGTGATCACGGGCGCGAAAGGTAATAACCTGAAGGATGTGACCCTGACCTTGCCGGTGGGCCTGATGACTTGCGTGACGGGCGTGTCGGGTTCGGGCAAGTCGACGCTCATCAACGACACGCTGTATCCGGCGCTGTCGCGCCACCTGTACGGTTCGCAGACCGAACCGGCCGAGCACAGCTCGATCCACGGCCTGGAACACTTCGACAAGGTGATCTCGGTCGACCAGGCGCCGATCGGCCGCACGCCGCGGTCGAACCCCGCGACCTATACTGGCCTCTTCACGCCGATCCGCGACCTGTTCGCGACCGTGCCGACCGCCAAGGAACGCGGATACAGCGCCGGCCGCTTCTCGTTCAACGTCAAGGGCGGCCGCTGCGAAGCCTGCCAGGGCGATGGCGTGATCAAGGTCGAGATGCACTTCCTGCCGGACGTGTACGTGCCGTGCGACGTCTGCCATGGCAAGCGCTACAACCGCGAAACGCTGGAAGTGCAGTACAAGGGCAAGAACATCACCGAAGTACTGGACATGACGGTCGAGGATGCGCACGAGTTCTTCAAGCCGGTGCCGGTCATCGCGCGTAAACTCCAGACCTTGCTGGACGTGGGCCTGGGCTATATCAAGCTGGGACAGAGCGCGACCACCCTGTCGGGCGGCGAGGCGCAGCGCGTCAAGCTGTCGCTCGAGCTGTCCAAGCGCGACACCGGACGCACGCTGTACATCCTGGACGAACCGACCACCGGCCTGCACTTCGCCGACATCGACCTGCTGCTGAAGGTGATCCACCGCCTGCGCGACCAGGGCAATACGCTCGCCATCATCGAGCACAACCTGGACGTGATCAAGACCGCGGACTGGATCGTCGACTTGGGACCGGAAGGCGGCGCCGGCGGCGGCATGATCGTGGCGTCGGGTACGCCGGAGCAAGTGGCCAAGGTCAAGGACAGCCCGACGGGCAAGTACCTGAAGCCGTTGCTGAAGGGTTGATCTTCACCGTTCGACCCAAATGAAACAGGGGCAACGCCATTGGCGTTGCCCCTGTTCTTTTTTATATGACCGCTTCCAACAGCGGCCTCTCCCCCACTCGGCCGGTCTTAGCCAGCCAGTTGCTTCTCCAACCGATCCTTGGTGTCCACCAGCTCTTGCGGCAGGCGGTAGGCCAGCTTGTCGAACAGTTCACCGTGCAGCTTCAGCTCTTCGGCCCATGCGTTCTTGTCGATCGACGTGATTTGCGTGAACTGCGCTTCGGTGAACTCCACCCCATCCCAGTTCAGATCGCCATACGATGGCGAGGTGCCGAACAGGTGCGCGTTGCCGGCGGCGGCGCTGCCCTCGGTACGGTCAAGAATCCACTTCAGCACGCGCATATTGTCGCCATAGCCCGGCCACACGAAGCCGCCATCCTCGCCGGTGCGGAACCAGTTGACGCAGAAAATCTTCGGCAGCGCAGCCGGATTGATCGCGGCGACTTTCTTGCCCAGATCCAGCCAGTGCTGGAAATAGTCGCTCATGTTGTAGCCGATGAACGGCAGCATCGCGAACGGATCGCGGCGCACCACGCCCATCTGGCCGGCGGCGGCGGCGGTGGTCTCGGAACCCATGGTCGCGGCCATGTACACGCCATCCACCCAGTTATTCGCCTCGGTCACCAGCGGCACCGTGGTCGAGCGGCGGCCGCCGAAGATGAAGGCCGAGATCGGCACGCCGCTTGGATCGTCCCAGGCCGGGTCGATCACCGGATTCTGGGTCGCGGCCACGGTGAAGCGCGCATTCGGGTGCGCCGCCTTGGTGCCGGAGGCCGGCGTCCAGTCCTTGCCCTGCCAGTCGATCAGGTGCGCCGGCGCTTCCTTCGTCATGCCTTCCCACCACACGTCGCCGTCGTCGGTCAGCGCCACGTTGGTGAAGATCACGTTCTCGCGCAGCGAGGCCATGCAGTTCGGATTGGTCTTTTCATTGGTGCCCGGCGCCACGCCGAAGTAGCCGGCTTCGGGGTTGATCGCGACCAGCTTGCCGTCAGCCGCCGGCTTGATCCAGGCGATGTCGTCGCCGATGGTCGTCACTTTCCAGCCGTCGAAGGTCTTCGGCGGGATCAGCATCGCGAAGTTGGTCTTGCCGCAGGCCGAAGGGAAGGCTGCAGCCACGTATTTCTTGTCGCCCTGCGGCGACTCGACGCCCAGGATCAGCATGTGTTCGGCCAGCCAGCCGGTGCCGCCGGCTTGCGCCTCTTGGTAACCCATGTTCGAGGCGATGCGCAGCGCGAAGCATTTCTTGCCCAGCAGCGCGTTGCCGCCGTAGCCGGAACCGAAGGACCAGATCTCGCGGGTTTCCGGGTAGTGCACGATGTACTTGGTGGCATTGCATGGCCAGGCGACGTCGTTCTGGCCGGCAGCCAGCGGCGCGCCGACCGAGTGGACGCAAGGAACGAACTCGCCGTCCGGGCCCAGCACGTCGTATACGGCCTTGCCCATGCGCGTCATGATGCGCATATTGACCGCGACATAAGGCGAGTCGGACAGTTCGACGCCGATATGGGCGATCGGCGAGCCCAGCGGGCCCATCGAGAACGGCACCACGTACAGGGTGCGGCCCGCCATGCAGCCGTCGAACAGGCCGTGCAGGGTGCGGCGCATCTCGGCCGGCTCCATCCAGTTGTTGGTCGGGCCGGCCTGCTCTTTGGTGGCGGAGCAGATATAGGTGCGGTCTTCGACGCGCGCCACGTCCGATGGATCGGACCAGGCCAGGTAGGAATTCGGACGCTTGGCGGGGTTGAGCTTCTTCATCGTGCCCGCTTCGACCATCTGTGCGCACAGGCGGTCGTATTCTTCTTCCGAACCGTCGCACCAGTAAATGCTGTCAGGCTTGGTCAGGGCGGCGATTTCCGCGACCCAATTGATAAGCTTTTGATGTTTGATGTAAGCTGGAACGTTCAGTGCGGCGACGCCGCCCATCACGGGCTGGTTCATGGGGAGTCCTCCAAATGCCAATAAAGAATTCGGGTGGATCGCTGGGTCGGGATCATCCATCGGGCAAGCAGCCTGGTCAGGATCGCGGTGGGACAGCGGTCGGGGTCAACAGCCTCTGGCAAGGCTGAGCGGTACGTCTCATGAGCACCGTTGGATACGTGTCATTCCTGTAAGTTCTGCGCCGATTGTACACCCCAAAAACCGCCTTACGGGCCCTTTCACTACAAAAAAGTAGGAAAAATGCCCCAGTAATGTAGTAGGCTATTTGGGCAAATGCCCTACCCTGTTATTTGTTTACATTTAACTGATATAACTCTGACAACATCAATGAAAATCGCGATTCTTGACGATTATCAAGACGCCGTGCTCGGTCTTGACTGCTTCCGACTGCTCGACGGCCATGAGGTCAAAGTCTTCAATAACACCACCCGCGGACTGGGCCAGCTGGCGATCCGCCTCGCTCCTTTCGACGCCCTGGTGCTGATCCGCGAACGCACCGCCTTGTCGGCGGCATTGCTGGCGAAGCTGCCGAACCTGAAGCTCGTTTCGCAGACCGGCAAGGTCAGCGGCCACATCGACGTGGCGGCCGCGACCGCGCGCGGCATCGCCATCGCCGAAGGTGTCGGCTCGCCGCTCGCGCCGGCCGAGCTGACCTGGGCCCTGATCATGGCGGCCAGCCGCAAGATCGTGCCGTATGCGAACAATCTGAAGGACGGCTTGTGGCAGACGGCCTCGATCAATCCGGCGCTCAATGGCGTGGGACGGGTGCTGCACGGGCGGACCCTGGGCCTGTGGAGTTACGGCAAGATCGGCAAGCTGGTGGCCGGCTATGCGCGCGCCTTCGGGATGCGGGTGCTGGTCTGGGGCAGCGAGGCCAGCCGCGCGGCGGCCGTCGCCGACGGCCTCGAGGCGGCGGCGTCGCGCGAGGCGCTGTTCGAGCAGGCCGACGTGCTCAGCCTGCATTTGCGGCTGGCGGAATCGACGCGCGGCGTCGTCACGGCAAGCGACCTGGCGCGTATGAAACCGGACGCGCTGTTCGTCAACACCAGCCGCGCCGAACTGGTGGCGGAGGGCGCACTCGAGGGAGCCCTCAAGGGGGACGTCCGGGCACGGCGGCGCTGGACGTGTTCACGGGCGAACCGCTGGCGCAGGACTCGCCGCTGCTGCGCATCCCCACGGTGCTGGCCACCCCGCACCTGGGCTATGTCGAGAAGGACAGTTACGAGATTTATTTCCAGGCGGCGTTCGAGAACATCGTCAAGTTCGCGCAAGGCGAGCCGGCGAACATTCTCAATCCGGAGGCATTGGAAAAGCGCTGATCAGCGCAGTTCGGGCTCGCCCGTCAGATTGATCCTTGGCGCCGGCATCACGTGGGTGCCGGTCCAGAGCCCGGCCCAGCCCGGCGGCCAGCCGATGTCGCGGCCGCTGTAGGCTTTCAAGCCCGCCCTTACCGGCACGATCGGCACCACAGGCGCCTCGACCAGCCCGCCGCCCGCGGGGCGCTCCATATTGAGGCTGTACATGTATCCCGGCAGCAGCAGGTCGCAGGCTTGCGCGAACCAGGCGGTATGGTCTTCGTCGCGGCCCAGCGCCTGCGCCAGCCCTTGCGGATCGAACTTCGCCAGCGCATGGATCAGCTCGTCGGTGGTGGCGCCCGGCACGTCGCCCCAACCCATCACGGGATTGTTGTTGTAGTCGGCGCCCGAACCGTACCAGCCTTCGCGCCAGGTGCGCTGCATCCAGTTGCGCGGCCCCGTGAACAGGTGCCAGCGCCAGTGCAGGCCGGAGGGCTTGGGCCAGGAATACAGGTACAGCTTCTGGTAGCCCGCCTCGTGCAATGCGCGCACCACGGCCATCAGGCGCGCATGCGGCATGCGGTCTGGCGGCGCGCGCCGGAACAGGATCGGCTCGCCGTCGGCGTGCTGGACTTCGTCGCTCGACAGGTTCAGGTCGAGGGCGCGCGCCTCGTCGTTGAAACGCGCCGAAATCCAGCCAGTGAGCAGGTTGACGTGGGTGATCACGCCATAGCCGCGATGGCGGTGGAAGATGACGGTGCCGGGTGCGACTGCTTTCATGGCCAGGGGAAAAGAAAGAGGTGAAAGGCGATGAGTGTACTCATCCGATCCGGACGATTCTAGCGCAGTCACAGTCGGATACACTATGGTTTGCGGCTATCATGACGCACCTTTTTTCTGCGAATAGATAAACCAACATGACTTTGCGACTCATCGCCACCGGTGGCACTTTCGACAAGCATTACAATGAACTGAACGGCGTACTCGGCTTTGCTGAAAGCCATCTGCCAGAGGTGATCAAGCGCAGCCGCATGACGGTGCCGGTCGCGCTCGACGTGCTGCCGCTGCTCGATTCGCTCGACATGCAGGACGCCGACCGCGAGCGCGTGCTGGCCTCGTGCCAGGCTGCCAGCGAGAAGGCGATCGTGATCGTGCACGGCACCGACACCATGCGCGAGACGGCCGCCGTGCTCGGCGCCGCCAAGCTGGACCAGACCATCGTGCTGACCGGCGCCATGATCCCGTATTCCATCGCCAATTCGGATGCGCTGTTCAACCTCGGCTTTGCCTGCGGCGTGGCGCAGACCCTGCCGGCCGGCGTGTATGTCGCCATGAACGGCCAGGTTTTCCCGTGGGATAACGTGACCAAGAACCGCAGCGAAGGCGTGTTCCAGCCGCTGTAAACGACAATGGCCGGACGCACGGTCCGGCCATTGTCAGCGCCCGTCCAGTCGCCGGGCGATTACGCCTTGGCTTCGCCGCCCAGCGCCTCGACCACATCGGCCAGCAGCTTGGCCAGCTCGCCCGTCATCAGCACGATGTCGTTGTCGAAACGCTCGTCGTCGCTATAGGTCGGGCTTTCGCCTTCCTTGATCACGTCGAGCGGCTTGATGCCCTTGATCGCCAGCGACTCGGTCAGCACGAAGCTGATGCGGTCGTTCCAGGTCATGGCCAGGCGGGTGCACTGCTTGCCGGCGGCGATGTGGCGGCGGATGTCGTCCGGTTCCAGCGTGTGCTTCACGTAGCGCACCGCGGCGCGGCTTTCGCCGGTCGCGCGCAGCTCGGTGTCCTGGTCGATCGTGAAGCCGTACGGCGCTTCATCGGCTTCCAGCCAGCCGGTCATCACGGCCACTGGCGATTTTTGCACGCGCAGCGATTCCAGCGGCATCTTGTCGACGGCCTTGAGCAGCAGCTTGACGATGTCGTCGGCCTTCGCCGGGCTCGCCGCATCGACCACCAGCCAGCCGTTGACCGGGTCGATCCAGGTCCAGACGTTGCTGCGCAGGGTAAAGGCGCGCGGCAGCAGTTCGTCGGCCACGCGTTCCTTCAGTTCCTTCATTGCCTTCTTGCCAGGTGGGAAGCCCTGCTGCTCTTCGAGCTCGGCCGCCTTGGCCTTGGCCACCTGGTTGATGACCGATGCCGGCAGCAGCTTCTTCTCGGTGCCCAGCATGATCAGCATCTGCTTGTTGACCACGTGGACCAGGCCGCCGTTCGGGCGCGGCGCGTCCCAGCCCTGGCGCAGCAACTCATTGCTGCTGGCAGGCACGAAAGCCTGCGGCTCGAGGGCTTTTTCCAGTTGTTCAGGGGTATAGGCCCAAGGGGCCGGCAGACGGTAGATCTGTAGATTCTTGAACCACATAGGTTATCCGGTTGTGTCAGTATTTCAAAGGATCGATATTCTACGCTGCTATATGGCAACGTCGCATAAAAAGCTCAGGACCTTATCGAATCGTCCAGAACATCGTCGAACAGCCGCAACTGCTCGACGGTCTCGGTCTCGCCCAGGCGCACGCCCACGCCCAGCAGGCGCACCGGGCGGCTGGCGCGGGCCCAGCCGGTTTCCATCAGGCGCGCATAGGTCGGAATATGTGGCGCATGGCCCACGCACTCGACCGTCGTCTGCTGGAAATCCGAGAATTTGATCTTCACGAACAGCTTGTTGATGAATTTTTCGGCATTCGCACGCTTGATGCGGCCCAGCAGGTGTTCATGCAGATCGGGCAGCAGGGCCAGGCAAGCGGCCAGGTCGGGCACGTCGGGCGTATAAGTCTCTTCGGTGCTGATCGATTTGCGCTCGCGCGAGACGTTCACTTCGCGACCGTCGACGCCGCGGCTCAGGTCATATAAACGCGCGCCGAAGCTGCCGAAGTGTTCCTGCAGCTGGTCCATGCTCCAGGCGCGCAGGTCGGCGCAGGTCTGCAGGCCGAGGCGGTTCATCTTTTCGGCAGTCACCTTGCCGACGCCATGGAGCTTCTTGACCGGCAGCGCCGCGACGAAGGCATCCACCTCGTCGGGCCGTACCAGGAACAGCCCGTCCGGCTTGTTCCAGTCGCTGGCGATCTTGGCCACGAACTTGTTCGGCGCCACGCCGGCCGAGGCGGTGATGCCGACGGTCTCGAAGATGCGGCGCCGGATCTCTTGCGCGATCAGGGTCGCGCTGCCCTTGCAATGGGGCGAATCGGTGACGTCCAGGTAGGCTTCGTCGAGCGAGAGCGGTTCCACCAGTTCGGTGTAGTCCTGGTAGATGTCCATGATCTGGCGCGAGGCGATCCGGTATTTTTCCATCGCCGGCGGGATCACCAGCAAGTCGGGACACAGCTTGATCGCGGTGGCGGTGGCCATCGCCGAATGGATGCCGTAGCGGCGCGCCTCGTAGTTGCAGGTGGCGACCACCCCGCGCTGGTCGGGCCGGCCGCCCACGGCGAGCGGACGACCGCGGAGCAGCGGATCGTCGCGCATTTCGACCGACGCATAGAAGCAATCGCAATCGCAGTGGATGATTTTTCGGACCGGGGCGTTCACGCTGGAGGCCGCCCCATGTGGGGAGGACTACTGTAATTGCATACAGTATCGTCCGAAATCCGGTTTGGCGCAAGCCGCTAGCGCGCCAGGAAGCCGTCCCGGTGCACGTTGGTCATCGCCTGCACCCAGGCCGGGTAATACGTCGGCAGGCTGCTGGCCGCATCCAGCTCTGACATATCCTGCTCGCTCAGCGCCAGTTCCAGCGCGCGCAGATTGTCCTGCAATTGCTCCGGACGGCGCGCGCCGACGATGGCGGTGGTCACGCCGGGACGCGCCAGCAGCCAGGCCAGCGCCACCTGGGCCGGCGTGGCCTCGACCCGCGCCGCCACGCGCTTGACGGCGTCGATGACGGTGTAGCCGTGTTCCGGCGCGATCGGCGGGAAGTCGATGTGGATGCGGCGCGCATCCGGATCGCTGCTGCCGGCGCGGTCGAATTTGCCGGACAACAGGCCGCCGGCCAGCGGGCTCCAGGCCATCAGGCCCAGCTGCGCGTCCTGCGCCTGCGGCAGGATCTCGCGTTCGACGTCGCGCACCGCCAGCGAATAGCAGGCCTGCACCGACACGTACGAGGACCAGCCGTGCAGTCTGGACAAGCCGAGCGCCTTGGCGGTCTGCCAGCTCGACAGGTTCGAGCAGCCGATGTAGCGGATCTTCCCGGCGCGCACCGCGTCGTCGAGTGCGCGCAGCGTCTCTTCCATCGGCGTGAGTTCATCGACGTTATGGATCTGGTACAGGTCGATGTGGTCGGTCTTCAGGCGGCGCAGGCTGGCCTCGAGCGCGCGCGTCAGGTGCAGGCGCGATTGTCCCGCGTCGTTCGGCCCTTTCCCCATCGGCGCGTGGAACTTGGTGGCCAGCACCACTTCTTCGCGCCGGCCGGCCAGGGCTTGCCCCAGCAGGCTTTCGGATTCGCCGTCCGCATACACGTCGGCGGTGTCGATGAAGTTGATGCCGGCGTCCAGTGCCGTTCCCACCAGACGCTCGGTGGCGGCCAGGTCCAGGCCGCCGACCTTGTCGTAGGGCGGCGTCGCCGCTCCCCCGAAGGTCATGGCGCCCAGGCACAGGCGGGAGACGATGATGCCGCTATTGCCAAGTCGTCGGTATTGCATGAGAGGGTCCTTTCAGGAAAATCGATGGGGCCAGTGTAGAATCGGGCGGCGTGGCCCACCATGCTGCGTCCTCCACCGTTCATGCGCGACCGTCCAGACCTGCTTTCAGTCCGATCTTCCGATCCGCTCTCCGACATGCTGGCCCTGCTCCAGGTGCGCAGCGGCGCCGCGCTGCGCATGACCGCCGGCGGCCCGTGGGCGCTGCGCTTTCCTGCGTATCCCTACCTGAAATTCATCGCCCAGTTGCGCGGCGTCCTGCATGTGCGGGTCGAGGGCGATGCGCATTCCTACCGGCTCGAGGCTGGCGACTGCCTGTTGATGCGAAGCGGCCGGCCTTATGTCGCGGCTACCGATCCGGCACTGCCGGCGCAGGATGGCCCGGCCCACTTCGCGGCGCTGCGCGGCGGTGCGATCACGTGGGGCGATCCGGATGCAGGTGAGCGGATGGAAATGATCGCGGGCCGCTTCGAGCTCGACGCCTCGCAACGCGACCTGCTGGAACAGGTGGCGCCGCCCGAACTGCACATCCGTGCGGATGCGCAGGCCGCGCCGGCGCTGCGCGCGCTGCTGGATTTGTATGGCAAGGAAGCGGGGGCGCCGGACGCCGGCGCACGCCTGGTGACCGACGGCCTGGCGCGCATCGCCCTGGTGCAGGCCCTGCGCGAACCGGGCGGCGCGCGGCACGGCTGGCTGGCCGCACTGGCCGACGCGAAGATCGGCCCCGCGCTGCGCCTGCTGCACGGCGCGCCCGAACGACGCTGGAGCGTCGGCGAACTGGCGCGCGACACCGCGATGTCGCGCTCGGCGCTGGCGCTGCGCTTTCGCCAGCTGGTCGGCATGGCGCCGCTGCAGTACCTGCAGGCCTGGCGCATGCGGCTGGCGCGCAAGGCGCTGCACGAAGAAGACACCCCGGTCGCCACCATCGCCTGGCGCCTCGGCTATGCATCCGAAAGCGCGTTCAGCGCCGCGTTCAAGCGCGCCAGCGGCTGCGCGCCCGGGGTGTACCGGCAAAAAAAACGCGCGGCCGAGACCGCGCGTTCACCTCATCCTGGCGCCGACGCGCTTACCAGGTGAGCTTCAGGCCGTACTTGCCATTGGTGGCGCCGGTGCCGCCGCTGTAGTAGGTCACGCGCACGTAGCGGGTCGACGCGCTGCTGCCGGTGTTGCTGGAGCTGACGCTGTCCACCGCGCCGACGCCGTTCTGGCTGGTGCCCAGCTGCGTGCCGGATGCGTTGTACACGTACAGGTCGTAGTCGGCATTGGAGAGGCCCGGCGTCAGGACCGCGCTCAGGGTTTTACCGGCCGGCAGGTCGACGCGGAAGTAATCCGTGTCGGTGGTCGAGCCGAGGTTGCCGTTGACGGTCGTGTTGCCCGAGGTGACCAGGTTGGCGGTGGCGGTGCTGTTGTTCGCCTCCGCCTCGGCCTGGGTGGTGGCCGCCGTGCCGCCGGTGGTGGCCGCATTGACCGCCGCGGTGGCGTCCACGATGCCGGTGCCGCAGCCCGAGCAACTGGCCGGGAAGGCGCGCGCCGTCGATTTCAGTTTCGACTCGATGTCGTCCGGCGTCAGGTTGGCGTTCAGCGCCAGCATCAGCGCCGCCACGCCCGCCACGTGCGGCGTGGCCATCGAGGTGCCCTGGTAGGCCGCATAGCTGTCCGAGGCCGGCGCCGTGGTGCCGGTATTCAGCGTCGACAACACGCCATAGGCGCCGTCGCCGCCCGGCGCCGCCACGTCCACCAGGGTGCCGTAGTTGGAGTAGGAAGCACGGCCGCCCGTGCGGCCGGTGGCCGCCACCGCGATCACGCCCGAGCAGTTGGCCGGGCTGGCGTTGCTGACGTTGACGGCGTCGTTGCCGGCGGCCACCACCACCACCGCGCCGCGCGAGCGGGCGCCGTTGATGGCGTTCTGGGTGGTCGCGCCGCAGGCGCCGCCGCCGCCCAGCGACAGGTTCAGCACGCGCGCCTTGTTGGCGTTGGCCGGCACGCCCGACACGCTGCCGCCCGACGACCAGGTGATCGCGTCGGCGATGTCCGAGGTGTAGCCGCCGCACTTGCCGAGCACGCGCACCGGGACGATCCTGGCGTTGTAGGCCACGCCCGCCACGCCGGCGCCGTTGTTGGTGCGCGCCGCCACCGTGCCGGCGACGTGAGTGCCGTGCCAGCTCGAACCCTGGTCGCGCGTCGGCTGGCCGTTGCCGCATTCGCCGGCCACCACGGCGTCGCCCGGATCGCTGGCGTCGCTGTCGCGGCCATTGCCGTCGTTGCCGATGGTGGCGGTGCTGATGAAGTCATAGCCGGCCAACAGCTGGCCCGACAGGTCGGCGTGCGGGCGGTAGCCGGTGTCGATCACCGCCACCACCACGCCGCTGCCGGTCGACTTGTCCCAGGCGGTCGGCAGGCGCAGGCCGCCGGCGGTTTCATAGTAATGCCACTGGTCGGTGTAGCGCGGGTCGGTCGGCGTCGCCATATGGGTCATGATGCGGTCCGGCTCGGCGTATTCGATGGCCGGGTCGCGCGCCATCATCTCGGCGGCCAGCGATTCCACTTCCTTCAGGTGGCGCCGGCGGTCCAGCTTGAACACCTGGGCGCCGGTCGAGATGGCATGACTCTCCTTGACCACCATGCCGAACTGCTGGCCGGCGCGGTCGAGCCTGGCCTTGCGGTCGGGGGTCACACTGGCGACCCTGGCCGCGGCGCCGTTGGCGGCGGCCTTCGAGTCGCGGTACTTCACGATGAGTCGGTCTGTCTCCACGACGAACTGCGGCGCGCCGCGGCCGCCGTCGCCGCCGGCGGCCGCGAGGCTCGCTGCGGAGACCAGCGCCAGCGCGACCGCTGCACACATCTTCAACACGGTTGGATGAGTCGAATGCGTTTGCTTCATGGTTCTTCCTTCTTCAAGGTTTTCCGTCAAGCGAATGGCTCGCTTGTGTCGTTGTAGGACCGGCAATGCCGGTGCCGTCTCGAGGCGGCGAACTGAGCTTAGCCTGAAGGAAAGAGTCAGCAGGAAGAAATTCCAACCGTTTTCGGCGTGCATACAACGGTTAACTCGGCACATCCGGCAAAAACATGATTTCTTCGGCCAATCGTTAAATATGCAAAATATTTACTGCCACAATAAAGATATTGAACAAGTATGCATTGCGAATATAGTAATTAGCGGATAAATATTCATGTAACACTTTTGGTTTTTATCCTATGCACCATGGGCCAAAACGAAAAAAGGGCCGCGCAATGCGCGGCCCTCCGGCTCGGGCGAACTGACTGTCAAACGATCAGAAATTGCCCTTGAACTGCATACCCCACTGGCGCGGCTCATTGGTGAAGCCGGTCAGGTTGTTGAAGTCGATGGCGCCGGTGATGCGGCGCTGGTCGAGGACGTTGCGGCCGAAGGCAGCGACTTCATACTTGCCGTTGCCGAAGATGTAGCCGACGCGCACGCCGCCTTCGGTCAGCGGGGCGCCGGTGAACTCGGTGGCCTGGTACAGGAAGAAGTTGATCTTGCTGCGGTACGACCAGTCGGTGAAGAAGTACAGCTCGCCGTCGCGGAACGGCACGCCGTAGCGGGCGGTCGCGTTGAAGGTCCAGCGCGGCGCCTGCGGCAGCGGGTTGCCGTCGATGACGACGCGGCCGACGGCGTTCAGCGGATCGGTGATGGTGCACTGGGCGCATTTGTTGACCGACAGGCTGCCGTCGCGGATCTGCGTGTAGTTGTAGCTGGCGCCAGCGCTCACGCGCAGGGCGGTGCTGACGGCCGCTTCGAAGTCGAACTCGGCGCCCTTGCCCTTGGTCTTGTCGGCATTGATCAGGCGGTTGACGTTCGAGTTGCCACCGACCACGGTCAGCTGCTGGTCTTCGATCGTGTAGTCGTAGATCGAGAACGAGGTGCGCGCGCGGCGGTCGAACAGGTCGGCTTTCACGCCCAGCTCGAACGACTTGATGGTTTCCGAATCGGCGACCGTGATCGGCACTTCGGCCGAGGCGGCGGCGATGCTCGGCGCGCGGAAGCCGGTGGCGGCGCGGCCGTAGACGTTCACGGTCGGGGTCACTTTATAGGTGGCCGACACGTCCCAGCTGATCTTGTCCTTGCTTTCTTCGACCGACGACGGGCCGATCTGGACGACGTTGGTCGCCTCGATGGTGCGGAAGTCCTTCTCGTCCTTGGTGTAGCGCAGGCCGCCGCGGACGGTCCAGTCCGGGGTCAGGTCGTAGCTTGCCGATGCGAACGCGGCCCAGGCCTCGTTCTTCTGGTTCGAACGCAGGCGCGAGGTGCGCGCATAGGTGGTGCTGTTGAAGTTGTCGCTGCCGCCGGTGACGTCTTCGTCGAAGAAGTACAGGCCGGTCTGCCAGTTGAACGGGCCGGCATAGGCCGACTCGAGGCGGAATTCCTGGGTGTACTGGTCCAGGTTCTCGATGTAGCCGTTGGTCTCGACCTGGAACGGGATGAACCCCGGACCGGCCGGGGTGCCGCCGTCGATGTCGCCGCGGCTCGAGTAGTCGACGATGTGCTCGTAACCGGTGATCGAGTGCAGCTTGTAGTTGCCCAGGTCCCACTGCAGGCGCAGGTTGATGCCGTTGGTCTTGAGGCTCTGGAAGTTCTGGGCGTTGGTGACGATGTCGTCCAGGTCGGTGCCGTCGGCGAAGGTATTGCTGCCCTTCTTGATCAGGTTGGCGCGGAACAGGCGTGCGCTGCCGTTGGTCTGGCGCTGGTGGAAGCCCAGCAGGCCGCTGAAGCCGTCCTTGCTGTACAAGAACTGGACGCGTTCGGCGTGCTCGTTGTAGCCGTCGAGCTCACCGCGCTTCTGGGTCTTGGCGACATCGCTGAAATTGTTGACGTAGTCGTCGCGGTGCTGGCCGACGGCCGACACGCGCATCGCCACATTGGTCGACAGCGGCACGTTGACGGCGCCTTCGGCGTTCATCGTGTAGTGCGAGGCTGCCGACAGGTTGTAGTAACCCTCGACCTTCTTCAGGTTCGGCTTCTCGGATTCGAATTTCACGACGCCGGCCGGGGTGTTGCGGCCGAACAGGGTGCCCTGCGGGCCGCGCAGCACTTCGACGCTGGCCAGGTCGAAGATTGGGAAGCCCTTCAGGATCGGATTCTCCTGCACGATGTCGTCATAGACGAGCGAAACCGGCTGCGAGGCGAAGGTGTTGAAGTCGGTGTTGCCGTAGCCGCGGATATAGAAGCGCGGGAAGGTACGGCCGTTCGACGATTCGACGTTCAGGCTCGGCACCTTGCCGGCCAGCAAACGGATATCGTCGCCGCCCGAGACCAGCACATCCAGCTTGTCGCCCTTCAGGGCGGTGACGGAGACCGGCACGTCGCGGATGTTCTCGGTACGGCGCTGGGCCGTCACGGTCACGGATTGCAGTTGGAGGGACTGGTTGGACTCGGTCGTCTGGGCGAACGCCGGTGCGATCGGCAACGCGGCGGACAGCGCCAGCATTGCGCCATGCGCGCGGATAACGCGCTTGTGCATCTTGGACATCTTGGTCATGGAGTGTTTCCTGGTGATTAAAAAAAGAACCGATGTCCCCGTTCCTCTTCTTATGGACGCTACCCCCACCGGGTGCGCGAGCGGATATGACCCGCCCTCGGCAGCGCGTCTAGGGCGCACATCTTTGCGATGCTTTAAGGTTGCCGACTTGTCAAAGGCGGTATTGTCCGTGAATGGTCCATACAACGGCAAGTAAATATCGCGTATGTCGCCTTGATTACAACACATGCAGATGTGCCGGTTCGGGCTCCGCCTTCCGGCCGTGCTTCCACGCCCGCAAAAAAGGTTTTTGAATTTTTTTCGAAAAACCCTTGCAGACCTTGAAACCCAGCCTCTATAATTCGGGCCTCTTCGGACGCAATGACAAGCGTCAGATAGAAACCACCGAGATGGGCGCTTAGCTCAGTTGGTAGAGCGGATCCCTTACAAGGATTAGGTCGGGAGTTCGAGCCTCTCAGCGCCCACCAAGCATCTCGATGGTCGATCGAAGGTACGATCAGAGTAAACGGAGCGGTAGTTCAGTTGGTTAGAATACCGGCCTGTCACGCCGGGGGTCGCGGGTTCGAGCCCCGTCCGCTCCGCCAGCATCAAGGAAGAAGGGTCCGATTCGTCGGACCCTTTTTCTTTTTCCGCCCCGGTTTCATCCGCGCATCCGCGGTGGCCGGTTCACGCCCGCCGCCGCACCGGATCCCCCACTTCCACCCGATCGCGCCCCGCGCGCTTGGCCGCGTACAGCGCATGGTCGGCGCGCGCCAGCGCCGCGCTCAGGTCTTCGTTCGGATCGAGCACCACCACGCCGACACTGACCGTCATCGTGTAGCTCGGCCCGCTGGTGATCACGGTAGCCGCCCGTACCGCCCGGCGCAGGCGCTGGGCCGCCTGCACCGCGGCGTCGATGTCGGCGTCCGGCAGCATCATCGCGAATTCCTCGCCACCCAGGCGGCCGATGGTCTCGTGCTCGCGCATCACGTCGCGCGCGGTGCGGGCGAACACCTTGAGGGCGTCGTCGCCGCTGGCATGGCCCCAGCGGTCGTTGAGCTGCTTGAAGTGGTCGATGTCGATCATCATCAGCGCCAGCGGATGGCGCTGGCGCTGGGCCGCCAGGCGGGCGCGCTCGGCGCGCTCCAGGAAGGCATGGCGGTTGGGCAGGCCGGTCAGGCAGTCGGTCGAGGCCAATCTCGCCATGCGCGCGTCGTCCTTCTGCTTGCACAGCAAGAGGAAACCGAAGCCGTTGACGATCATGAGCAGGTAGCCGGCGAGATAGGCGGCTTCGCGCGCCAGCACATGGTCGAACGGGCCCTTGCCCATCAGGGCCGAGCCGGCCCACAGTGCGACCGCGACGGCGAACAGCGCATCGTTGATGCCGATGATCCGCTGCAGCAACGACGCATGGCGCCGGCGCAGCAGCACCCAGGCCATGGCGGCGGCGAACAGCGCGACCACGCCCGCCACCAGGGCGCTGAGCTGGGCGTGGCTGGCGCCGTGGATGCCGGCGGCGATCACCACGGTCGACGACAGCACGGCAACCGGCAATACGATCCGGCCCCAGCGCGTGAATCCGAAGAACACGCAATAGGCGGCCATTTCGAGCGACACCGCAAGGATCCAGCCGATGCCTTCCACGCCCCCCAGGAACGGCAAGTCCAGCATGGGGCGGGCCCAACCGACCAACTGGCTCAGGCCCATGCCGAGGCGCGCCCACATCCACAGCTGCAAACCGGGGTTGCGGTCGGCGCCGTGGGTATATCCTGCCATCAGGATCGCAAAGCCGACGTTACCGATCCCGAGCGCAAGAAGGAAAGTCTGTATATCGATCACTGCCTGTCCTCTTCGGAACGTTGGCGGGGCCACGCGCGACGGCTCGCGCGGCACATGACTTCGCAGCAACTAATGTTGCATTAAAGAATTTATGTTACACGCTTTCCCATTTCACGGCGCGCACGTTTGGTCAATGTATGGACAAATGCGACACTGTTGTGCGCGCGTGACGCTTTTTGATGCGTAGCAGCATCCAATCGCGGATAATCAAACAGACAACACACCGCACCACGCCGGAGCACCAGTGATTTTTCGTTTCCTCAAGCCCCCTCGGATGTCGCCGCGCCTGCACCGGCTCAAGAGTTCTTCCCTGTTCAGTGCGCTCACACCGCTGGAATTGAAGATTGTCGATGGATTGCTGCACGAGCGCCGCTATCTAAAGGATGAGATCGTTTTTGACGAAGGAGAGGAAGGCCAGGCGCTGTATCTCCTGATGAGCGGCCGCGTGCGCATCAGCCGCCTGCACGAGGGCGTGACCCAGGTGGTGGCCGAGCTGGAACCGGGCGGCTTCTTCGGCGACCTGGCCCTGCTCGACAACTCGCCGCGCAATGCCCAGGCGCGCGCGATGGAGCCGTGCGAGGTGGCGGTGTTCTTCCGCGCCGACTTCCTGGGCCTGATGGAAACCGACGCCGTCCTCGGCTACAAGATCTCGCTGGCGCTGGCGCGCCACATCGGCCTGCGCCTGCGCGAATGGATGGGTACCGGCCGGCCGCAGCTGGAAGCGCTATGAGTCCGGTGCCGGGCATCGTCAACGGCCCCGAGCGCGCCGGTCCCGTGGTCTGGACCGGGATCGTCGCCGCCACCTGCCTGCTGCTGCTGGTAGTCCAGCAACTGCTGTGGCTATTCCTGCCCTTCATCTTCGGCACGGTGCTCTATTACGTCCTGCTGGGACCGATGCAGCGGATGGTGCGCTCGGGCTTCAGCCGCAACGCCGCGGCGGTCTGGGTCTGCGCCCTGTTCTTCACGCTGGCCGCGCTGGCGCTGGCGCTGGCCCTGAGCTGGAGCGACGGGCCGGAAGAAGAATCGTGGGAAGCGACCATCGGCCTCTACCTGGATGGCGGCGTGGCGTTTGTCCGCAACTCGCTGGCCATGCTCGAGGCGCGCTTCCCGATCCTGGCCGGGATGCGGCTGACCTCGACCGTCGACATGGCGTTCAGCACCTATACCAACGACTTCGCGCAGAACCACCTGGGCGACATCGTGGTCGGCGTCATGACCTGGGTGCCGTCGCTGCTGCTGGCGCCCTTCCTCACCTTCTTCCTGCTGCGCGACGGCGTGCGCTTCAAGAAGTTTTTGGCGCGGGCGGTGCCGAATGCCTACTTCGAGCGTGCGCTCTATCTGCTGCACGAGGTCGACCAGACCGCGCGCCGCTATTTCGAGGGGCTGCTGAAGCTGACCGTGCTGGACACGCTGGTGCTGGCGCTGGGGCTGTGGGTGATCGGGGTGTCCTCGCCCTTGCTGCTCGGCTTGATCTCGGCGGTGCTGGCCTGGGTGCCGTTCGTCGGCTCCATCGCCGGCTGCGTGCTGGTGGTGATCGTGGCGTCGACCGATGCGCCGGGCAATCCGCTGATGGCCTATGGGGCGATCGGCGTGTTCGTGCTGGTGCGGCTGCTGGACGATTTCCTGTTCATGCCGCTGACGCTCGGGCGCAGCCTGCATATCCACCCGCTGGTCACGGTGCTGATGATTTTTATCGGCGGCATGCTGGCGGGCGTGGTCGGGCTGATGCTGGTGCTGCCGCTGCTGGGGGTGGTCATGGTGATCGGCGAGACGCTGGGGACGCTGGTGACCAATCCGCGGCTGCGGGCACGGCATCGCTATGCACGCGCGTTGCGCACCAGGCAGGCCAGCGTGGACCTGGACATCGCGCGCGAACGGCGTGGGGCGCCGACGCCGAATGGCGCGCTGAACGCGACGTCCAGCACGCCCCCAGAGGCATGATTACTTCCTGATGGCCTTCGGCTTGGACTTGATGGTCGACAGGATCGACGGCTTCACCTTGGCAGACGGTGCGCTGGCCGACGTTCTGGCCGAACCTGCTGCCGCGATGCGCTGGCCGCCGCGTCGCGGCGCCACCTCGACCGTGCGGCCCTTCGGCGGCGCACCGGCCGGACGACGCTCCTCACGCGCCGCCCCCGGCAACTCGCCGCCCGGCGGCGGAATCAGATGCCGCTCGCCATTGCCGATCAAGTCCGAACGTCCCATGCGCTTGAGACCCTCGCGCAGGATCGGCCAGTTCTCCGGATCGTAGTAGCGCAGGAAGGCCTTGTGCAGCTTGCGGGTCTTGCCGCTCTTGGCGGTCTCGACGACCTCCGAATCCTCGGTGACCTTGGCCAGCGGGTTCTTGCGCGAGTGGTACATGGTGGTCGCCATCGCCATCGGCGTCGGCGTGAAGGTCTGCACCTGGTCGAGCTTGAAGTTGTTCTTCTTGAGCCACAGCGCCAGGTTCAGCATGTCCTCGTCGGTCGAGCCGGGGTGGGCCGCGATGAAGTACGGGATCAGGTACTGCTTCTTGCCCGCCTCGACCGAATACTTGTCGAACAGGCGCTTGAACTCGTCGTAGGCGCCGATGCCCGGCTTCATCATCTTCGACAAGGTGCCGGCTTCGGTGTGCTCCGGAGCGATCTTGAGCAGGCCGCCCACGTGGTGGGTCACCAGCTCTTTCACGTACTCGGGCGAGCGCACCGCCAGGTCGTAGCGCAGGCCCGAACCGATCAAAATCTTCTTGATGCCGGGGATCGCGCGCGCCTTGCGGTACAGCGAAATCAGCTTGCTGTGGTCGGTGCCCAGGTTGGAGCAGATGGTCGGGTACACGCACGACAGGCGGCGGCAGCTTTCCTCGATCTTCTTGTCCTTGCAGGCCAGGCGGTACATATTCGCCGTCGGGCCGCCCAGGTCGGTGATGGTGCCGGCGAAGTTCTTGGTCGTGTCGCGGATCAGCTCGATCTCGCGCAGGATCGACGGCTCCGAGCGGCTCTGGATGATGCGGCCTTCATGTTCGGTGATCGAGCAGAAGGTGCAGCCGCCGAAGCAGCCGCGCATGATGTTGACCGAGTAGCGGATCATTTCCCAGGCCGGGATGTGGGCCTTGCCATAGCTCGGGTGCGGCGCGCGCGCGTACGGCAGGTCGTAGACGTTGTCCATCTCGTCCATGGCCAGCGGCAGCGGCGGCGGATTGAGCCAGACGTCGCGGTCGCCGTGCGCCTGCACCAGCGCGCGCGCGTTGCCGGGGTTCGACTCCAGGTGGAACACGCGCGACGCGTGCGCGTACATCACCGGGTCCTCGCTGACGGTTTCAAAACTCGGCAGGCGCACCACGGTCTTGGCCGCCTTTTCGCGCGCCGCGGCCTGGCGCTGCTCGCGCGTCATGATGACCACCGGTTTGACTTCCGGCTCCGGCGCGGCGTTATCGAGCGCGCAGGTCTTCGGGTCTTCCAGCGCCATCGCGTACGGGTTCGGCTGCTTGTCGATGCGGCCCGGCACGTCCACGCGGGTGGAGTTGTGCACCGACCATTCTTCGTCCGGCAGCCAGCCCTGCGGCACCAGGAAGGCGGTGCCGCGCAGGTCGCGGATGGTCTTGATGTTCTCGCCGGCCGCGATGCGGCGGGTGACGTCGACCAGGGCCCGTTCGGCATTGCCGAAGATGACCAGGTCGGCCTTCGACTCGAACAGCACCGAGCGCCGCACTTTATCCGACCAGTAGTCGTAGTGGGCGATGCGGCGCAGCGAGGCTTCGATGCTGCCGGCGATCACCGGCACGCCGGGGAAGGCTTCGCGGGCGCGCTGGCAATATACGGTCACGGCGCGGTCGGGGCGCTTGTTCGGCTCGGCGTTGGGGGTATAGGCGTCGTCGGAACGGATCTTGCGGTCGGCCGTGTAGCGGTTGACCATCGAGTCCATATTGCCGGCGGTGATGCCCCAGTACAGATTGGGCTTGCCCAGCGCGCGGAACGGCTCGACCGAGGTCCAGTCGGGCTGGCTGATGATGCCGACGCGGTAGCCTTGCGCCTCGAGCAGGCGGCCGACCAGGGCCATGCCGAAGCTCGGGTGGTCGATGTAGGCGTCGCCCGTGATCAGGATGATGTCGCACGAATCCCAGCCCAATTTGTCCATTTCGGCGCGGGACATCGGGAGAAAAGGTGCGGCAGCGGCGCGGCTGGAGCGCTTGGCGACCGTCGCAAAGAGATTGGCTGGGGAGTTCATTGGCCGGCATTGTACCGGAAAACCATTTCGGGGGCATCGGAGTGCCCCGAAAAATGGCTTAAAATCAATGACTTGTGGCGTGGATGCCGCGATAGGGCTGCGCGCTAGATGCCCATATTGGACAGGATTTGCCCCAGTTCACGCAGGCCGGACTCGACGCGCGGGTGGCGGGCGGCGAAGCGCGCCGCCAGTTCCTGGGTGCGCGAGCCCAGGCCATAGGTATTGGCGTCGAGCTGCTGCTCGGCGCGGCGCTCCAGCACTTTCTCGATGTCGCCATCGAGCTGGCGCAGCAGCGTTTCCAGTTCGACATCGGTGTCGCCCGTCTCTTGCAACTCGCGGTGCAGGGCTTTCAGGCGTGCCTTCAGGTCGGCATCGTGTTCTGGTTGCATCGTGTTCTCCGGTGTTGGCTCGATTTCATTGTAAGGCATGGGAGGCGGGAAGGAGAACACGGCTGTGGGGTATGAATGGCCGATGTGGTGCGCGAATGCAATTGGGCTCCCACGAAGGTGGGAGCCCACGTTTTTCAACCAACTACCTACGCCGATCGCAACCCACGATCGGCGCAATCACAATCACTCGCCGGTCAGACCACGACGCTCCAGCAGCGGCTTGATGTCGGCATCCTTGCCGCGGAAGTTGCGGTACATCTGCATCGCATCGAGCGTGCCGCCGCGCGACAGCAGGGTCTTGCGGAAGTGGTCGCCGTTCTTGCGGGTCAGGCCGCCGTTGGCCTTGAACCATTCGACGGTGTCGGCGTCGAGCTTCTCGGCCCACAGGTAGCCGTAGTAGCCGGCCGAGTAGCCGCCCGAGAAGGTGTGCGAGAAGTAGGTGCTGCGGTAGCGTGGCGGCACCAGGGCGAAGTCGACGCCGGCCTTCTTGAGCGCTTCAGCCTCGAAGGCCAGCACGTCCTGCGGGATCTGGTTCGGGGCCAGCTGGTGCCAGGCCTGGTCCAGCAGCGCCGCGGCCAGGTACTCGGTGGTGCGGAAGCCTTCGTTGAACTGGCTCGATGCCTGGACCTTGTCCAGCAATTCCTTCGGCATCGGCTCGCCGGTCTGGTAATGCTTGGCGTAGTTGGCCAGCACTTCGGGCCAGGCCATCCACATCTCGTTGACCTGCGACGGGAACTCGACGTAGTCGCGCGGCACGCGCGAACCCGAGAAGCGCGGGTACTGCACATCCGAGAACATGCCGTGCAGCGCGTGGCCGAACTCGTGGAAGGTGGTGCGCACTTCGTCGTAGGTCAGCAGGGTCGGCTCGCCGGCGGCCGGCTTGGCCACGTTGAGGTTGTTGGCGATGACCGGCTTGGTGCCCAGGAGCTTGCTCTGCGGGACCCAGGCATTGGCCCAGGCGCCGCCACGCTTGTTCGAGCGCGCGTATGGGTCGAAGGTGAAGATCGCCAGCTGCTTGCCGTCGACGTCGAACACGTCGAACATGCGCACGTCTTCGTTATAGCCCGGCAGGTCCTTGCGCTCCTTGAAGGTGATGCCGAATTCCTTGTTGGCGGCGAAGAACACGCCGTCGACCAGCACGCGGTTGATCTCGAAGTAAGGGCGCAGCTGGCCGGCGTCGAAGGCGTAGCGCTGGGCGCGCACCTTGTCGCTGTAGAAGGCCCAGTCGTGCGCGGCGGCCTTGAAGCCGCCCTTTTCCGCATCGATCACCTTCTGGATGTCGGCCGCCTCTTTCCTGGCGTTGTTGACGGCAGGCAGGGCCAGTTCGCCCAGCAGGGCGTTGACGGCGTCGGTGGTCTTCGCGGTCTGCTCTTCCAGGTTGTAGGCGGCGTGGTTCGGGTAACCCAGCAGTACGGCGCGCTCGGCGCGCAGCTTCGCGATCGAGAGCACGATCTGGCGGGTGTCGAACTCGCCGCCGCGGCTGCCGCGCGCCATCGAGGCCGACAGCAGCTTGGCGCGGGTGTCGCGGTTGGTCAGCACCGACAGGGCGGCCTGCTGGGTGGTGTTCACCACCGGAATCACGAACTTGCCGTCCAGGCCGCGCTTCTTGCCCTCGGCGGCGGCGGCGTCGATCGCCTTGTCGCTCATGCCGGCCAGCTCTTCGCGGGTGTCGACCACCAGCGCCGAGGCGTTGGCTTCCTTCAGCGTGTTCTGGGCGAACTGGGTCTGCAGGGCGGCCAGCTTGCTGTTGTATTCCTTCAGCTTGACCTTGTCGGCCTCGGACAGCTTGGCGCCGGCGCGCTCGAAGTCGTTGTTGTAGCGGTCCAGCAGGTAGGCCGATTCGGCGTCCAGCTTGAGGCTGTCGCGCTTGTTGTACAGGGTGTTGATGCGCTGGTACAGCTTGGCGTTCAGGCGGATCGCATCGCTGTGCTGCGACAGCTTCGGCGCCATCTCGCGACCCAGGGCGATCAGGGTGTCGTTGGTGTAGGAACCCGACAGGGTGCCGAAAGCGGTGCTCACGCGCGCCAGCATGCGGCCCGAGCGCTCCATGGCGACGATGGTGTTTTCGAACGTCGGCGCGGCCTTGTTGTTGGCGATCTTCTCGATCTCGGCGGCGTGCTGGCGCATCGCTTCGGCGTAGGCCGGCGCGAAGTGCTCGTTGCGGATCTTGTCCCAGGCCGGGTAGTTGAACGGCAGGGTGCTCTCTTTCGCGAACGGATTCGAGGCGTCGAATTTCGCGGAGGCGGCGACCGGGGCAGCGGCTTGCGCGGCGGGCGCGGCGTGGGCGATATTCAGGACGGCCGCGCTCACGGCGGCGGCCAGCAGGAGGTGGGTACGTTTCATATTATTTGCTTCTCTTTTTGAAGATGGTGCGGAAGGAAGCCGGCGCGGGGCCGGCTTCCCGGGCCGGCTTAGTTCAGGCCGCGGCGTTCCAGCAGCGGCTCGATGACCGGGTCACGGCCGCGGAAGTCGCGGTACATCTCGACCGCATCCATGGTGCCGCCCTTCGACAGCACCTTCTGGCGGAACACGTCGCCGTTCTTGCGCAGCAGGCCGCCGTTTTCCTTGAACCACTCGCCGGCATCGGCGTCCAGGCGCTCGGCCCACAGGTAGCTGTAGTAGCCGGCCGAGTAGCCGCCACCCATGGCGTGCGAGAAGTAGGTGCTGCGATAGCGCGGCGGCACCGGCGCGAAGTCCAGGCCGGCGTCCTTCAGTGCCTGCTTCTCGAACGCGATCACGTCGCTCGGCATCTGCTTGGAGCCCAGCTGGTGCCATTTCTGATCCAGCACCGCGGCCGCCAGGTACTCGGTGGTGCGGTAGCCTTCGTTGAAGCGCTGGGCGGCGCGCAGCTTGTCCAGCAGTTCTTTCGGCATCGGCGCGCCGGTCTGGTAGTGCTTGGCGTAGTTGGCCAGCACTTCAGGCCAGGCCATCCACATCTCGTAGACCTGCGACGGCAGCTCGACGTAGTCGCGCGGCACGCTGGTGCCCGAGAAGCGCGGGTACTTCACCTTCGAGAACCAGCCGTGCGTGGCATGGCCCAGTTCGTGGAAGGTGGTGCGCACTTCGTCCCAGGTGAGCAGGGTCGGTTCGCCGGCGGCCGGCTTGGTCAGGTTGAGGTTGTTGGTGATGACCGGCTTCTGGTTCAGCAGGAAGCTCTGGTCGACCAGGGAGCTCATCCAGGCGCCGCCGCGCTTGTTCGAACGCGCGTACGGGTCGATGATGAAGATCGCCAGGTGCTCGCCGTTTTCCTCGAACACGTCGTACACGCGCACGTCCGGGTCATAGGTCGGCAGGTCGGTGCGCTGCTTGAAGGTGATGCCCCACAGCTGGTTGGCGGCGAAGAAGGCGCCCTTTTCCAGCACGTTGTTGAACTCGAAGTAAGGCTTGAGCTGGTTGGCGTCGAACGCGTACTTGGCGGTGCGCACCTTGTCGCTGTAGTAGCTCCAGTCCTGGGCGCCGACCTGGAAGCCGCCCTTTTCTGCATCGATCACCTGCTGGATCTCGGCGGCTTCTTTCTTCGCGTTGCGCACGGCCGGCGCGGTCAGGTCGCCCAGCAGCTTGTTGACCGACGCGGTGTCCTTGGCGGTCTGGTCTTCCAGCGAATAGGCCGCGTAGCTGTCGTAGCCCAGCAGTTCGGCGCGCTCGGCGCGCAGCTTGGCCAGCTGCAGCACGACGTTGCGGTTGTCGAACTCGCCGCCGCGGGCGCCGCGGATCATCGAGGTGGTCAGGAGCTTCTCGCGGGTGCCGCGGGTGCTCAGCTGCGCCATCGCCGGCTGCTGGGTGGTGTTGACGACCGGGATCACGAACTTGCCTTCCAGGCCGCGCTTCTTCGCTTCGGCGGCGGCCGCGTCGATTGCTTTTTCCGACAGGCCGGCCAGCTCTTCGCGGGTATCGACCACGAAGGCCGAGGCGTTCACTTCACGCAGCACGTTCTGGCTGAACTGGGTCTGCAGCGCCGCCAGCTGGGCGTTGTAGCCTTTCAGCTTGGCCTTGTTCGCCTCGGACAGGTTGGCGCCCGAGCGCACGAAGTCCTTGTAGTAGCGCTCCAGCAGGAATGTCGATTCGGCGTCCAGGCCCAGCGAGTCACGCTTGTCGTGCAGGGTCTTGATGCGCGCGAACAGCTTCGGGTTCAGGCGGATCGCATCGCCGTGGGCCGCGAATTTCGGCGCCAGGTCTTTTTGCAGCGCCTGCAGCGTGTCGTTGGTGTACGAGCCGGTCAGCGTGTAGAACACCGAGCGCACGCGCGTCAGGAGTTCGCCCGTACGTTCCATCGCCACGATCGTGTTGTCGAAGGTCGGCGCGGCCTTGTTGTCGGCGATCTTCCTGACTTCAGCCGCTTCCTGGCGCATGCCTTCGGCGAAGGCCGGCGCGAAGTGCTCGTTCCTGATCTTGTCGAAGGCCGGGTAGCCATATTGCAGGGTGCTCGGCTTGGCGAACGGGTTCGAGGCCTCCAGGGCGGCAGCCGCCGGTTGGGCGAAGGAGAAGGTGGCCATGGCGACGCTGGCTGCGATCAGCAGCAGTTGTGGGCGGTTCATAGTGTCTCTTGTTCGTTGTGGGAAAGAAGTACTTCAAATAGCACGCCGCCCTCATCCGCTGCTCGTGACAGCGGATGAGGGCCGCGCGATATCAATTGCCGGAAGACTTGGACTCAACCAGGCCACGCCGTTCGAGCAGCGGTCCGATTTCCGGATCGCGGCCGCGGAAGTCACGGAACAGGTCCATCGCTTCGGCCGTGCCGCCGCGCGACAGCAGGGTCTTGCGGAAGTGATCGCCGTTCTTGCGGGTCAGGCCGCCGCTTTCGGTGAACCACTTGACGGTCTCGGCGTCGAGGCGCTCGCTCCACAGGTAGGCGTAGTAGCCGGCCGAATAGCCGCCGCCCATCGAGTGCGAGAAGTAACCGGTGCGGTAGCGCGGCGGCACCGGCGGATAGGCCACGCCGGCGTCCTGCAGCGCCTTGGCTTCGAACGACAGCACGTCGGTCGGCACCTGGCTCGGGGTCAGCTGGTGCCAGCGCTGGTCGAGCAGCGCCGCGGCCAGGTACTCGGTGGTGCGGTAGCCCTGGGCGAACTTCTTCGAAGCGACCACCTTGTCCAGCAGCTCTTTCGGCATCGGCGCGCCGGTCTGGTGGTGCTTGGCGTAGTTGGCGAGGACTTCGGGATACGTCACCCACATCTCGTTGACCTGCGACGGATACTCGACGAAGTCGCGCGGCACGTTGGTGCCCGAGAACTTCGGATACTTCACGTTTGAAAACATGCCGTGCAGCGCGTGGCCGAACTCGTGGAAGGTGGTGACCACTTCATCGTAGGTCAGCAGCGTCGGCTCGCCTGCGGGCGGTTTCGGGATGTTCAGGTGGTTGCCGATCACCGGCTTGTGACCCAGCAGGTGCGACTGCGAGACGTATTCGTTCATCCAGGCGCCGCCCTGCTTGTTGCCGCGCGCGTAGGGGTCGAAGATGAAGATGGCCAGCGGCTTGCCGTCGACGTCGAAGATGTCGTACACGGTCACGTCCGGGTCGTACACCGGCAGATCCTTGCGCTGCTTGAAGGTGATGCCGAATTCCTTGGTGGCGGCGAAGAACACGCCGTCGACCAGCACGCGGTTCAGCTCGAAGTAAGGGCGCAGCTGGCTCTCGAAGTTGAAGGTCGCGGCGCGCACCTTGTCCTGGTACATCGGCCAGTCCCAGGCCGCGACCTGGAATTTACCGCCCTCTTTATCGATCACCTTCTGGATTTCGGCCGCTTCCTTCTTCGCGTTGTTGACGGCCGGCGCGGCCAGGTCGCCCAGCAGCTTGTTGACGGCGGCCGGGTTGCGCGCGGTTTCCAGTTCCTGCGAATAGGCCGCGAAGTTCGGGTAACCCAGCAGCACGGCGCGCTCGGCGCGCAGCTTGACCAGGCGCAGCACCTGCTTCGTGGTGTCGTACTGCCCGCCATGGGTGCCGCGCTCGAGCGACGCCTTCATCAGGCGCTCGCGGGTAGCGCGGTTGGTCAGGAAAGACAGGGCCGGCTGGCTCGAGGTATTCACGATCGGGATCGCGAACTTGCCTTTCTGGCCGCGCTTGGCCGCTTCGTCGGCAGCGGCGCTGATCTGCGCGTCGCTCATGCCGGCCAGCTCGGCGCGGGTGTTCACGATCAGGGCGGCGGCGTTGGCGCCTTTCAGCACGCGCTGCTGGAAGTCCGATTGCAGCGAGGCGATCTCGCCATTGAATTTCTTCAGCTTGGCCTGGTCGGCCTTCGACAGGTTGGCGCCGGCGCGCACGAATTCCTTGTAATAGCGTTCCAGCAGGTGGACCGACTCGGCATCCAGGCCCAGCGACTCGCGCTTGTCGTGCAGCGCTTTCACGCGCGCGAACAGTTTCGGGTTGAGGTGGATCGCGTCGGAGTGGGCCGCCAGCTTGGGCGACATCTCGCGGTCGACCGCGTCCAGCGTGTCATTGGTGTTGGCGCCCTGCAGGTTCGAGAAGGTCGCATACACGCGCGCCAGCAGCTGGCCGGAACGCTCCAGCGCCACGATGGTGTTCTCGAAAGTAGGCGCGGCCTTGTCATTGGCGATCGCCTCGACTTCGCGCAGTTCCTCGCGCATGCCGGCGTTGAAGGCAGGCAGGAAGTGCGCGTCCTTGATCTTGTCGAAGGCCGGGTAGTTCAGCGGGAGACTGCTGGGCTGGGCGAAGGGGTTGGCGGCGTCGAGGACGGGAGCGGCAATGGCTGCATGCGCCAGCGCGACGCTGGCAGCCACGATGAGCAGTTTTGGACGGATCATGAGGTCTTTCGCGAACACTAGGGAAGGTGAGGCCGAGGCTGGCTCGACAGCAGTGCGCTAAAGATCATAGCAGGCTTGCAAGGCCACCGTAACAACTAAAAAGTAGCGCAATGTATCAGTGGCGAGCGCCTGTGTTTACGGGCGTAAACACATCGTTGGGTGCGGAAACGCCCGCTCAATAATGCGGGGGACGTTCGTTGAGGGGCGCCTGGCCGGCGTCGCGCAGGGTGCGCACATGGTCGGCCAGCTTGGCGACCATCGCCTCGAGCTGGTCGATGCGCCGCTCCTGGCGATAGATGGTCTTGTTCAGCTCGTCCAGCAAGTCTTCCTGCTGGGCGAGCTTGATCTCGAGACTGATAAAACGGTCTTCCTGGGTCATGGCGGCGGCATCCTGCTTAAAACCGGCATTATGCCAGCCGCGCACCAGCTCGATCAGGCGAAAGGCACGAAGTCGATGTCCTGAGCGATCAGGCCGCTCACATCGGCCTTGTTTTCTGGGCGTTCGCTGAACGTGATCAAAATACAGGGTGGCCGTGCATAGGAAATAAATGTTGCTTTTTAAAAACATAAATTTCCATAGAAATCTATCTGCCGAAAACTCACATTCTGACAACAATTTCTTGCCCGACAGTCGAGATCAAATGCGATTTCAATCGTGCGCAGGTCTTGTCGATCCGCCAAGGCTTGCGCGCAACGCTTACGCGGGAGTTCTACTCCTGTTTATTCAGGAACCGGCCGTGGTGTTGCCAGCAAGGCTTTCAGGTTCGCCAATCTTTCCTTCGGACTCAGGATTTCGCTTTCCATCGGCGCGGCCTCGCCGACGTCCAGCGCCATTTCCTTGATGAAGCGCGAGGGATCGCAATTGACCAGTTCGCCCGCACGTTTCCTGCGCTTGCACCAGCTCACGTGCAGGGTACGCTGGGCGCGCGTGATGCCCACATACATCAGGCGCCGCTCTTCCTGGATGCGCGCCGCGATCGACTCGACCGATGCGTCCGGATCGCCCTTGTGCGGCAAGATGCCCTCTTCCACCCCGACCAGGTAGACGTGCGGATATTCCAGCCCCTTGGAGGCGTGCAGGGTCGACATGCGCACCGCATCCTGTTCCTCGTCCGCGCCCTCGAGCATCGACATCAGGGCCACCATCTGGGTCAACTCGAGCAGGTTCTTTTCTTCGCCATCGCGGTCGCGTCCGCCACGGCCGCGGTCCTTCAGCCAGTTGGTGAACTCGAGCACGTTCTGCCACTTGCCCTGGGCCGCGCGGTCGTCAAAGTTTTCGTACAGATAGTGCTCGTAGTTCATCTCCTTCATCATGTCGTCGAGCACCTCGGCCGCATGGTCGCCGCTGCCCGTTGGCCCCGGCCGGGTGGCGCGGTCTTCCAGCTCGGCGATGAAGTGGCAGAAGTCGCGCAGCGGGCCTAGCTGGCGCTCGGCCAGCTTCGCCTCGATGCCGCCTTTTCTCGCCGCCTCGAACAGCGAGCAGTTCCACTGCTTGGAAAACTCGCCCAGCACTTCCAGCGTGGCCATGCCGACGCCGCGCTTGGGCGTCGTCACGGCGCGGATGAAGGCCGGGTCGTCGTCCTGGTTGGCGATCAGGCGCAGGTAGGCGATGATGTCCTTGATCTCGGCCTTGTCAAAGAAGCTCTGGCCGCCGGACATCGTGTAGGGAATGCGCTCCTTGCGCAGCGCCTGTTCGATCACGCGCGCCTGGTGGTTGCCGCGGTACAGGATCGCGTAGTCCGCCCACTTGTTCTTGCGCTGGAAGTGCTCGCTTGAAATCATCATCGCGACCTGGTCGGCTTCCTGGTCGTCGTTCTGCATGCCCAGCACCTTGATCGGCTCGCCCAGGCCGTGCTCGGACCACAGCGACTTCTCGAACAGCTTCGGGTTGTTGCCGATGACGGCGTTGGCCGCCTGCAGGATGCGGGTGGTGGAGCGGTAGTTCTGCTCGAGCTTGATCACCTTCAGGTCGGGGAAGTCGTCGCCCAGCGTTTTCAGGTTCTCCACCGAGGCGCCGCGCCAGGCATAGATGGCCTGGTCGTCGTCGCCGACCGCCGTGAACATCGGCTTCTTGCCCAGGCCCGTCACCAGCAGCTTGACCAGTTCGTACTGGCAGGTATTGGTGTCCTGGTATTCGTCCATCAGCAGGTAGCGCAGGCGCCGCTGCCAGCGGTCGCGGATCGATTCGTTATTGCGGAACAGTTCCACCGGCAGGCGGATCAGGTCGTCGAAGTCGACCGCCTGGTAGGCCTGCAGGGTGGCGACATAGCTGCGGTAGACGCGGCCGGCCAGGGCCTCGTCCTCGTCGCGCGCCGCCTTGATCGCATCTTCCGGATCGACCAGGCCGTTTTTCCACAGCGAGATCGCGTTCTGGATGCCGCGGATTTCTTGCTTGTCCGTGGTCAGGGCCAGATCGGAGACGATGGTGTAGCAATCGTCGCTGTCCATGATGGAAAACTTGTCCTTCAGGCCGACCCCGGCCGCTTCCTGGCGCAGGATCTTGACGCCCAGCGAGTGGAAGGTGGACACGGTCAATTGCTTGGCCTGCTTGGGCTGCTTGAGCAGCTTGCCGATGCGCTCTTGCATCTCGAGCGCCGCCTTGTTGGTGAAGGTGAGGGCGGCGATGGTGCGCGGATCGTAGCCGCAATGCTCGATCATGTAGGCGATCTTTTGCGTAATCACGCGGGTCTTGCCCGAGCCGGCGCCGGCCAGCACCAGGCAAGGGCCGTCGAGATATAGCGCGGCTTCGCTCTGCGGCCCGTTGAGGCCGAATCTTGGTGCATTGGACATGGGAATTATTTCTGGAGGACAGGCAGCGATTGTAACAATCTGGCGGACCCAGCGGGCGATGGCGCTCGCCGGCTGCACCGGATTGCAACACCGGCCAGCCGTCGACCGCTCGGGAGAGCCCGGACACGCGGGCGCGCAATCGAGTAACATGCGTCCTTTGCGGCTTGCGCCGCTGCGGCCCCATTTTCAGGACATTTGCCCGATGAAATTCGAACATCTCGTTGAAATCAACGACCCGATGAACCCGCTGATCGACACCCTCACCCGCGAGCAGGTCTGGCACGGCCTGGTGCTGCGCGCCGAAGACCCGAAGATGTTCATTCCGCACCTGGACGCCAGCGAGATCGTCGAGCGCGAGGCGGGCGCTTTCCGCCGCCGCCTGACCTTCGGCGAACTGGTGATTGAAGACCAGGTTTTCCTGACCCCGCTGCAGGAAGTGCGCTACGAAGTGCCGGCCCAGGGCGAGATCGCGGCCTCCAGCCTGCGCATGATCATCGAGGCGCCGACCAATGCCATGCTGCTGGTGCGTTTTTGCTACGACGACGGCACCGGCGAGCATGTCGATCCGGCCAACGCGATGTATGACGAGTTCAAGAAGTCGGCCTATGAAGAGGCCGACCTCGACACGGTGCGCATCCTGCGCAAGCTCGCCAGCGAAGGCAAGCTGAACACCACGCTGCTGAACTGAGCGTCAACGCAGTGTCAAGTACCCGGCTCGGTATCGGCCGGGTCGGTCTGGCTGTCGCCCTTCGACAGGTTGGTGGCCAGGTCGCGCAGCGCGGTGCGCACGCCCTCCTCGATCACCGGATGGTAGAACGGCATCTCGAGCATCTGGTCGACCGTCAGGCGCATCTGGAATGCCCACGACAGCAGATGGGCCAGGTGCTCGGCGCGTGGCGCGATCATCTCGGCGCCCAGGAACAGCCGGGTGCCATACTCGGCGTACACCCGCAACATCCCCTTGTTCTGCAACATCACCCGGCTGCGGCCCTGGTTGGCGAAGGACACGCTGCCGACCGCGAACTTGCGCTGGCCGCCGGCGCACAAGGCCTTGTAGTTCTTGCCCAGGGTGGCGATATTCGGCTCGGTGAAGGCGACCGCAATCGGCGCGCGGCGCAGGCCCGGACGCACATCCGGGAAGCGGCCCGCGTTGTCGCCGGCAATCTTGCCGTGGTCGGCCGCATCGTGCAATAACGGACGCTCGTTGTTGGCGTCGCCCGCGATGAAGATATTGCTGGTGCCGCACTGCATGGTGCGGGCGTCGAACACGGGGATGCCGTCCGGCCCCAGCTCCAGGCCCGTGTGCTCGAGCCCCAGGTCGTGCACGTTCGGCGTGCGGCCGGCCGTCATCAAGACATACTGGAAGCGCTCGGTGCTTTCCTTGCCCAGCGCATCGCGCACCGTCAGCGCCACCTCGTCGCCCTCCTGCACCGCCCCGACCACCTCGGTCTGGAAGGCGATGTCGAGTTCTTCCATCAAGACCCGTCCCGCGCAGCGCAGCACCTCCGGATCGGTGATGTTGGCGATGCTGCCGCCGCGCGCGTAGAAGCGCACGCGCACGCCGAGCCGGGCCAGGGCCTGGCCCAGTTCCAGGCCGATGACGCCGGTGCCGATCACGGCCACCGAGCGCGGCAGGTCGTCCCAATAGAACACGTCGTCGCTGGTGACGATGCCGGGACCGACGTTCTCCAGCTGCGGCAGGCGCAGCGGCGTGGAGCCGGTGGCGATCACGATGCGACCGGCCTGGATCTCGGTGTGGTCGTCGACCACCAGCGTGCAGGGGCCCGTGAAGCGCGCGCGGCCCTGCAGGCGGTCCTGCACCGGCATCGCCTCCACCCCTTCGAGCACGAAGCCGACGAAGCGGTCGCGTTCGCGCTTGACCCTTTCCATCACGGCGCGGCCGTCGATGCGTTTATCTAAGGCATGCACGCCGAATGGCGCGGACGTATCGATCACGTGGGACGCCTCGGCCGCCGCGATCAGGAGCTTGCTCGGCATGCAGCCGACCCGGGCGCAGGTGGTGCCGTACTGGCCGCTCTCGATCGCCACCGTCCGGGCCCCCAGCGTCTTGGCGGCGCGGTAGGCGGTCATGCCGGCGGTGCCGGTGCCGATGATGGCGACGTCCACGTTGAGTTGTTTCATTGCTGGTCTCCACTGCTGCGCTAATGACAGGCAAGACGATACGCTATTTTGCCGCCGCTGGTGGCGACATGCATCTTGCATGTCGAGCAACTTTACGTGCCGATCTCTATCGGGGGACACACTTTATTAATTTCCCATTAGAAATCAGTCGATTGCGAGAACTACGACAACACAGTGGTACTGCTAGACGTCGGCGCCAACTCGGTCGTCACCAGCATCGCCTACGATGTCACCCTGACCGCCGATTCGCCGAGCTGGCTGGCGGACATGGTCGTCGGCTTCGAGAACTCCAAGCAGACCGACGGCGTGTTCTTCACGCCGGGCATCGAGGAATGGTTCCCGGGTATCATGAGCTACTTGGGCTTCGCCGACCTGGCCCTGCTGGGCCTGGCGTTCGAAGTCGGCGTCGACGGCATCCTGCGCCTGGAATTCTTCGAAGACTGGGACGATCTGGTGGGGGTGGACGGCCAGTGGGACTTCGGCACCATCACCTTCGGCATCGAAACGGTCGACGTGGAAGAGCCTGGCGAAGTCCCCGAGCCGTCCACCACCCTGCTGATAGGTGCCGGCCTCGCGATGCTGGGCGACACCGGCCGCCGCCGCGCCGCCGGCGAAAGCGCCTGAGCAGGTCCCGGCAAGCTCACTTCCAGACGTAGACCCCGCCATTGTGTCCATGCTTGGCGTGGACGGTGCGGTCTACCAGCACCATTTTGTAATAGGTGGTCAGGTGGTGCCAGGTCCAGTCGGGCGGGCTGCTGTTGCCGAAGCCGTTCTTCATGATCCGGTTCGCCATGGAAAAATGCTGCCCGCGGCTCGCGCCGGGAATCTTGATCTTGGTTCCGCTCAGCGTGATGCCGTAGTTGGCCTTGCCTGAGCCCTTGTTCAGCTGAACCTCGCTGCCCGGCTTCATCGGATTCTTCCAGACCTTTTGTTTGTTGACCTTGCCGAAATCGATGCTGCCAAGGTTGTCGAGCTTATAGGTGACGTCCTTGAAATTGCCGTGCTTATGGGTGGTGTATCCGGCCTGGTAACTCAGCGCGCCGGGTGTGCGTGCCTTCTGTATCGGCTTGCCGCCGTTCACAAGCTGCTTGAACTGCGTGCGCGTCAACACGCCTTGATTGAACCATGTGAGGAACAGCGCGTGGGTCGCTTGCGCACCTGCGTTCCGCGCCAGGTCTTCAAACTGCTGATACAGCCCGGGGTGGCGCATGACCAGGGCCTCGGCCAGCACCGCTTGCTCGTCAGATTCAATTTCCGACAACATCAAGTCCCCCGGATCGAGTTCCTCTTCCGGATTGTCGCTGACCTGGTCCTCGGCGTGCTCGGGATCCTCCATCGCATCCTCGGGCAGGTGCAGATGATCCAGCGTGTTCCCCAGCAATTGCTCGATAGTCCATGCCTGGTCGCTGGTCAAAGCATGGCGAAGTGCGGTACTGGCTTCGTCGATCAATTCGATATTGCCGCTCTCGTAGGCAGTGGCGATACGCCAGTGCAGGGCCGTGGCAGCCTCCGTCATGCCGAGCTGGTGGCCGATATTCGCAAGCTCACGCAGGGGATCATTCCATACCTTTTCCTTCAACCCATCGTCGAGCCGACGCTGATGGCCGTCGACCCATACGGCTTGCGCGATTGCCGCGCCGCCCGGGGCCGCCCGAGGTGCAGGTTCGACGGCCGCGCCCGCCGGGGGCGCAGCCGAGAGTGCCCTCGCGCCCATCACATCCGCCTCACGCTCCAGGCCAGGATCGTCGTTCACGGCGACGCCGCCCTGCATTTGCAGAGTCGGCTGGACCCGTCCTTCGGCTTGCTGCACCAGGTGCCAGGCCTCGTGCGGCAAATGCCGCTCTTGCCCCGGCGCCACGTGAATTTCGCGGCCTTGCGCATAGGCATGCGCGTTCAAGCGGCCCGGCGCAGACGAGTTATAGTGAACGTTGACGTCGCTCAGATCGTGCCCCGACAGTGACTCGACGCCCGATTTGAGCCTGTCAGGCAGGCCGGTGCGGTTGACCGCCACGGCGGTGTCGTCCTGCGCCAGCTGGGCCGCTCCCTGGCCCTGCACGGCGCCACGCCCGGGCTGCCGGTTCCCGAACAGTTGCGCAACCAGTGCGCGCTGGGCAGTCATGCGCGGGCTGTTGCCGATCATGTCGGCGAGCGCGCCGGCGTTCGCGCGGTCCTGCTTCGCCTCAAGGCGCGGTTGTACGGTCCGCTGGTCGACACTCGGTTCAGCTTTCATGCGATTCCGGCAATCATGGCAACGACGACAAGTGATGGAGCAAGGCGCTTCATTTCCCTGAGGATATCAGCTTATTAACCAGAGTCAATTATTGCGCCTTACGTTCAGACCCATGCGCAACAACGCCGACCGCACTCAGATATCGACCGGGTCGACTTCAAGCGACCACTTCACGCGCGACTTCATCGCCCGCAGCTGCAGGTTCCAGACCCGCAGGAAGGCCTGCAGCGCGGGCCGCGAGCTGGATTCGACCAGCAGCTGGGCGCGGTCCACGTTGTGGACCCGGGTCATCGTCATCGGGATCGGGTCGTTGATCATGATCCCGTCGGCCGGCAGGCAGTCGCGCGCCGCCTCCAGGAATGCGATCGCGATCGGCAGCTCCTTCGCCTCGGCGCGCAGCAAGGCCTGGTACATGAAGGGCGGCAGCCCGGCTTCCTTCCTCTCTTCGAGCAGCTGGCCGGCAAAGCGCTCGTAATCGTGGCGCATCACCGCGCCGTACAGCGGGTGCTGCGCATACCTGGTCTGCACCAGCACCTCGGACGGCGCGCCGGCGCGGCCGGCCCGGCCCGCCACCTGCATCAGCTGGGCGAACAGGCGCTCGCTGGCGCGATAGTCCTGCGAGAACAGGGCGGTATCGGGGTTCAGGATCCCGACCAGGGTCAGCTTCTTGAAGTCGTGGCCCTTGGCGACCATCTGCGTGCCGATCAGGATGTCCACCTCGCCCCGGTGCACGCTGTCGAAGGCGGCTTGCGCGCTGCCCTTCAGGCGCGTGGAGTCGGCATCGATGCGCAGGATGCGCGCCTCGGGGAACATGGCTTGCAGCCCTTCCTCGACCCGCTGGGTGCCGCGTCCCAGCGGCTGCAGGTCGACGTTGCCGCAGGTCGGGCAGGAACGCGGAATGCGCAATTCGAGGCTGCAGTGGTGGCAGCGCAGCCGGTGCTCGGGCTTGTGCAGCACCATGAAGGCGGTGCAGCGGGTGCAGTTGCTGATCCAGCCGCAGGCGTCGCAGCAGATCACCGGGGCATAGCCGCGCCGGTTCAGGAACAGGAGCGACTGCTCGCCGCGCTCCAGCCGCCCGCGCAGGGCCGCCAGCACCTCGCTCGTCAGTCCGTCGCGCGCGCGGTCGCGTTCCATGTCCACCAGCCTGACTGTCGGCAGCACGGCGTCGCGCACGGCGCGCTCGCGCAGGTCCAGCCGCCGGTAGCGTCCCGAGCGCGCGTGATGCCAGGATTCGAGCGAAGGCGTGGCCGAGCCGAGCACGATCGGGATCCCCAGCTGGTGGGCGCGCCACACGGCCAGGTCGCGCGCCGAATAGCGCAAGCCTTCCTGCTGCTTGTACGAGGGGTCGTGCTCTTCGTCGATCACGATCAGTTGCAGGTTCGGCAGCGAGGCCAGGATCGCCAGCCGGGTGCCGAGCACGATGCGCGCCTGGCCGCTGTGCGCGGCCAGCCAGTGCAGCATGCGCTCGCCCTCGGACAGGCTGCTGTGCAGGGTGGCCAGCATCATGCCCGGGAAGCGGGCCCGGATATTCCCTTCCAGCTGCGGCGTCAGGTTGATCTCGGGGACCATGATCAGGATCTGCGCCTGCGGGTCGCGCGCCAGCACCCGGGCGCAGGCCTGCAGGTAGACCTCGGTCTTGCCGCTGCCGGTCACGCCCCACAACAGCAGCGGTGTGAAACCGTCGGCGCCGCCGATCGCGGCGGCCGCCTCTTGCTGGGAGGGATTCAGCACCGGCATGTCGACCGCCGTCGCATCCTGTTGCCGATCGAGCTTGGCCAGTTTTTTCAGGGCGCGGTCCAGCGCCACCGTCGTGGGCACCCGCAGGTTCTTGGGCAGGCCGGGCAGCGCCACCTCGCCCAGCGGACGCTGGTAGTAATCGGCGGCGAAGCGCGCCAGGGCGATCCAGCGCTCCGCCAGCGGGGACAGCTGGCTGCGCACGGCCAGGGCATCCTTCAGTTTTGCGGGCGGGACATCGGTTCGGTCCTTGACCGCGACGATCAGGGCCATGACTTCGCGGCGCGCGAACGGCACCAGCGCCAGCTGGCCGGGCAGCGGTTCCTCGCCCGGCCGGCATGGCCAGCGGTAGTCGAAACTGCTGTTCAGCGGTGTATCGAGCACCACTTCCAGGAAGCAGTGGTCCACAAAGCAATGCGTGCTATCGATGCTGGTTGACAATCTGGGCCCTGTGCAAATCTGTGGAAAACTTTGTGAATAGCGTGGGGCTTGACCCCATCAAAGGTTTACGTTAGATCAAGTCGCAATCGATAATTCTCAAATTCAAGACTATTTTTCACTTATGAATCAATAGCTTGCATATTCGTCCTGAGACCTGCTAACAAGCTCGGGGGATTTTTCCGCGTTGTGCATAACTAGGGTGGCCGGCGTGGAAAACTCGCCGCATTGCGTCACAAACTTAAGGCAATACTTGAAGAAGCACGCTAAGTCCCGGTAAACCAAGCACTTTTCCCCATTATCAAAACGTCTGTTGATAACTTTGTGAACAAGAGCCGAAACTGGCTGAAATCTACTGGACAACCTTGTGGTGCAGGACGCACTCAGCACTGCGCCGAAGCAAAAAACTCTTATAAATCATCGCCTTACGTTGATTCAGAAGATGCTGAGATGTCCACAGGAATTTTTACCCGCTTTTAGGAAGTTGTGAACAAGTGAGGGGTCGATTGGCGGCCTTGTCAAGAGCGCCGCCAATCGCAGGGGATAATTCAGGCGGCGCGCTGCTTGCGGCTGAAACCATGAACGGCGTCGACCATGGCGCTGACCGATTCCGGCGGCGTGAATTGCGAGATGCCGTGGCCCAGGTTGAACACGTGGCCGTGGCCGCTCGACGGCGCACCATAGGCGGCGAGCGAGCGCTCGACTTCGGCGCGGATCTGGTCCGGCTCGGCGAACAGGATGGCCGGATCGAGATTGCCCTGCAGCGCCACGCGGTCGCCCACCAGCTTGCGCGCGCGGCCCAGGTTGACGGTCCAGTCCAGGCCCAGCGCGTCGGCGCCGATGTCGGCCATCTCGTCCAGCCAGATGCCGCCGCCCTTGGTAAACACGATCGCCGGGATGCGCACGCCGTCGTGCTCGCGCTTCAGGCCGGCGACGATCTTGCGCATGTAGTCCAGCGAAAATTCTTGGTAGGCGCCGTCGGCCAGCGCCCCGCCCCAGGAGTCGAAGATCATCACGGCCTGGGCGCCGGCGTCGATCTGGGCGTTCAGGTACTGGGTCACGGCCTGCGCATTGATGTCCAGGATGCGGTGCATCAGGTCCGGACGGCTGTACAGCATCTTCTTGACCGTGTGGAATTCACGCGAGCCGCCCCCTTCGACCATATAGCAGGCCAGCGTCCACGGGCTGCCCGAGAAGCCGATCAGCGGCACGCGGCCGTTCAGCGCGGTGCGGATCGAGGTCACGGCCTTGAACACATAGTCGAGCGACGCCATGTCGGGGACGGCCAGCGCGTTCACTTCCGCTTCGGTGCGCAGCGGACGCTCGAACTTCGGGCCTTCGCCGTCGGCAAAATACAGGCCCAGGCCCATCGCGTCCGGCACCGTCAGGATGTCCGAGAACAGGATCGACGCGTCCAGCGGATAGCGGTCGATCGGCTGCAGCGTGACTTCGGTGGCGTAGTCGGGATTCTTCGCCAGCCCCAGGAACGAACCGGCGCGCGCGCGGGTGGCGCGGTATTCCGGCAGGTAGCGGCCCGCCTGGCGCATCAGCCACACCGGGGTGTAGTCAGTCGGCTGGCGCAACAGCGCACGCAGGAAGGTGTCGTTCTGGAGCGGGGCAAATTGTGGCATGGCTGACAATGGCGTTGGTAAGGAAACGGCTATTATCGCATTCTTGGGCGAACACTATAATAGGCGCCCCACCAAGGAAAGAGCCCAGATCATGACGATTGCTACCAGCAAACAACCTTTGCCTTGCGGTGCCTGGCCCTCGCCGATCAGCGCCGCGGTGGTTGCCGCCGGCGCGGTGCCGCTGGCCCAGCTGATGCTCGACGGGCCGCGCCTGGGCTGGCTCGAGGGTCGCGCCAGCGAGGGCGGACGCACGACGCTCATGGTGCACGATGCCAACGGCACGCGCGAGCTGACCCCGGCGCCGTTCAATGTGCGCAGCCGCGTCCATGAATATGGCGGCGGCGCCTGCCTGCTCGCCGGCGGCACGGCATGGTTCTCGCACCATGTGGACAATCGCCTGTACCGGGTCGAGCCTGACGGCGAGCCGGTCGCCCTGACCGCCGAGGGCACGGGCCACCGCTTTGCCGACTTCGTGCTCGATGGCGCGCGCCAGCGCCTGATCGCCGTGCGCGAGGATCACTCGGCCGGCGCCGCCTACCCTGTCAATACCTTGTGCGCGGTGGGCTTCGACGGCATCGAGACCGTGCTCGTGGACGGCAACGACTTCTATGCGGCGCCGCGCCTGTCGCCCGATGGCCGCCAGCTGGCCTGGCTGTGCTGGGACCATCCGCGCATGCCGTGGGAAGGCACGGAGCTGTGGCTGGCCGACGTGCTGGATGATGGGACGCTGGTGAACGGCCGCCTGGTCGCGGGCGGCGCGGAAGAATCGATCTGCCAGCCCGAGTGGTCGCCCGGCGGCCTGCTGCACTTCGTGTCGGACCGCAGCGGCTGGTGGAACCTGTACCGCTACGACCACGGCGTGGTGCATGCGCTGTGCCCGCGTGAAGCCGAATTCGCCGGCCCGCACTGGAGCTTCGGCGGTTCGCTGTACGGCTTCCGTTCCGGGGACGAGATCGTGTGCGCCTACGTCGAACAAGGCGTCAGCTACCTGGCAAGGCTGGCGGGCGGCAACTTGATACCGCTGGAATCGCCGTATGAAGAGATCCGCGAGCTGCGGGTGCAGGGCGACGTCGTGGCCGTGCTGGGCGGCGCGCCGACCATCGCGCCGGAACTGGCGCGGATCGACCTGACCAACAACAGCAGCGAGGTGCTGGCGCATTCGATCCCGCAACTGCCGGCGACCGGCTACCTGTCGGTGCCGCTGGCGATCGATTATCCGAGCGGGAATGGTCGCACCGCCCACGCCTTCTATTATGCGCCGACCAATGCCGACCATGTTCCGCAACACGGCGAGCTGCCGCCGCTGATCGTGATCGGCCACGGCGGCCCGACCGGCATGGCGGCCAGCACCCTGAAGCTGTCCACCCAATACTGGACCAGCCGCGGCTTCGCCGTGCTCGACGTGAACTATGGCGGCAGCACCGGCTTCGGCCGCGACTACCGCAACCTGCTCAAGCACCAGTGGGGCGTGGTCGACGTCGAGGATTGCGTGGCCGGCGCGCGCCACCTGGCGGCGCAAGGCGTCGTCGACCCCGAACGCCTGCTGATCCGCGGCAGCAGCGCCGGCGGCCTGACCGTGCTGTCGGCACTGAGCTTCCATGATGTGTTCAAGGCCGGCGCCAGCTACTACGGAGTGTCCGACCTGGCCGGCCTGGACGCCGATTCGCACAAGTTCGAGTCGCACTACAACCAGTACCTGATCGCGCCGCCGGAAACCGCCGCAGCGGTCTACCGCGAGCGCTCGCCGATCCACCACACAGATAAACTGCGGCGGCCGATGATCTTCTTCCAGGGCCTGGACGACAAGGTCGTGCCGCCGCAGCAGTCCGAGAGCGTGGTCGAGGCGCTGCGCGCGCGCAAGCTGCCGGTGGCCTACCTGACGCTCGAAGGCGAAGGCCATGGCTTTCGCAAGGCGTCCAGCGTGGTGCGCACGCTCGAAGCGGAATTGTATTTCTACCTGCGCGTGTTCGGCATCCCGGTGCCGGACGGCCTGCCTGCGATCGAGATCGAGAACCTCGCATGATGGTGGAGGACGTGGGCGCGCGGCTGGCCGCCTGCACGGCGGAAGAGCGTGCGCTGCTGGTCGTGCTGGCGATCGCGGGCGAACCGATGGGCCGCCAGCGCATCCTGGAGCATATGCGGGCCCTGGGCGTGGCGCTGCCGATCGCGCAATGGGTCGATGAACTGGCGCGCCTGCGCGAGCGCAAGCTGGTGGTCGACATGGGCGAGCGCGGCACCGGCATCGCGCCCGAGCTGTCCTGGCCGGTGCTGGACGCGGCGCTCGACGATGGCCTGTTCGACGGCGTGGCCGCCGCCTATGCCCAGGTCTCGACCGTGCGGCGCGACTGGCAGGGCACCCTGATGCTGCGCAGCTACCGCCAGGGCCTGGCCCTGCTGCGCATCGCCCTGCTTACCGGACGAGAGTACGACGTCGTTTCACCCCTGCTGGATGCCTGCCTGCGCTGCCACGAGTCGAGCTACCTGCATCCGCTGGTCGACGTCTGCGCGCGTCCTTTCGCACCAGGCATGATGGAGCGCATCCATCCGCGCATGCGCGAAGGCATCCTGCACATCCTGATCATGCATGCGCGCAGCGAACCGGCGCTGGCGCCTGGCGTGCGCGAGTACGCCGAGCGCCTGATACCGCGCAGCAGCCCGGAAAGCCCGCTGCGCCGCTCGCTGGGCGAGCACTACATCCTGTGCGGGCGGCTGGACGACGCCTTGTCGCTGGTGGACGAGACGGGCGATTCGCCCGGCCTGTTCCTGCGCAGCGTGGTGCAGGTGCTGCGCGACGATAGCGATGCTGGCGTGGCCGGCATCGACGCGTCGATCAAGCAGCTGCGCCGCGAGACCGGCAGGCGCAAGGCCGTGTTCGACGGCCACTGCGCGCACATCGCGATGACCGCCCTGCTGCGCAGCAGCGATCCGGGCCACCGCAAGCTGGCGGACGCCTGGCTCGAGATCGAGACGCGCGCGGTCCAGCGGCCCGACAACGCGGTCTGGTTCCAGCTCGGCATGCTGCACGAGATCCAGCGCGGCACCGTCGACGCCGCGCTGTTCGCCACGCGCAGCTGGGAGATGTCGCTGGAGCCGACCGTGTTCCGCGCCCTGATCCATCACTGGCTGGCCCTGCCTGCGTTGAACGACCAGCGGGCGCGGCTGGAAGACATGCTGACCCAGTCCGAGGCGGCCGGCTTCGACCTGTGGTCGGCCCAGCTGGCCGGCGTGCTGGCGCAGATGGGACAGGCCGGCCACCTGGCGCATGAACAACGCGCGGGCGAACTGCGACGCAAGCACCGCCTGCCCGACATGAGCGGCTGGTTCGCGCGCGAAGAACCGTGGGAACGCCAGCTGAACGCCCTGATCAACCTGCAGCCGGCGGTGAACGTGGAAAGCGTTCGCAGGTCAGGCCCAACTTCGCGCCTGGTCTGGCTGATCCGCTACGACCCGCACCTGGGCGTGCAGGAGCTGGAGCCGCGCGAGCAGAAGCGCGACGCGCAAGGCGGCTGGAGCCGCGGCCGCGCCATGGGCCTGAAACGCCTGGCCGAGGAAGGCCCCGCGCTCGACTTCCTCACCGCGCAAGACCTGCAGGCGGTGAACGCGATCGCCGGCCGCCGCTACTACGCCGGCAGCGGCATCCGTTTCGAACTCGAAGTGCACAAGGCACTGGCAAGCCTGGTCGGCCACCCGCTGCTGTTCTGGATGGATTCGCCCGGCACCCGGGTCGAGCTGCTGCCGGGCGAGCCGGAATTGCTGGTCAAGAAACTGGGCGACAAGGTGTCGATCGCGCTGAACCCGCCGGTAGAGGACAATGACGGCGAGGTCGTGGTCACGCGCGAGACGCCGACCCGCCTGCGCCTGGTGCAGATCAGGGACGAGCATCGCCGCATCGCCGCCATCGTCGGCGAAGGCTTGACGGTGCCGTTGGCGGCCGAACGCCGCGTTCTGCGCGCGATCGGCGCGGTGTCGTCGATCGTCACCGTGCAGTCGGACATCGGCGCCAGCAGCAGCGATATCGAGACCGTGCCGGCCGATCCGCGCCTGCACGTGCTGCTGCGTCCCTACCAGCACGGCATGCGCATGCAGCTGCTGGTGCGTCCCCTGCCGGGCGGCGCTTATTACGGCCCCGGCGAAGGCGCGGCCAATGTGATTGCCGACGTCGACGGCATCCGCACCGAAGCCCGACGCATTCTTCATGCCGAGCGCGAGGCCGAGCGCCAGCTGATCGGCGCATGCCAGGCCCTCGAACACGCGGAACCGGACCACGGCGAATGGCTGCTCGGCCAGCCCCTGCTGGCACTGGAACTGGTCGACCAGCTACGCGCGCTGGACAGCGAGTCCATCGTGGTCGCCTGGCCCGAGGGCGAAAAATTCAGGGTCACGAAAAAGGCCACGACGAAGTCGGTGCGGGTGCAGATCCGGCGCGAGCGCGACTGGTTCGCGGCCAGCGGCGACGTCGTGATCGACGAAGGCCGCGTGATGAACCTGCGCACCCTGCTGGAAAAGATCCAGGAAAGCGGCAGCCGCTTCGTGGCCCTGGGCGAGAACGAATACCTGGCCCTGTCGGACGAGCTGCACCGGCGCCTGACGGAGCTGGGCGCCTATGGCGAACTGCATGGCGACGGCATCCGCACCCATGCGCTGGCCAGTTTCGCGCTGGACGAACTGGCGCGGGACGCCGGCAGCGTCGATGCCGACAAGGCCTGGCAGGGGCACCTGAAACGCATGGCCGACAATGCCGCGTACCTGCCCAAGCTGCCGTCCACCCTGCAGGCCGAGCTGCGCGATTACCAGGTCGACGGCTTCCAGTGGCTGGCGCGCCTGGCGCACTGGGGCGTCGGCGCCTGCCTGGCCGACGACATGGGTCTCGGCAAGACGCTGCAGGCGCTGGCGCTGCTGCTCACGCGCGCCAAGGACGGCCCGGCGCTGGTGGTGGCGCCGACCTCCGTCTGCCTGAACTGGATCGACGAGGCCGCGCGCTTCGCGCCGACCCTGAACCTGAAGCTGTTCGGCCCCGGCGAGCGCGCCGCCACGGTCGACGACGCGGGGCCGTTCGACGTGGTCGTGGTCAGCTACGGCCTGCTGCAGCTCGAAGTGGCGCGCTTCAAGGGCCGGCGCTGGCACAGCATCGTGCTCGACGAGGCCCAGGCGATCAAGAACATGCACACCAAGCGCTCGCAGGCGGTGATGGCGCTGCAGGGGGACTTCCGCATGGCGGCCACCGGCACGCCGCTGGAAAACCACCTGGGAGAATTGTGGAACCTGTTCCGCTTCATCAATCCGGGCCTGCTGGGCAGCGCCGACCAGTTCCAGCTACGCTTCGCCGGCCCGATCGAGAAAGCCCAGGACAAACGCGCGGAGGCGGGCGCGCGCGCACGTTTGAAGCGCCTGACCGCGCCCTTCATCCTGCGCCGCACCAAGGCGCAGGTGCTGTCCGAGCTGCCGCCGCGCACCGAGATCGTGGTCCCGGTGGAACTGAGCGCCGAAGAGAACGCGCTCTATGAATCGCTGCGCCGCCAGGCCCTCGACAAGCTGGCCGCGCTCGAGGCGCCCGAGGGGCAGAAGGCGATCGAGATCCTGGCCGAGATGATGCGGCTGCGCCGCGCCTGCTGCAATCCCGAGCTGGTGGCGCCTGGCGCCGGCATCGCCAGCAGCAAGCTGGCGACGTTCGCGCGCCTGACCACCGACCTGCTCGAGAACCGGCACAAGGTGCTGGTGTTCAGCCAGTTCGTCGACCACCTGACCCTGATCCGCCATTACCTCGATGCCCAGGGCGTCGCCTACCAGTATCTGGACGGCTCGACGCCGATCCAGGAACGCAAGCGCCGCGTGGACGCCTTCCAGGCCGGCGAGGGCGACCTGTTCCTCATCAGCCTGAAGGCGGGCGGCGTCGGCATCAACCTGACGGCGGCCGACTACGTGATCCACATGGACCCGTGGTGGAACCCGGCGGTCGAGGACCAGGCTTCCGATCGCGCGCACCGCATGGGCCAGCAGCGGCCGGTGACCATCTACCGCCTGGTCGCGCGCGGCACGATCGAGGAAGGCATCGTCGACCTGCACCGCCACAAGCGCGACCTGGCCGACAGCCTGCTGGAAGGGACCGAAATGGCGGCGCGCATGTCGCCGGGGGATATGCTGGAGATGCTCAAGGCAGGACTCGGACGCTGAGATTGTCGATTCATTAATGTTGGCATAGAGCCTATCTCGGTAGATGGGAGGCAGCTGATGGCGATGCATGACGAGTGTGGGCAAGGCGCGAGCAGGCCGCATGGCGGCGCCATGCAACGACGAGCAACGCCGCCCACGCTTGTCATGCGCGCCAGCAGCGACTCCCATCTGCCGAGATAGGCTCTAACGTGTCGGAATGTTTCAACCGTCCGCAAAGCACGGTTTTGATGCTAATCTGCACGCCTTCGCGCCTGCGCGCATCCAGGCATCTCCTTAGTTACAGGGTTGAATACGATGATGAAAACGAAAATCGCGCTGGCGGCCTTGCTGGCGTGTTTCGCACTGACGCCGGCCGTCGCCGCCACCTCCAAGCCAGCCAAGGGCAAGGCGAAATCCTCGAAGGTCGTCAAGAAGAAGACTTCCAGCAAGGGCAAGAAAGCCCTGGTGGGCGCGGCCGCCGTCGGCGCCGGCGCCGCCTCCGCGGCTGCCGCCGGCGCGAACGCCGCCGAGATGCGCCTCGACCGCCGCATGTCGACCCTGAGCATGCAATACCTGACCGCCCTGTGGCGCATGGACCCCGAAGGCGGCATCTACGTCGGCAAGTTCGACAATGCCGCGAATCTCACCATCCCGAACGCCGACACGCGCGCGAAGCAGCTGGCCTTCGCCAACGAGTGGCTGGAAAAATTCGGCAAGCTCGATCCCAGGCAGCTGTCGCCGCGCTACCGCACCGATCTGGCCCTTCTGGTCAACAAGCTGGAGAAGGACCGCTGGCGCCTCTCCACCTGGCGCGAATACGAGTGGAACCCGTCGCAGTACAACGTCGCCGCGCCGCTCGACCTGATCCTGAACACCGACTACGCGGCCAAGCCGCAGCGCCTGCGCACCATTCTCAAGCGCCTGGCCGACGTGCCGGCCTATTACGCGGCGGCGCAGGCCTCCATCACCAACCCGACGCGCGAGCACACCCAGCTCGCGATCGGCCAGGCGCCGGGCACGATGGCCGTGCTGGCCGACCTGGGCAGGGCGGCCGAGGAATCGATATTGACGACGCAGGAAAAGGCGATCTTCGCCCAGCGCATCGCCAACGCCGGCACCGCGGTGCTGGGCTATGTCGACTTTTTGAACGGTGTCGAGAAGCGCCAGGCGGCCAGCGGCCAGGCGCGGCCTTTCCGCGCGGGCAAGGCGCTGTACGAGCAGAAGTTCGCGCTCGACATCCAGTCGTCCTCCAGCGCCGAGGAAACCTTCCGCAAGGCCCTGGTCACGCGCGAGGAACTGCTGTCGAACATGGACCGCATCTCGGACGAGCTGTGGCCGCGCTATATGGCGGGCGTGAACAAGCCGGCCGACCGCTTCCAGAAGATCGGCATGATGATCGACAAGTTATCCAGCCGCCACGTCGCGCGCGAGAACTTCTTCGCCGAGATCCGGCGCCAGATCCCGCTGCTGCAGGACTGGGTGATCAAGCACGACCTGCTGACGCTGGACCCGAGCAAGCCGCTCGAGGTGCGCGAAACGCCGATGTACCAGCGCGGCGTGGCCGGCGCCAGCATCGACGCGCCGGGCCCTTACCGCTCCAAGGACAAGACCTATTACAACGTCACGCCGATGGACAATCTCACGCCGGAACAGGCCGAGAGCAGCCTGCGCGAGTACAACGAGTGGATCCTGCAGATCCTGAACATCCACGAGGCGATCCCCGGCCACTACGCGCAGCTGGTGCACGCCAACCGCTCGCCTTCCCTGATCAAGTCGTTGTTCGGCAATGGCGCCATGGTCGAAGGCTGGGCCGTGTATGGCGAGCGCATGATGCTCGAATCGGGCTATGGCGACAACGCGCCCGAGATGTGGCTGATGTACTCGAAGTGGAACCTGCGCAGCGTGACCAACACCATCCTCGACTACAGCGTGCACGTGAACGGCATGGGCCGGGAGGCGGCGATCGACCTGCTCACCCGCCAGGCCTTCCAGACGCGCCAGGAAGCCGACGAAAAATGGCGCCGCGTGACCCTGACCTCGGTGCAGCTGACCAGTTACTTCAGCGGCTACCACCAGATCATGGAACTGCGCGAGCGCCGCAAGCAGCAGCTGGGCGAGCGCTTCAAGCTGAAGGAATTCCACGACCAGTTCCTCAGCTACGGCAATGCGCCGGTCAAGATGATCTCCGAGTTGATGCAGTGACCCTCTCCGCATGGCCCTCATGACCCATGAAGGCCGTGCAAAAACGCACAAGCGGCGTGCTCGCGCACCCGCTTGTGCGCCCCGTCTCCCGAACTATGATGAATGTGGCAGGCCTCCCGGCCAGCCCACGACAACCATATCCGGAGACATCGCATGCAGCCCTTCCATCGACGAGCGGCGCAAGCCGCGATCTGCCTGGCGCTGTGCGCGCCGTTCATCCCTGCCCTCGCACAGACTCCGGTCCAGGCCGGCCCCGGCGCCTGGAGCGCCAACCAGGTCTGGGCCAACGACACCACCCACGGCGGCGCCCTGGGCGGCTACTACTACTGGCCGGCCACGCCACCGATCCTGGACAACAAGCGCGCCCTGGTGCTGGTGCTGCACGGCTGCGCGCAGACCGCGGGCGGCGACGTCATCAACGGCAGCGGCGACGCCGGCTACAACTGGAAGGCGGTGGCCGACCAGTACGGCGCGGTGATCCTGGCGCCGAACGCCACCGGCAACGTCTACGGCACCCACTGCTGGGACTGGGCCGCCACCAACCGCAGCCGTTCCCATGGCCACACGGCGGTGCTGCTCGACCTGGTCAACCGCTTCCTCTCCAACCCGCAGTACGCGATCGATCCGAAACAGGTGTACGTGGCCGGCCTGTCCTCGGGCGGCGCCAAGGCCATGGTGCTGGGCTGCACGGCGCCCGAGGTCTTCGCCGGCCTGGGCCTCTCCGCCGCCCCGCCACCGGGCGTCACCACCGGCCAGATCTCGATCGTCCCTTCCGGCTATACGGCAACCACCGCGGCCAATGCCTGCCGCGCGATGGCGGGCAGCGCGGCCGACCATTTCGCGACCCAGGTCACGGGTGTGCTCTGGGGAACCAGCGACTACACGGTGGCGCAAGCCTATGGCCCATTGGACGCCGCCGCCATGCGCCAGGTGTATGGCGGCGCCTGGACGCAGGGCGCGGCGGTGACCGTGCCGGGCAGCGGCAGCAATGTGGAATACACGGACGCCAACGGCAAGGTGCGCACCTCGCAGATCACGGTGACGGGCCTCGGCCACGCCTGGCCGGCCGGCACGGGAGGCCAGAACGCCAACTACGTGAATGCGACCCGCGTGAACTACCCGGCCTTTATCATGGATTTCTGGTTCAACAGGAACCTGCGGGTGTCGCAGGCGCCGGCGCCCAGCATGGCCTCGTGCAGCACCAGCGTGTCGGGGTCGACGGTCACGGTGAACGGCGCCGCCAGTTTCGCCGAAGGGTCGATCGCCGGCTACCGGGTGCTGCTCACTGGCCCGTCGCCGGTCGACGACGCCGCGGCCGGCAGCGGCGCGGCGTTCAGCAAGGCCTATGCGAACCGCGCCGACGGCAGCTATGGCGGCAGCGTGACGGCCATCGGCAATAACGGACAAACGTCGAATGCCTGCGCGCTCCCCGCCTTCCAGGTGGGCGCTGGCACGCCGCCACCGCCGTTCACCTGCACGACCAGCACTGCCAGCAACTACGCCCACGTCCAGGCCGGACGCGCGCACGCGAGCGGCGGCTATGCGCTGGCCAAGGGCTCGAACCAGACCATGGGACTGTACAACGCCTTCTTCACCAGCACGCTGGCGCAGACGGCGCAGGGATACTACATCGTGGGGAATTGTCCGTAGCGCCGGGGCGGCGCCCGGCGCTGTAGCGAGCTTACGCCGTTTCTTCCGGCGCGGTGGTCGCGCGCTGGAAGATCGGCGCCACCAGCAGGCCCAGCTCGTAGAGCAGGCACATCGGAATGGCCAGGGCCAGCTGGCTGACCACGTCCGGCGGGGTGACGATGGCGGCGATCACGAAGGCACCGACGATCACGTAGGAACGGACCGAGCGCAGTTTTTCGAGGCTGACGATGCCCATGCGCACCAGGATCACGACCACCACCGGCACCTCGAACGAGGCGCCGAAGGCCAGGCACATCGACATCACGAAATCGAGGTAATTCTCGATATCGGGCATGACCGCGATCGAGGTCGGCGCGAACTCGCCGATGAAGTGGAACACGCGGCCGAACACGAAGAAGTAGCAGAACGCCACGCCGGCGATGAACAGCACCGACGACGAGATCACCAGCGGCAGCACCAGGCGCTTTTCGTGGGCGTACAGGCCGGGCGCGATGAAGGCCCAGGCCTGGTAGAACACCCAGGGCAGCGCCAGGATGAAGGACAGCAGCAGGGTGACCTTCATCGGCACCAGGAAGGGCGAGATGACGCCGGTGGCGATCATGGTCGAGCCGGGCGGCATCGAGGCGATCATCGGTGCGGCGATCAGGTCGTAGATATGCGACGGCCCCGGCCACGCCATCAGCGCGGCGCACACGATCGCGATCCCGATCGAGGCCTTGACCAGGCGGTCACGCAGCTCGACCAGGTGCGAGATGAAAGTGTCTTCGCCGGCGGCTTGCTCAGTCATTTAGAAGAAGGAAGAATTGGATTTGCTGGCGCTGCCGGGGCGGAACTTGCGCACCCGGGCGGCGCCCGACATCACATGGCGCTTGGTGCCATGGCGGTTCTTGTACCAGGCCGGCACGCTCGAGGTGCGCACCAGCTTCTTGCGGCGGAAGTCCCTGGCCTTGCGGTCGATGTCGGCCACGGTGGGCGTGATCGTGGTCGCGCTGCTGTCGTGCGCCGCGCGGCCATCCCACATCGCCTCGACCTCGTCGACGTGGCTGGTGACGGACGACTCGAAATCGCTGGTGGCCGATTCGACCTCGCTCTTGAACGATTGCGCCTTCTCCTGCACTTCCTTGTGCAGGTTGCGCAGCTCGTCGAGCTCGATCTCGCGGCTGACCTCGGACTTCACGTCGTGCAGGTAGCGCTGGGCGCGGCCATACAGCGTCCCGGCCATGCGCGCCACCTTGGGCAGCTTTTCAGGGCCGATCACGATCAGGGCGACCACGCCGATGATCGCGATTTTCGACAGTCCAAGATCGATCATGGAACTCGCGGCTTACAGGCGGGTCTTGTCGCGGGCTTCCACGTCGATGGTCGACTTGTCGGCCACCTGCTGCGTCGTTTGGGCTGGATTCGCTTCGGCAGCCTTTTCCTCGTCGCCCTTCACGCCGTCCTTGAAGCCCTTGACGGCCTTGCCCAGGTCGGAACCCATATTGCTGATCTTCTTGGTGCCGAAGATCAGCATCACGACCACCAGCACGATGACCCAATGCCAAATACTCAAACCACCCATGTTATTCTCCTAGCAAGGCGCATGCGCCTGAAAAATCGGGAAAGCGTCTACCACAGTATACGCGATGCGGGAGCACTCTGCCCCCCTGAAACTTAGTCCTGGCTTAGAGGATGCTTCACAGCGCCAGTCCACGCCACGGCCGCGGACCGCCGTACATATGCAGGTGCAGGTGATACACTTCCTGCCCGCCATCCGGACCGCTATTGATCAGTGTCTTGAAGCCGCCGTTCGGCTTGCCGTCGGCGCCGGTCTTGACGTCAATACCATTCTCTTTTGCAAGCTTTGGCGCCAGCGCCAGCATCTTGCCCAGCACCGCCGCGTGTTCCCCGGTGCAGTCGGACAAGGTGGACACGTGCTGCTTGGGAATCACCAGCAGGTGCACCGGCGCCGCCGGGTTGATGTCCTTGAATGCCAGCACATCCTCGTCTTCATAGACGACGGCGGCCGGGATCTGCTTGGCGACGATCTTGCAAAAAATGCAGTTATCCATCTTGTCTCCAGATTATGACAACATTTCAGGGACTTGCAGGCCCGGGAAGCCGAGGCATCGTATCAGCGCCCCGTGACATCGGTATGACGCCCGGTCGCCGATTATGACAGCGGAAGCACGTCCACGCACGGTGAGCATGTGCTCACTTGCAACGCTTCAGGAATTATTTATTCCTTGCGTGCAGCTTTTTCAATAAGTCCGGACATGCCTTCGCGCCGCGCCAGCTCGTCCAGCACCTGTTGCGGCGTGAGGTCGAACTTGGCCAGCAGCACCAGCGAATGGAACCACAGGTCGGCGCATTCGTACAGCACCTTGGACGGGTCGTTCGCGACGCGCGCATCCTTGGCCGCCATCACCAGCTCGGTGGCTTCCTCGCCGATCTTCTTGAGGATGGCGTCGTCGCCCTTGGCGAACAGCTTGGCGACATAGGAGGTCGCGGGGTCGCCGCCGTGCTCGGGCTTGCGCGATTCGATCACGGCCGCGACACGGGCCAGGGTAACGCTCATGGGGTCTTCTTCTTGTCCGGGGAATAAATGGTGTCGGGGTCTTGCAGCACCGGTTCGACGCTGTGCCAGTCGCCATTGTCGTACTTCTGGAAGAAGCAGGAATGGCGGCCGGTATGGCAGGCGATGCCGCCCACCTGCTCGATCTTGAGCAGGACCACGTCTTCGTCGCAATCGAGGCGGATCTCGCTCACCTTCTGGATGTGACCGGACTCTTCGCCCTTGTGCCACAGCTTCTTGCGCGAACGGCTCCAGTATACGGCTTCGCCCGTCTCGACGGTGCGCGTGAGCGCTTCGCGGTTCATCCAGGCGAACATCAGGATGTCGCCGGTCGCCGCTTCCTGGGCAATCACCGGCACCAGGCCGTGCTCGTCCCAGCGCACCTTGTTGAGCCACTTGGCATTATTCGGCATGTGGCTTTCCTTCATCGAGGCGCATCGGGATGCCCCGTTCGGCCATGAAGCGCTTGGCCTCGCCGACCGTGTGCTGCCCGTAGTGGAAAATGCTGGCGGCCAGCACCGCGTCGGCATGGCCTTCGAGCACGCCGTCGGCCAGGTCCTTCAGGCCGCCGACGCCGCCGGAAGCGATGACGGGGATGCCCACGGCGTCCGAGACGGCGCGGGTCAGGCCCAGGTCGAAACCGATTTTGGTGCCGTCGCGGTCCATCGAAGTGAGCAGCAACTCACCGGCGCCGAGGCTTTCCATCTTGCGCGCCCATTCCACCGCGTCCAGGCCGGTGGCGTTGCGGCCGCCATGGGTGAACACTTCCCACTTGCCGGGGCCCGTCTGCTTGGCGTCGATCGCCACCACGATGCACTGCGAGCCGTGCTTCTGGGCGGCGTCGAACACCAGCTGCGGATTGGTCACGGCCGAGGTGTTCATGCTGACCTTGTCGGCGCCGGCATTGAGCAGGCGCCGCACGTCCTCGACCTTGCGCACGCCGCCACCGACGGTGAGCGGGATGAACACGGTCGAGGCGACCGCCTCGATGATCGGCAGGATCAGGTCGCGGCCGTCGCTGGAGGCGGTGATGTCGAGGAAGGTGATCTCGTCGGCGCCCTGCCCGTCGTAGCGGCGCGCGATCTCGACCGGGTCGCCGGCATCGCGCAGCTCGGTGAAATTGACGCCCTTGACCACGCGGCCGCCGGTGACGTCGAGGCAGGGGATGATGCGTTTAGCGAGCATGATTTCTCAGCGCCGGCACGTCATCCCCGCGCAGGCGGGGACCCAAGTTTGCATGCATATCGATTAAGCAAGCACACCTGGGTTCCCGCCTCCGCGGGAACGAGGTGTCAGGTTTGCGCCCCTTCCGTCAGTTCATCGGCGCGTTCCTGGGCCGAAGCCAGGTCGAGCGTGCCTTCGTAGATCGAACGGCCGCAGATCACGCCCTCGATGCCTTCGTCCTGCACCGCGCACAGCGCCTCGACGTCGGCCAGCACGTGCACGCCGCCCGAGGCGATCACGGGAATCTTCACCGCGCGCGCCAGCTTGACGGTCGCCTCGATGTTCACGCCGGCCATCATGCCGTCGCGGCCGATGTCGGTGTAGATGATCGATTCGACGCCATAGCCTTCGAATTTCTTGGCCAGGTCGATGACTTCGTGGCCCGACATCTTGCTCCAGCCGTCGGTCGCGACCTTGCCGTCCTTGGCGTCCAGGCCGACGATGATGTGGCCCGGGAAGGCGCCGCAGGCGTCGTGCAGGAAGCCCGGGTTCTTGACGGCGGCGGTGCCGACGATGATGTAGCTGATGCCGTCGTCCAGGTAGCGCTCGATGGTGTCGAGGTCGCGGATGCCGCCGCCCAGCTGGACTGGGATCTCGTCCAGGCCGTTGTCTTCGGCGTATTCCTGCACTACCTGCAGGATCGATTTGATGGCGCTCTCGTTCTTCGGCTTGCCCGCGAATGCGCCGTTCAGGTCGACCAGGTGCAGGCGGCGCGCGCCCTTCTTGAGCCAATGCAGCGCCATGTCGGCGGGATCTTCGGAAAACACGGTGGCGAGGTCCATATCGCCTTGTTTCAGGCGAACGCAGTGACCGTCTTTCAGGTCGATGGCGGGGATCAGCAGCATGGTCGTTGTCGGTTGGTTGACGGGTTAAGACGCGGGTTAAAACCTGGAAATCACGGATTCCAGTGGATGAAATTGCGGTACAGGCGCAGCCCGGCGGCGGCGCTTTTTTCGGGGTGGAACTGGGTGGCGACGATATTATCGCGGCCCACGGCGCAGCAGAACGGGCCGCCGTAGTCGGTCTCGCCGATCACGTCGTCTGCGTTCCCCGGCGCCGCATAATAGCTGTGCACGAAGTAGAAATAGCTGCCGTCCTCGACGCCTTCCCACAGCGGGTGGGGGCGCGCCTGGCGCACCCGGTTCCAGCCCATCTGCGGGACCTTGAAGCGCGAGCCATCGGCCTGCAGCTTGCCGTCCAGCTGGAACCGCACGACCTTGCCGGGCAACAGGCCCAGGCCGGGCGTGCCATCGTTCTCTTCGCTTTCCTCGAACAGCATCTGCTCGCCGACGCACACGCCCATGATCGGACGGGTCTTGGCGGCGCGCAACAGCGCGTCTTCAGCGCCGGATGCGCGCAGGCTGCTCATGCAGTCGCGCATGGCGCCCTGGCCCGGCAGCACGATGCGGTCGGCGCGGTCCAGGTCGGCGGCCGAGCTGGAAATGAGGACGTCGGCCTCGGGCGCGGCGGCGCGCAGCGCCTGCGCCACCGAGCGCAGGTTACCGAGTCCATCGACGACGACGATCTTGTTGGCCATGATTACAGGCTGCCCTTGGTCGACGGGATGATGCCGGCCGCACGCGGGTCCAGCTCGGTGGCCATGCGCAGCGCGCGGCCGAAGGCCTTGAACACGGTCTCGCACTGGTGGTGGGCGTTCACGCCGCGCAGGTTGTCGATGTGCAGGGTAACGGCCGCGTGGTTCACGAAGCCGCGGAAGAATTCGCCCGTCAGGTCGACGTCGAAGGCGCCGATCATGGCGCGCGTCCATGGCACGTGCAGCTCCAGGCCGGGACGGCCCGAGAAATCGATCACCACGCGCGACAGCGCCTCGTCCAGCGGCACGTAGGAATGACCATAGCGCACGATGCCCTTCTTGTCGCCGATCGCCTTGGCCACGGCCATGCCCAGCGTGATGCCGACGTCTTCCACCGTGTGGTGGGCGTCGATATGCAGGTCGCCCACGGCCTCGACCTCGAGGTCGAACATGCCGTGGCGCGCGATCTGGTCGAGCATATGGTCGAGGAAGGGGACGCCGGTATTGAGCTTCTGGCGGCCGGTGCCGTCGAGGTTGATCGAGACGCGGATCTGCGTCTCGTTGGTATTGCGCGTGATGTCGGCGGTGCGGGTCATTGCTCAGGGTGTTCGTGGCCGGTCTCTCGCTGGGGAGAGGCCGGCTGGATTAAATGGTGTCCGTCGGGGGCGCTGGATTACAGCGACGTCTTCAGGGCTGCCAGGAACTGGTCGTTCTCTTCGGGGGTGCTGACCGTGACGCGGATGCAGTTGGCCAGCAATGTGTGCATTTTACTCAAATTTTTGATCAAGACCTTCTCGCCATGGAGAATCGCGCAAGCGCGCTCGGCATCGGGCACGCGCAGCGAGATGAAATTGGCGGCCGACGGGAACACCTCGACGCCCGGCAGGGCCGAAAGAAGCGCGGCCAGGCGGGTGCGCTCCTCGTTGAGGAGGCCCGCCTGGCGGTCCAGCACGTCCAGGTGGTCCAGCGCGAACTCGGCCGCCACTTGCGTGAGCACATTGACGTTGTACGGCGGGCGCACCTTCTCGAATTCAAGCAGCAGCGGCGCCGCGGCCGACATATAGCCGAGGCGGATGCCGGCCAGGCCCAGCTTGGACAGGGTGCGCATCACCACCAGGTTCGGGTGTTGCGGCAGGCGCTCCATGAAGCTGACCCGGGCGAACGGCTGATACGCCTCGTCGACAACCACGATGCCGTGCTCGCCCACGGCCTCGATGATCGCGACCATGTCGTCGGCATCGTACAGGTTGCCGGTCGGGTTGTTCGGATAGGCCAGGAACACCAGCGACGGCTTGTGCTCGGCAATCGCGGCCAGCATGGCCGGCAGGTCGAGCGAGAAGTCTGGCTTGATCGGCACGCCGACGAAGTCGGCGCCCGCGAACTGGGCCGAGCGCGAGAACATCACGAAGGCGGGCACCGGGGCCATCACCACGGCGCGGCGGCTGCCGGCCTCGCGCTCCTGGCGCGCGATCGCGGTCGCCAGGATCGTGATCAGCTCATCCGAGCCGTTGCCGAGCAGGACGTCGTAGCCCTCCGGCACGCCCAGCTTGCCGCAGATGCGGTCCTTCAGCGTGCGGTAGGACGGCACCGGATAGCGGTTCAGGGCCGCCTCGGCCAGGCGCGCGCCCAGCTCGGCGCGCAGCTCCTCGGGCAGCTGGTACGGGTTCTCCATCGAGTCGAGCTTGACGTAGCCGATCGAGTCCGGCACGTGATAGCTTCCCACGGCGCGCACGTCGGCGCGGATGGTGTTCTCGATCAGTCTGGTAATGTCGGTCATGACGTTTCTTCCGTGGTGGTGACGGCCTTGGCGGCCTTGCGCAGTTTTTTTGCCTTTGCTCCGGCGACCGGCACCTCGGGCGCGGCCAGCCGCTCGGCGATGATGGCGCAGTAGTCGGGGTTCAGTTCGAAACCGGTGTACTGTCGGCCCAGGCGCTTGGCGGCGATGGCCGTGGTGCCGCTGCCCATGAAGGGATCGAGCACCACGCCGCCCGGCGGGCAGGAGGCCTTGACCATGCGCTCGATGATCTCGAGCGGCTTCTGGGTCGGATGGTCGGCGCGCTCAGGATGCTCGCGGTGCAGGCGCGACACGCTCCACACGTCCTTCGGGTTGTAGCCGACTTCGAGCCACTTGGCGCCGACGAAGATCGAGCGCGAACGCGCCTTCTTGGTCTCGGCGTCATACGGGATGCGCACCGCGTCCAGGTCGAAATAGTAGTCCTTGCGCCTGGCGAAGAAGCCGATGGTGTCGTGCACCGACGAGAAGCTGCGCACGCTGCCGCCCATCGACGGCACGCGGCGGTCCCAGATGATCTCGTTCATCATCGTCATGCGTTTTTTCAGCATCACGAAGATCTCGGGCGCGAAGCGCCAGGTGAGGAAGATGTACAGGCTGCCATTGGGCTTGAGCTTGGGGATGGCGGCGTCGATCCACTGCTCGGTCCAGGCCAGATAAGCCTCGACGCTTTGCTGGTCCGACGCGTTGCCGTAGTCCTTGCCCAGGTTGTAGGGCGGGTCGGTCAGGATCAGGTCGATGGACCCGTCCGGGATGCGCGCCAGGCCGGCCAGCGCATCCTCGCAGAATACCTGGTTGACCCAGGACGTCATGCTGCCTGCGGCGGCACTGGATTCAAACGGAGCTCGGCGCTGCGCGCGTGCGCCTGCAGGCCTTCGCCATAGGCCAGCGTGGCCGCGACCTTGCCCAGCGTCTGGGCGCCCGCTTCGCTGACCTGGATGATCGACGAGCGTTTCTGGAAGTCATAGACGCCCAGCGGTGACGAGAAGCGCGCGGTGCGCGAGGTCGGCAGCACGTGGTTGGGGCCGCAGCAGTAGTCGCCCAGCGATTCGGACGAGAAGCGGCCAAGGAACATGGCGCCCGCATGGCGGATCTTATCGGCCCACTGCATCGGCTCGACGGCCGAGATTTCCAGGTGCTCGGCGGCGATGGACGATGCGATCTCGCATGCCTCGTCCATGTCGCGTACCTTGATCAGCGCACCGCGATCGGTGAGGGAGGTGGTGATTACTTCCTGGCGCGGCATCGTCGGCAGCAGCTTGTGGATGCTCTGCTCCACTTTCGCGATGTAGTCGGCGTCGGGGCACAGCAGGATGGCCTGGGCCAGCTCGTCGTGCTCGGCCTGCGAGAACAGGTCCATCGCCACCCAGTCCGGATCGGTGGTGCCGTCGCACAGCACCAGGATCTCGGACGGGCCGGCGATCATGTCGATGCCGACCGTACCGAACACGCGGCGCTTGGCGGCGGCGACATAGGCGTTGCCGGGGCCAACGATCTTGTCGACCGGCTGGATCGTTTCGGTGCCATAGGCCAGGGCGCCGACGGCTTGCGCGCCGCCGATGGTGATCACGCGGGTGACGCCGGCGATCGCGGCGGCGGCCAGCACCATCTGGTTCTTCACGCCATCCGGGGTCGGCACGACCATGATGATTTCTTTCACGCCGGCGACGTGGGCCGGGATCGCGTTCATCAGCACCGACGACGGATACGCCGCCTTGCCGCCCGGGACGTAGATGCCGACCCGGTCCAGCGGGGTCACGCGCTGGCCCAGCATCGTGCCGTCGGGCTCGGTGAAGGCGAAGCCGGTCGAGGCGTCCTTCTGGCGCTCGTGGAACACGCGCACGCGATCCGCCGCCACCTGCAGCGCGGCGCGCTGGGCGTCCGGCAGCGAGGCCAGGGCTTGCTCCAGCTCGGCCTGGCCGATGTCGAATTCGGCCATCGCCTTCGCGCCGCCGTTCGGGATGCGGTCGAACTTGTTCGTGTATTCCAGCACAGCCGCATCGCCGCGCGACTTCACGTCGCGCAGGATATGCGCGACCGCGGTCTCGATGGCATCATCGGTTTCCGCTTCGAACGCCAGCAGGACGTCGAGGGTGTTCTTGAAGTCGGGCGCGGTGGAGTCTAACTTGCGGATCTGTACTGCCATGATAGTGCTTCAGCCTTGTTGTTGGGACGCGCGTTCAAACGCTTCCAGGATAGGTTGCAGGCGCTCGCGCTTGAGCTTGAGCGCGGCCTGGTTCACCACCAGGCGCGAAGAGATGTCTATGATTTTTTCGACTTCGACCAGGTTGTTGGCGCGCAGGGTGCCGCCGGTCGAGACCACGTCGACGATGGCGTCCGACAGGCCGACCAGCGGGGCCAGCTCCATCGAGCCATACAGCTTGATCAGGTCGACGTGCACGCCCTTGCTGGCGAAGTGCTCGCGCGCGGTGTTGACGAACTTGGTCGCGACCCGCAGGCGCGCGCCCTGGCGCACGGCCTTGTCGTAGTCGAAGCCGGCATTGACCGCGACCGACATGCGGCACTGGGCGATGCGCAGGTCGATCGGCTGGTACAGCCCCTCGCCGCCATGCTCGAGCAGCACGTCCTTGCCGGCCACGCCGAAATCGGCGGCGCCATGCTGGACATAGGTCGGCACGTCGGAGGCGCGCACGATCAGCACCCGCACGCCGGGGTCGTTGGTCGAGAGGATGAGTTTACGCGAAGTCTCGGGGTTTTCCAGCACCTCGATCCCGGCCGCCGACAGCAGCGGCAGGGTGTCTTCGAAGATGCGGCCCTTGGAAAGCGCCAGGATCAGCTGGGGCTCGCCGGTGTTGCCGTTGAATGTCATGGTCTTCTTACTTGATGCGTACTTACTTGATACGAACAATCGCGGCGCCAACGGCCGACAGTTTCACTTCCATCCGGTCGTAGCCGCGATCGAGGTGGTAGATGCGGTCGATCAGCGTCGTGCCTTCGGCCGCCATGCCGGCGATGACCAGGGAGGCCGATGCGCGCAGGTCGGTCGCCATCACCGGCGCGCCGACCAGGCGCGGGACGCCCTCGATGAAGGCGGTATTGCCCTCGGTCGAGATTTGCGCGCCGAGGCGGTTCATCTCCTGCACGTGCATGAAACGGTTCTCGAAGATCGTCTCGGTGACCTTCGACGGACCGTCCGCGATCGTGTTCACGGCCATGAACTGGGCCTGCATATCGGTCGGAAAGCCCGGATACTCGGTGGTGCGGAACGAGACCGGACGCGGACGGCCATCCATCTTCGCGCGGATGGTGTCGCTGCCCACGGTCAGCTGCAGGCCGATCTCGCGCAGCTTGTCGAGCGCCACGTCGAAGATGTCGGTGCGGGTATTGGTCAGCACGATGTCGCCGCCGGTGGCCGCCACCGCGCACAGGAAAGTCGCGGCCTCGATGCGGTCCGAGATCACCGCATGCGTCGCGCCGTGCAGTTCGTCCACGCCCTGGATCACCAGGCGGTCGGTGCCGATGCCCTCGATCTTCGCGCCCATGGCCACGAGCAGGTTGGCCAGGTCGGTCACTTCCGGTTCGCGCGCGGCGTTCTCGAGCACCGTTTCGCCTTCGGCCAGGGTGGCGGCCATCAGGAGGTTCTCGGTGCCGGTCACGGTGATCATGTCGGTGTGGATGCGCGCGCCTTTCAGCTTTTTCGCCTTGGCGTAGATGTAGCCGCCCTCGATCGTGATCTCGGCGCCCATCGCGCGCAGGCCCTTGATGTGCTGGTCGACCGGACGCGAGCCGATCGCGCAGCCGCCCGGCAGCGAGACCTTGGCTTCGCCGAAGCGCGCCAGCAGGGGCCCCAGCACCAGGATCGAGGCGCGCATGGTCTTCACCAGCTCGTACGGCGCCTCGAGGGTGTCGATGGCGCTGCCGTTCATGGTCACTTTCTCGTCATCCTGCACGACCTTGAGGCCGGTCTTTTCCAGGAGCTTGAGCATGGTGCGCACGTCGTGCAGGCGCGGCACGTTCGACAGTTGCAGGTCGCCGGCGGTCAGGAGGCCCGCGCACAGGATGGGCAACGCCGCATTCTTGGCGCCGGAGACCGGGATATCACCTTGCAGGCGTTTGCCGCCGACGATCTGGAGCTTGTCCATGCTTATCCTTTGAATTCTTCTGGGGTCAGGGTTTTCATCGACAGCGCGTGGATTTCCTCGCGCATGCGGTCGCCCAGCGCCGCGTACACGATCTGGTGACGCTGGATGGGACGCTTGCCGGCAAACGCTGGCGAGACGATCACGGCCTCGAAGTGATGGCCATCGCCCTTCACGTCGAGGTGGGTGCATTCGAGGCCGGCGCTGATATAGCCGTGGATCAGTTCGGGTGTGGTCGCCACGATAACTCCAGTTAAACTTTGTACTATTAATGGCGCAGATTGTAGCCGCGCTTGAGCAGATTGATCGCCACGCCCGTCAGCACCGCGAAGAACACGGTCACGACGGCCAGGCTGATCCAGGGCGAAACGTCGGACTGGCCGAAGAACCCATAGCGGAACCCGTCAATCATATAAAAGAACGGGTTGAAATGCGAGACGGCCAGCCAGAAAGGCGGCAGTTTTTGGACGGAATAGAACACACCGGCCAGGAAGGTCGCCGGCATGATCAGGAAGTTCTGGAAAGCCGCCAGCTGGTCGAACTTCTCGGCCCAGATGCCGGCGATCGTGCCCATGGTGCCGAGGATGGCCGCGCCCAGCAGGGCGAACACCACGATCCACACCGGCGCCACGAATTCCAGGTGGGCGAACCAGGCGGTGACGATGAATACGCCGGCGCCGACCACGAGCCCGCGCAGCACCGAAGCCAGCACGTAGGCCGACAGGATCTCGGCGTGCGACAGCGGCGGCAGCAGGATGAAGACCAGGTTGCCGCTGATCTTGGACTGGATCAGCGACGAGGACGAGTTGGCGAAGGCGTTCTGCAGCACGCTCATCATCACCAGGCCGGGGATCAGGAACGAGGTGTAGGCCACGCCGTCGAGCATCTCGACCCGGCCGTCGAGCACGTGGCCGAAAATCAGCAGGTAGAGCATGGCGGTGACCACCGGCGCGGCCACGGTCTGGGTCGCGACCTTCCAGAAGCGCAGCGACTCCTTGTAGAACAGGGTACGGAAACCGATCGAGAACATTACTTACCCTCCTCCATGATCTGGATGAAGATGTCCTCGAGATCGGCCTGCTCCAGCTGCATCTCGTCGATGACGGCGCCGTTCTCGCGCAGGCGCGCCAGGATCGGCTCGACCTCGCTGTAATCGTTCACGCGCAGCGTGTACTTGTTGCCGCCGCCGTTGCCGCTCGTGTGCTCGTCGTGGGAGACGAGAGGACGAAGCTCCAGCGGCAGGTCACCCGACTTCAGGTGCACCACCAGCTGCGAGCCCGACACGCGGCGCAGCAGCGCGCTCATGGTGTCCAGCGCCACCACGTTGCCGCGCCGGAGCATGGCCACGCGCTGGCACATGGCCTGCGCTTCCTCGAGGTAGTGGGTAGTGAGGACCACGGTATGGCCGCCCTCGCGGTTCAGGCGCGCGATGAACTTCCACAGGGTCTGGCGCAGCTCGACGTCGACGCCGGCGGTCGGCTCGTCGAGCACGATCACGGGCGGCCGGTGCACCAGGGCCTGGGCCACCAGCACGCGCCGCTTCATGCCGCCCGACAGCGCGCGCATGTTCACGTCGGCCTTGTCGGTCAGGTCCAGGTTGTGCATCACCTCGTCGATCCAGGCGTCGTTGTTGCGGATGCCGAAGTAGCCCGACTGCAGGCGCAAGGTTTCGCGCACCGTGAAGAAGGGATCGAACACCAGTTCCTGCGGCACCACGCCCAGGCGCTTCCTCGCTTCGCGGAAGTCGGAGACGACGTCGTGGCCGTGGATGCGCACCGTGCCGGCATCGGGCCGGATCAGTCCCGCGATGGTGGAAATCAGGGTGGTCTTGCCGGCGCCGTTCGGGCCCAGGAGGCCAAAGAACTCGCCTTCCTCGATGTCCAAGGAGACGCCCTTCAGGGCCTTGAAGCCTTTATAGCTCTTCTCGACGCTGTCAATCTGGATTGCTGTCATGCTTGTTGGATGGCGCGGCGCGCAAAGTGGTAAGCGCACCGGGGGACCGTGCGGAGAAACGGTCCATTATAGGTGAAATCGTTCTGTCAAGCGGACGGAGGGGAGAAATGCGCGAACGCGCGAGGCGGGCAAAAACAAACGGCGGCCATCGGCCGCCGTTCTTCAGGCTTGCGGCAGCAGCGTGTCTACCCCGTACAGGGCAGCCAGCTTTTGCACATTGTCCGGCACGTTCACGAAGGTGAGCCGGTGGCCGGCGTCCAGCGCGCGGCGCTGCCAGGCGAGCAGCAGGGCCACGCCGGACGAATCGGCCGCCTGCACGCCGCCGAGATCGAACACGGTCTCGCCGGCGCGGATCGCCGCCGCGCCCTGCTCCAGCGCCTGGTGGGCGGTCAGGAAGGTCAGGGCGTCGATCGACAGCATCGGGTTGGATTCAGCCATGTTGACGGATCACTTTGCCGGCGCGGCCAGTGGCTTGGACGCCAGTTGGGCGTTGCGCTCGGCCAGGCGCTTGATCAGGCCATCGATGCCGCTCTTGCCGATCTCGCTGTTGAAGGTGCTGGTGTAGGTCTGGACCAGCCAGGCGCCCAGCACGTTCACGTCATAGATCTTCCAGCTGCCTTTTTCGTTGCTCAGGCGATAGTTCAGGGTGATCGGCTCGCCGCGGGCGACGTTCACCTGCGAGCGCACTTCGACGTCGGTGTCGGTCGGCGAGCCGCGCATCGGCTTGAACTCGACGGTCTCGTTCTTGATGGTCGACAGCGCGCCGGCGTAGGTATACACCAGCAGGTCGCGGAACTCCTTGGTCAGTTTCTGCTTCTGTTCCGGGGTGGCCGTGCGCCAGTGGCGGCCGGCCGCCTGCTGGGTCATCTTCTCGGCGTCGACGTAGGGCAGGATTTTTTCGTTGACCAGGCCCATGATCTTGTTGCGGTTGCCGGCCTGGATGTCCTTGTCGGCCTTGACGCTGTCGATCACTTCATTGCTGATGCGCTTGACCAGCGCGTCCGGCGCTTCGGCGGCGGCCACCGGGGCGGCGACCAGGACGGTGGAGAACGCCACGGTGGCTGCGGCGGCGACCAGGTGCATGAATGGCTTCATAGGTTTCCTTTTGGTTGGCGGCGGCGACGGCCGCACGCACGGTTGATCTTGTCGTTATTGCTCGTCGGTGCTCTGGCGCGGCACGTCGCCGTCGTACACCTGGCTCTGGCGGCGCTGCAGGTAGCCGTCGCGCAGGAACTCGTAGCGGTCGAGGGCGGCGTCTTCGAGCAGGCTGGTCGCGTCGAGCAGGCTGGCGCGGGTATCGATCACGCGGATGCCGGCGCCGATATTGCGCCAGTTCGCCGGCTCCTTGTATTTCCAGATATCACCACCGATATCGGCCGGCAAGGCCGCGGTGTCACGTACGGTAGATGGGCCCAGCAGCGGCAGAATCAAGTAGGGGCCGCTCGGCACGCCCCATTTACCCAGGGTTTGGCCGAAGTCTTCGTCGCTCTTCTGCATGCCAGCCTCGGAAGCGATGTCGAGCAGGCCGAAGATGCCGAAGGTCGAGTTCAGCGCGACGCGGCCGAAATCGGTGCCGGCCTGCTCGGGTTTGCCCTGCAGCAGGTTGTTGACCGAGCTCCAGGCATCCGACAGGTTGCCGAAGAAATTACCGACGCCGGTCTGGGCGAAGCCCGGCACGACGTTCTTGTAGCCCGTGGCCACCGGCTTCAGGACGGCGCGGTCGACCGCGTCGTTGAAGGTGAACATGGCGCGGTTATAGCCTTCCAGCGGATCCTGGGGATTGTTCGCGGTGGTGGCGCATCCCGTCAGGACCAGGATGGCGGCAGCGGCGGCGCCGAGGCGCAAATGCGAGAGCGTGACGGCGTGGTTCATTCACTACCTTCCTTTCCTTCAGCAGCCTTGCTGTAGATAAATTGATTAATTAAGTCTTCCAGGACCGTCGCCGACTGGGTGCGAATGATGCGGTCGCCCTCCGCCAGATTCTGTTCGTCGCCACCGGCTTCGATGCCGATGTATTGTTCACCCAATAAGCCAGCAGTCAAAATCTTCAGCGAGCTGTCTTTTGGGAATTTATATTCACTATCCATATCGAGGCGCACCGATGCCTGGAAGCTCTTGTCGTCGAAGGTGATCTCACCCACTCGACCGACCACCACGCCGGCGCTCTTGACCGGCGCCTGCGGCTTGAGCCCGCCGATATTGTCGAAACGGCCCGTGATCGAATACGTCTGGCCGAACGACAGCGTCCTCATGTTTCCTGCCTGGAAAGCCAGGAACAGCAGCGCTGCCAGACCCAGCAGAACGAACAGGCCGACCCAGACGTCGATAGTTTTGCGATGCATTTTGAATACCCTACAGTAACCGTTTTAAGCGTTTATAAACTTATTTATTGAACATCAGGGCCGTCATGACGAAGTTCAGCCCCCAGACCAGCAGCGATGCAATCACGACGGTGCGCGTGGTCGCGCGCGAGACGTCTTCCGGCGTCGGCTGGGCCTGGTAGCCCTGGAACAGGGCGGTAAAGGTCACTGCGATGCCAAAGATAAAGCTTTTGATGACGCCGTTCAGTACGTCAGCTCGCACATCGACACCGGCCTGCATCTGCGACCAGAACGACCCTTCATCGACGCCGATCAGTTTCACGCCGACGATGTAGCCGCCCAGCACGCCCACCGCCGAGAACACGGTGGCCAGGACCGGCATCGCGATCACGCCGGCCCAGAAACGCGGCGCCAGCACGCGCTGCACCGGGTTAATGGCCATCATTTCCATGGCCGACAGCTGCTCACCGGCCTTCATGAGGCCGATCTGGGCGGTCAGCGAGGTGCCGGCGCGGCCGGCGAACAGCAGCGCGGTCACGACCGGGCCGAGCTCGCGCACCAGCGCCAGCGCCACCACCTGGCCCAGCATCTGCTCGGCGCCATACTGGTTCAGCGTGTAGTAACCCTGCAGGCCCAGCACCATGCCGACGAACAGGCCGGACACGGCGATGATGACCAGCGAATAGTTGCCAATAAAATGGATCTGCTCGGAAATCAGACCGGGGCGACGGAAAGCGCCCGGCGACACTTTCAACACATTGAAGAACGAGCGCACGGCGAAGCCGAGGCCGGCGAAGCCTTCGCGCACGGTGCAGCCGACCAGGCCAAGGACGCGGGCGATCATGCGCGCGCTCCCAGGCCGAGGTCGTCGGCCAGCGACGTGCCAGGATAGTGGAAGGGCACGGGGCCGTCCGGGGCGGCATTGACGAATTGTTTCACGTAGGGGTCTTCCGAGACGCGCAGGTCATCCGGCGTGCCCTCGGCCACGATCTTGCCGGCGGACATGAAGTACACGTAGTCGGCGATCGCGAAGCATTCGTGCACATCGTGCGAGACGAGGATCGAGGTCGAGCCCAGCGCGTCGTTCAGGTTGCGGATCAGGTTGGCGGTCACGCCCATCGAGATCGGATCGAGGCCGGCGAAGGGCTCGTCGTACATGATCAGTTCAGGGTCCAGCGCCACCGCGCGCGCCACGGCCACGCGGCGCGCCATGCCGCCCGAGATCTCGGCCGGCTTCAGGCGGTGCGCATTGCGCAAGCCGACGGCGTTGAGCTTCATCAGGACCAGGTCGCGGATGAGTTCTTCGGGCAGGTCGGTGTGCTCGCGCAGCGGAAAGGCGACATTGTCGAATACCGACAGGTCGGTAAACAGCGCGCCGAACTGGAACAGCATGCCCATGCGGCGGCGCAAGCGGTACAGGCCTTCGGTATCGAGCTGGTGCACGACTTCGCCGCCGATGCGCACCTCACCGCGCTGGGGACGGATCTGGCCGCCGATCAGGCGCAATACCGTCGTCTTGCCGCAACCCGACCCGCCCATGACGGCAATGAGCTTGCCGCGTGGGAAGTCCATACGGAGATTCGACAGGATGGAACGCTCACCGTAAGCAAAATGCAGATCGCGGATTTCGACTAGGTTCGACACAGCATAATTAATGTTTGGGGAATCCGGTATTGTAGTGCAGAAAGCTATTTACCTGCTTGAGGGACCCGATTTTACCCCCAGGCGGCGACGTACTATTACAACACTAATAACTAATGAGTCAGCTAATTGCACTCATAAGCCATTGTTTTTGTTGAGATATGTATGTTTCACAATATTGGTATTCTTGAATTGTATCAATAAGCTGCATCCAAAAAACGCCCGAAGGAGCTGGTTTAAGCCCCTCCTAATTACCGGACCGGTAAGGAAGGATTTTTGCGCCGCACCATAATCTGGGGCCAAGGTGACGAAATAGCAAGTGACAGAATATGCAATACTCTGTCGCCATTTTGTCAACGCAAGCTACAGTTCCGATCAGCCGCCGAAATGGCCGTCCACCTGAGTCCAGGCGCGCGCGCGCCCCTCGGCCGCCCGCTGCGCGCCCAGCGCCAGCCCTTCGGCCGAAAACACCGTCACGTCCTTCAGGCCGATCATGGCCAGGATGGCGCGCAGATAGGGTTCGAGGAAATCCGGCTGGCGCGCCCGCTCGCCGGTGCGGATGCCCCCGCTGGCCAGCGCCAGGTAGACCGGCCGGTCGGCCAGGTTGCCGACCTTTCCTTCGGGCGTCGGGCGCATGGTGCGGTTGATGCGAACCACATGGTCGATCCAGGATTTCAGGGTCGAGGGCACGGTGAGATTGTGCATCGGGGTGCCGATCACGAGGATGTCGGCGCGCACCAGTTCCTCGATCAGGCTGTCGGAGCGCAGCTGCGCGCCGTCAACACCCGGCTCGTTGGCGGCGCTGGACAGGGCCAGCGCATAGCCGGCGTCGATGTGGGGCAGCGCCGGTTCGTCGTCTGCGCCCGCCAGTTCGCGCACCGTGACCGAAGCGCCGGGATGGCGCGCCAGCAGCCGCTCGACGACGTGGTTGGACAGTTCGCGGCTGGCGGCTTGCGGGCCGAGCGGGCTGGCGCTGATGTGCAGGATGTTCATGTGTGCTCCGGGTCGGGATAAAAACGTCGGGCGAACTGCAGGCGCAGGCCGCACATCGCGAGGATGATCGTGGTGGCCAGCGGCGCCGCGAACCAGTGTGCCTGCAAGGTGGTCGACGTCGGGATGGCGCCGCGACGGGACAGGTCGACGCCGCTCATGCGCTTCCCATTCACGGAACGATGACGTGGTCGGGACGCGCCAGGGCAAAGGCGGCGTCGCGGTCCGGGGCCGGCGGATAGATCCACTCGGTGTTGATGGCGCGCTTGAGGGCCTTGCCTTCCTCGCGGGTCAGCTTCACCTGGCGATCCCAGCCCTCGGTATACAAGGCGCCCCAGGGGCCAAGATCCAGGCAGGTCACGTACTTCGGCTGGCTGTAGGCGTGCAGCGGCAATCCGACCAGCTCGGCCACCGCGTTGTAGCCGGCCACCCGGCCGAGGCTGAGCGCGTGCTGGCACGACATCGCGGCCACATTGCCCTCGCCGTTGGTGGCGGCGCGCGCCACGTCGCCGGTGACGTAGACGCCGTCCGCGCCCGGGGCGCGCAGGTAGGGGTCGGCGTGGACGCGGCCGAAGCGGTCGACCTCTCCGCCCAGTTGCTCGGCCAGCGGGTTGGCGCGCATGCCGGCGGTCCAGATCACGGTGGCGGCGGGGAAGCTGCGGCCGTCGGAGGTGACCACGCCGCCGGCGCCGATCGCGGCCACGCCGGCCGAGGTGATGGTCTCGACGCCGACTTCGCGCAGCGCTTCCTCGATCACGGGACGCGGTCCGGCGCCCAGTTCAGGGCCGACCACCGGCGCGTGTTCCAGCATCAGCACCCGCACCTTGGCGTCCGGGCCCAGGATGGCGCGCAGGCGCTCCGGCATCTCGGTGGCGGTCTCGATGCCGGTGAAGCCGGCGCCGACCACCACCACCGTGTCGCGCGCCTCGCTTTGCGGCCTAGCGGCCAGGCTTTGCAGGTGCCGTTCAAGCCTTTCGGCCTGTTGCAGCTGGTCGACGTTGAAGCCATACTCGGCCAGTCCCGGCACGTTCGGCGTGATGACCTGGCTGCCGGTGGCCAGCACGAAGCGGTCGTACGGCAGCGTGACCTGGGCCCCGCCGTTCAGCGCCACCGTGACCTGACGCTCTCCGGCATCGATCTTCTCGATGCGGCCGGCCACGTGGCGCACGCCGACGGCGGTGAACAGCGGGCCCAGTTCGGGCGCCATATTGTCGAGGGTGGCCTCGTACAGGCGCGGACGCATGTGCAGCGCTGCGACTGGCGAGACCACGGTAATCGCGAGTTCGTCGGACTTGCCGGCCACGAAGGCGGCGCGGGCGGCGGCGATGGCGGCCCACAGGCCTGCGAAGCCGCTGCCGGCGATGATGACGTTCTGGATCATGATGTCTCCTGGTTGGGTTGTCGATGGATGGATTGTGGGGGTAGACTGGACTGATGTATTGATCCAGTCCTCTCACAAACGATTGATCCACTTCCCATGACAGAGGCAACCACGACGCGATCGGGCCGTCGCGCGCTGGCGCTCGGCGCCCCGGCGCCCGGCGAGACGCTGCAGCGCTGGCTCTATCGCAGCCTGCGCCAGGCCATCCTCGATGGCCGCCTTGCGGAAGGCGCCCTGCTGCCCGGCACGCGCGCGCTGGCGCAGCAATACGCGATGGCACGCGGCACCGTGCAGCTGGCCTACGACCAGCTGCTGTCCGAGGGCTACCTGCAGGCGCTGCGCGGCAGCGGGACCCGGGTCAGCCGCGTGCTGCCGGACGCCAGCCTGCAGGCCGGTCCGGCCCTGGCGCGGGAACCTGACCGACCGCCGCCAGGCGTGCAGCCGGACGGCCCGTGGCTGCGCAACGTCGGCGAGCAGGTCCCCGCCTTCCCGCTGCGTCCCGGCAGCGGCCTGCCGCCCACCTTTCATCCGCACCGCTGCGACGTGCGCGGTTTTCCCATCGACCTGTGGCGGCGCCTGCACGGGCGCCACCTGCGCGCGTCGAAACTGGCGATCCTGTCCGAGAACGAAGCGGCCGGCCTGGCGCCACTGCGCGCCGCGATCGCGCGCCACCTGGACCTGGCGCGCGGGGTGGCGGTCTCGCCCGACCAGATCGTGATCCTGGGCAGCGTGCAGCAGGCGCTCGACATCTGCCTGCGGCTGCTGGTCGCGCCTGGCGAGGCGGTATGGATGGAAGATCCCGGCTATCCCGGCGCGCGCCAGGCCATGCAGGCCCATGGCGCGCGGGTGGTCGACGTCGCGCTCGACGAGGACGGCATGCGGGTGCACGAGGCATTGGCGCAAGCGCCGGACGCGCGCCTGGCCTATGTGACGCCGGCGCGCCAGGCCCCGATGGGCATGGCGCTGTCGCCGGAACGCCGGCTGGCGCTGCTGCACTGGGCGCGCGAACGGGGCGCCATCGTGTTCGAGGACGATTACGACAGCGAATACCGCTTCGCCGCCAAGCCGGTGCCGGCGCTGCGCAGCATGGAAGGGGCAGAATCGCACGTGGTCCTGGCCGGCACCTTCAGCAAGCTGCTGTTCCCGGCGATCCGGCTGGCCTTCGTCGCCCTGCCCTGGCAGCTGGTCGACCCGTTCATCCGCGCCGCCTCGCTGGCCGCGCGCAATGCCAACGCCCTGTCGCAGGCGGTGCTGGCCGACTTCATCGACGACGGTCACTTCGACCGCCACGTGCGGCGCATGCGGCGCGTGTATGCCGGCCGCGCCGCCGCGTTCGAGGAAGCGGCGCTGCGCCATTGGAAGGGCTTGATCGAGGTGCCGCCAGTCACGGCGGGGCTGGACGTGGTGACGCGGCTGGTGGCGCACGAAGAGCGCGATGCCTGGCAGCGCCTGAACGCGGCAGGCCTCACGGCATTTCCACTGGAGCGCTATTGCGCGCAGGCGCGGCTGGCGCCGTCGCTGGTGATGGGCTTCGCCGCCTTCGACGAGGCGGCGATCGGGGAGGGAGCGAAGGCGGTGGCGGCCGCCTTGCGCGGCCGGCCTTAGGTCCTGGCGCTCAGCGCGGCAGGCTGGACACGCCCATCAGGAACTCGTCCACGGAACGCGCGCACTGGCGGCCTTCGCGGATCGCCCACACCACCAGCGACTGGCCGCGGCGCATGTCGCCGGCCGCGAACAGCTTCGGGTTCGAGGTCTGGTAGGCGCCTTCGCCCTCGGTCGTGGCGCGCACGTTGCCGCGCGGGTCCTTCTGCACGCCGAAGGCGTCCAGCACCTGCTGCACCGGCGAGACGAAGCCCATCGCCAGGAACACCAGGTCGGCCTTGAGTTCGAATTCGCTGTCCGGCACTTCCGCCATCTTGCCGTCCTTCCACTCGACGCGGCAGGCGATCAGCTTCTCGACCTTGCCGCCCTTGCCTTCCAGGCGCTTGGTCGCCACCGCCCAGTCGCGCTCGCAGCCTTCCTCGTGCGAGGACGAGGTGCGCAGGCGGGTCGGCCAGTAAGGCCAGACCAGCGGCTTGTTTTCCTGTTCCGGCGGCTGCGGCATCAATTCGAACTGGGTGACCGAGGCGGCGCCGTGGCGGTTCGAGGTGCCGACGCAGTCCGAGCCGGTGTCGCCGCCGCCGATCACCACCACGTGCTTGCCGGTGGCCTTGATCTGGTCCTTCAGCTTGTCGCCGGCGTTGACCCGGTTCTGCTGCGGCAGGAAGTCCATCGCGAAGTGCACGCCCTTCAGCTGGCGGCCCGGGACCGGCAGGTCGCGCGGCTGCTCGGCGCCGCCGGCCAGGATCACGGCGTCGAAGTCCTTTTCCAGGTCTTCCGGGAAGATCGTGTCGCGCGCCATATTGCTGACCGTGGCCGGGAAGTCCTTGCCGATCAGGACACCGGTGCGGAACGTGACACCCTCGGCCTGCATCTGTTCGACGCGACGGTCGATCAGGCTCTTCTCCATCTTGAAGTCGGGGATACCGTAGCGCAGCAGGCCGCCGATGCGGTCGCTCTTCTCGAACACCGTCACGTCGTGGCCGGCGCGCGCCAGCTGCTGGGCTGCGGCCAGGCCGGCGGGACCCGAGCCGACGATGGCGACCTTCCTGCCGGTCTTGACGCTTGGAGGCTGCGGCACCACCCAGCCGTGTTCCCAGCCGGTGTCGATGATCTTGCGCTCGATCGACTTGATGCCGACCGGGTCGTCGTTGATGCCGAGCGTGCAGGCCGATTCGCACGGCGCCGGGCAGATGCGGCCGGTGAACTCGGGGAAGTTATTGGTCGAATGGAGATTGTCCAGCGCATGGCGGTAGTTGCCATGGAAGACCAGGTCGTTCCAGTCCGGGATCATATTGTTGACCGGGCAGCCCGTGTTGCAGAACGGGATGCCGCAATCCATGCAGCGCGCGCCCTGGACCTTGGCCTGGCCATCGGTCAGGGTGACGACGAATTCCTTGTAGTTCTTCAGACGCACGGGCGGATCGAGGTATTCCTCTTCCTGCCGTGCGAATTCCATGAAACCGGTGATTTTGCCCACAATGTTTTCCTTTGCTTATGGCGCTTAAGCGGCCAGTTCGATCTTGTCGTTCGCTTCTTCCATGCTCGAGTTGTGCATCTCCTCGAGGGCGCGCTTGTAGTCGGTCGGGAACACCTTGACGAACTTGCTGCGGCTGTTGGCCCAATCATCCAACAGGTTGCGCGCGCGCGTGCTGCCGGTGTGCTTGAAGTGACGCTCGATCAGGCGGCGCAGGATGACTTCGTCGCATTCGCGCTCGCCATTACGGGTCTGGCTGTGCCAGGCCGCAGGATCGCACTGCTCCTTCGCCGACAGCACCGGTTCCAGGTTGACCATCGTGGTGTTGCAGCGGCCCGCGAATTCGCCTTTCGGATCGTAGACGAAGGCCACGCCGCCCGACATGCCGGCCGCGAAGTTGCGTCCGGTCTCGCCCAGCACCACGACGGTGCCGCCGGTCATGTATTCGCAACCGTGGTCGCCGCAGCCCTCGACCACCGCGATGGCGCCCGAGTTACGCACCGCAAAGCGCTCGCCGGCCACGCCGTTGAAGAAGGCTTCGCCCGAGATCGCGCCATACAGCACGGTATTGCCGACGATGATGTTGTCGACCGCCCAGCCGCGGAACTCGGTGTTCGGACGCACGATGATGCGGCCGCCCGACAGGCCCTTGCCAACGTAGTCGTTGCCTTCGCCGACCAGGTCGATCGTGATGCCGCCAGCCAGGAAGGCCGCCGCCGACTGGCCCGCCGTGCCCTGCAGCTGGATGTGGATGGTGTCGTCCGGCAGGCCGGCATGGCCATAGCGCTTGGCGACTTCGCCCGACAGCATGGCGCCGACAGTGCGGTTCAGGTTCTTCACCGGCGAGATGAACGAGACGCGCTCACCCTTGTCCAGCGCGGCTTTCGCTTGCGCGATCAGCTTGTGGTCCAGCGCCTTGTCGAGGCCGTGGTCTTGCTCGCTCGTGTGGTAGAGCGAGGTGCGGCAGTCGACCTGCGGCTGGTAGAAGATGTTCGAGAAGTCCAGGCCCTGCGCCTTCCAGTGCCCGATCGCCTTCGATTTATCCAGCAGGTCGGCGCGGCCGATCAACTCGTCATAGGTACGGATGCCCAGCTGGGCCATGATCTGGCGCGCTTCCTCGGCGACGAAGAAGAAGTAGTTCACGACGTGCTCGGGTTTACCCTGGAACTTGGCCCGCAGGACCGGATCCTGCGTGGCCACGCCCACCGGGCAGGTATTCAGGTGGCATTTGCGCATCATGATGCAGCCTTCGACCACCAGCGGCGCGGTGGCGAAGCCCACTTCGTCGGCGCCCAGCATGGCGGCGATGACGACGTCGCGGCCGGTGCGCATCTGCCCGTCCGCTTGCACGCGGATGCGGCTGCGCAGGCCATTCAGGACCAAGGTCTGCTGGGTCTCGGCCAGGCCCAGCTCCCACGGCGTGCCGGCGTGCTTGACCGAGGACAGCGGCGAGGCGCCGGTGCCGCCGTCATGGCCGGCCACCACCACGTGGTCGGCCTTGGCCTTCGAGACGCCGGCGGCGACGGTGCCGATGCCGACTTCCGACACCAGCTTGACCGAGATCGAGGCGCGCGGGTTGGCGTTCTTGAGGTCGTGGATCAGCTGGGCCAGGTCTTCGATCGAATAGATGTCGTGGTGCGGCGGCGGCGAGATCAGGCCGACACCCGGCACCGAGAAGCGCAGGCTCGCGATGTATTCCGAGACTTTATGGCCCGGCAGCTGGCCGCCCTCGCCCGGCTTGGCGCCCTGCGCCATCTTGATCTGGATTTGATCGGCCGCGTTCAGGTATTCGGCCGTGACGCCGAAGCGGCCCGAGGCCACCTGCTTGATCTTCGAACGCAGCGAATCGCCTTCTTCCAGCGGGATGTCGACCATCACGCGGTCCTTGCCCAGGACCGAGGACAGGCTCTCGCCCTTCTTGATGGCGATGCCCTTGAATTCGTTCAGGTAGCGCGATGGATCTTCGCCGCCTTCGCCGGTATTGCTCTTGCCGCCGATGCGGTTCATCGCGATCGCCAGGGTGGCGTGGGCTTCGGTGCTGATCGAGCCGAGCGACATCGCGCCGGTGGCGAAGCGCTTGACGATCTCTTTCGCCGGTTCGACTTCCTCGATCGGGATCGCCTTGTCGCGGTCGATGCGGAACTCGAACAGGCCGCGCAGGGTCAGGTGACGGCGCGTCTGATCGTTGATCAGCTGGGCGTACTCTTTATAGGTCGAGAAGTTGTTGGCGCGGGTCGAGTGCTGCAGCTTGGCGATCGCGTCCGGCGTCCACAGATGGTCTTCGCCGCGCACGCGGAAGGCGTATTCGCCGCCGACGTCCAGGCTGTTCGCCAGCACCGGGTCGTTGCCGAAGGCCAGGGCGTGCAGGCGCAGCGCTTCCTCGGCCACTTCAAAGAGGCCAATGCCTTCCACGTTCGACGAGGTGCCCTTGAAGTACTTGTCGACCAGCGACTTGTTGAGGCCCACGGCCTCGAAGATCTGGGCGCCGCAGTAGGACATATAGGTGGAGATGCCCATCTTCGACATCACCTTCAGCAGGCCCTTGCCGATCGCCTTGATGTAGTTGTAGCTCGCGGTCTCCGCCGACATCTTGTGCGGCAGGCTGTGGGCCAGTTCGGCCAGCGTTTCCAGCGCCAGGTAAGGGTGGACGGCTTCGGCGCCGTAGCCCGCCAGCAGGGCGAAGTGATGGGTCTCGCGCGCCGAGCCGGTCTCGATCACCAGGCCGGTCGAGGCGCGCAGGCCCTTCGCCACCAGGTGCTGGTGGACGCTGGAGGTGGCCAGCAGCGCGGGGATGGCGACCAGGTCGGGCGACATGCGGCGATCCGACACGATCAGGATGTTGTGGCCCGACTTGACGGCGTCGACCGCTTCGGCGCACAGCGAGGCGAGCGAGGCTTCGATGCCTTCCTTGCCCCAGGCGACCGGATAGCAGATGTTCAGCTCATAGGCCTTGAACTTGCTGCCGGTGTGCTGGCCGATGGCGCGCAGGCGCGCCATGTCGTCGAAGCCGAGGATCGGCTGCGCCACTTCGAGGCGCATCGGCGGATTGACGTTGTTGGTGTCGAGGATGTTCGGCTTGGGGCCGATGAAGGACACCAGCGACATCACCATGCTTTCGCGGATCGGATCGATCGGCGGGTTGGTCACCTGGGCGAACAGCTGCTTGAAGTAGTTGTACAGCGGTTTCAGTTTATTGGAGGTGACGGCCAGCGGCGAATCGTTGCCCATCGAGCCAGTGGCTTCCTCGCCCAGCACGGCCATCGGCGCCATCAGGAATTTCAGGTCTTCCTGCGTGTAGCCGAAGGCCTGCTGGCGGTCGAGCAGGGTCAGGGGCTGCTTCTCGCCCTGCGCGTCTTTCGCGCGCGCCGCCATCAATTGCGATTCCGAGAGCTTGATCTCATTGAGCTTGATGCGCACCGACTTGATCCAGGCTTTATAGGGCTTGGCGTTGGCGAAGCTGTCCTTGAGCTCCTTGTCGTCGATGATGCGGCCGGCTTCGAGGTCGATCAGGAACATCTTGCCTGGCTGGAGGCGCCATTTCTTGACGATGCGCGATTCGGGGATCGGCAGCACGCCCGATTCGGAGGCCATCACGACCAGGTCGTCCTCGGTGATGACGTAGCGCGCCGGGCGCAGGCCGTTGCGGTCCAGGGTGCCGCCGATGTGACGGCCATCGGTGAAGGCCATGGCGGCTGGGCCGTCCCATGGCTCCATCATCGCCGCGTGGTATTCGTAGAAGGCGCGGCGGTTGTCGTCCATCGCGGTGTGGTTTTCCCAGGCTTCCGGGATCATCATCATCATCGCCTGGGCCACAGGATAGCCGGCCATCACCAGCAGTTCGAGCGCGTTGTCGAAGCAGGCGGTGTCGGACTGGCCTTCATAAATCAGCGGGAACAGCTTGTTCAGGTCTTCGCCCAGCACGGCCGACTTGAGCATGCCTTCGCGCGCGCGGGTCCAGTTGAAGTTGCCCTTGACGGTGTTGATCTCGCCGTTGTGGGCGATCATGCGATACGGGTGGGCCAGCGGCCACTCGGGGAAGGTATTGGTCGAAAAGCGCTGGTGGACCAGGGACAGCGCCGAGATGCAGCGCGGGTCCTGCAAGTCCTTGTAGTAGACGCCGACCTGGTCGGCCAGCAGCAGACCTTTGTAGACGATGGTGCGCGCCGACATCGACGGCACGAAGAATTCCTTGCCGTGCAGGAGTTTCAGGGCCTGGATCGCGTGGCCGGACGACTTGCGGATCACGTACAGCTTGCGTTCGAGCGCATCGGTGACCATGATGTCCGGGCCACGGCCGATGAAGATCTGGCGGATCACGGGTTCCTTGGCGCGGACGAAAGGCGACATCGGCATGGTCTCGTCGACCGGCACGTTGCGCCAGCCCAGCACGACCTGGCCTTCGATGCGCACGGCGCGCTCGATTTCCTGTTCGCAGGCGATGCGCGAGGCGTGCTCTTTCGGCAAGAACACCATGCCCACGCCGTATTCGCCGGGCGGCGGCAGTTCGACGCCCTGCTTGGCCATCTCGTCGCGGAAGTACTGGTCCGGGATCTGAATCAGGATACCGGCCCCGTCGCCCATCAGCGCATCGGCGCCCACCGCGCCCCGGTGGTCGAGGTTCTTCAGGATCTGCAGACCCTGTTCAATAATCGAGTGACTCTTGTTGCCCTTGATATGGGCGATGAAACCGACGCCGCAGGCATCGTGTTCATTGGCGGGATCATACAAACCTTGGGCAATCATGAGGCATTCTCCACAACTTTTCGGGGGTCGAACGCCGAGAATAGTGCACTGCAAAACGCCACGTCAACAAGAATAATTAGGGTCAGAGTCGAATTGTTTGACAACTTTTTGCCTTGGCGATTAATTGGGGACAGAGTCAATCGCAGCTGTTCGATATCAGTTAATGCGATGCCAAGTCATTGATGTTGCAGAGTTTTTGACAAAAGAAACGGCACGAATAACCGTGCCGTTGTGTCAGGAATTGCGCGCTTCAGGCTGCAGGGAGCGGCGGCAGGGGCGGATTGAAGGGGCGGCCACGCTTCGCCGGCAAGATCTGGCGTTGCGTTTTTTGCTCGAGTTCGGCCTTGAATGTGAGCGAGCCGAGGGGCTGGTTCTTGAGGATCGCGATCGTGATGAAATCGACCTCTTCGGTGCTGAGGCCTTGCCGGACCATGTCGATATAGGCCGCCTCGCGCTGGAACGGCGTATTGCCCAGTGCCCAGAACAGCGGGTGATCGGCGACCAGGGTGTCGGTGCGAATGCCGGCGTGGTGGGCATAGCTGGACCAGGGATAGTTCTCCGGCGCCACCGTGAGCTGTGCGCGCACCGGATTGAGCTCGATATAGCGGCTGCAGGTCATGAAATAGCGGTCCGAATCGATCAGCGAGGTGCGGAAACGCCCTTCGAACAGGCCGCCGCTGCGCTCGTACTTGTGATTGAACCAGGGAACGTAGAGCCGGCCCACCTTCTGCATCATCAGCGCCAGGCCGTTGGCATCACCGGGCGTGGCCAGCAAGTGCAGGTGGTTCGGCATCAGGACGTAGGAGTGGATCGCCACGTCGTAGAACTTGGCGCCTTCCTTGAGCCACACTAGGAAGCGCTGGTAGTCGGCCTCTTCGCGAAAGATCACCTGGCGGTTATTGCCGCGCTGGATGACGTGGTGCGGTTGCTCGGGAACGATGAGTCGGGGTTGGCGTGCCATGGCGTCTGCTCAAATGTTGAGCACACGATTCTACAATAGAAATCGACTCTGTCCCTAATTAATCGCAAGCTGCGGCAAAAATGCGCTGACTCTGTCCCCATTTATTGAGCACACAAGCCTGGAGCAATCACGGCCAAGCAATTTTGAATAAAACTGAGAAAAAACAGCAAGATTGCCAAAGAAATTGGCCAATAATTCTACGCTGACCCTAATTGTCCGCGTGGCTATTGGCCAATAATTCTACGCCGACCCTGGCCTGGTCAGGAGAGGGTGAAGCCGGCGGAGAGGCTGTAGCCTTCGCCGTAGGCGCTGCGCAGGGGGAGATCCTGGCCGAGGCCGGAACGGGCTTTCTTGCGCAGGCGGTAGACCAGCATGTCGACCCGGCGGCTGGCGTCCGGATCTTCGCCGCCCATGCCGGCCACGATCACGTGGCGCGGCACCGGACGGGTGTTGATCGTCAACAGGTGCAGGAAGTTGCACTCTTTTTCGGTCAGGTCGATCACCTTGCCCATCAGCTCGAGCTGGCGCGCGCTCACGCGCAGGGTCCACTTGCTCGGGGTCGGGGCCGGATCGGGCGGACGCACGCGGCGGTCCAAGGCTTCGATGTGGGCCGCCAGTTCGGGGAACTTGATCGGCTTGGTCAAATAATGGTCGGCGCCCAGGCGCAGGCCCAGGATGCGGTGGTCGAACGCCACCCGCCCCGTCAGCACCAGCAGGCCGATCTCGGGGTACAGCTGGCGCATGCGCGGAATCACGTTGAAACCGTCCTCGTCCGGCAAGCCAAGGTCGAGCACGACCACCGCGGCCGGGGTGCGCGTCAGCGCCGCCCACATTTCGCTGGCGGTCCTGGCGATCGTCACTTCATGGTCGAGCTCCTTCAGGAACTCGGCCATGTCGTCGGCGTATTCGCCATTGTCTTCAACAATCAGTATCTGCGTCATTCCTTGGCCATAGTGTTCTTTAACCCGACAATGATACCAATGGTAGCGTTATCCTTGCCGGGTTGCGGTCCGATTATCGTTGCTGAGCCTGTATGAAGCAAGGAGTTGTTTCTCTACAAGCTTAATGAGGGCATCCACAGGCGGAATTCGGCTCCCGCACCTTCCGCTCCCGCCGCCAGGCTCAGCACACCGCCATGCACCTCGACGATCGAACGCGCCATGTACAGACCGAGGCCGCTGCCGGCCAGGCCGGCGGCGTTGCGGCCGCGGTAGCCCTTGTCGAAGACCCGCGCCACGTCTTCCGGCGGCACGCCGGCGCCGCCGTCGATCACCGCCAGCTCGACCCCGCCGCCGCTGCGTCGCGCACGCAGGATCACGGGCGCCGACGGCGGCGAAAACGCCAGCGCATTGTCGATCAGGACCTTCAGCGCCAGCCGCAGGCCTTCCGGCTCCCCGCGCAGGGTCAGTGGCAGTTCCTCCAGCCGCAGCGCGGCTTCGCGTCCGGCCGCGCGGATCTGGGTGGCGCCGCTCTCGACAAGGTCGCGCACGGTGATCGTGTTCGGCTGGCGCGCGCGGCCGAGCGCTGCCATGCGGTCCGGCGACAGGTATTCGTCGAGCATCGCGATCAGGCGGTCGACCGCGGCGCCGATCTTGCGATAGCGCGTACGAGTGGGCTCGTCGGCGTGGTTCGAGGTCGCTTCCAGGCGCTGGATCGCGCCGTCGATGGTGGCCAGCGGCGTGCGGAACTCGTGGTTGAGCATGCTGGCAAAGCGTTTCTGCTCGCTTTGATGGGCGCGCCGCGCCGACAGGTCGCGCAGCAGGCCGACCAGGGTCGGGGCAGGGTCGGCCTGCACCGTGGCCAGTCCTTCCAGCGCCAGCGGCCGGCCTTCGGCGTCGAACAGGTCGAATTCGCGCTGGCTGCGCGCGCCGGACTCGCCGCTGGCCGCCTCGCGCAGCCAGGCCGCGAGCGGCGCCAGGGGCGAGACACCGTCGCCGTCGAGCGCACACTGCAGCGCCTCGCGGTCGAAGCCGCTCAGCGCGCCGAAGGCGGGGCTGAGATACACGAGGCGGCGCACCGGCAGCGCGATGGCGAAGGCCACGTCGCCGCCCAGTTCAGCGATCGCGCGGAACTGCCGCGCCGGCAAGGCCTCGTCGTCTTGGCTACCCAAGACGGATGACTGGACGGCGGTATCGGGGCTGGACATGATCGGGATCTTTCTTAACCAACTAGCAAGTATTCGAGGATTACCACGAAGTATATAGCTGTGGGACAATAGTTGTGAACTATATCGCCAAGATCATTTCATGATCTGCTCGAACGGTTATTGAGCACCAGGCGCCAGCTCAAGCGGGATACAAACAAATGCGCCACGCAGATGGGGAGTTGAGGGATAATTCGCGCACCATGAACGATACCGCAACCCTCCCCCCGCTTCCAGACCGGCTGTCGATCGACCCGAGCAGCCCTTTCCACAACCGTGACGTGTTCCAGCGCGAGATCGGCATTCGCTTCAACGACAAGGATCGCCATGACGTCGAAGAATATTGCCTCAGCGAAGGCTGGATCAAGGTCGCCGCCGGCAAGACCCTCGACCGCAAGGGCAAGCCGATGCTCATCAAACTCAAGGGCAAGGTCGAAGCCTTCTATAAATGATCCAAGGGCCGCATGCGGCCCTTTTTTCATCCACCACGCCGGCGCTCAGGCGAGCGCGCGCGATGGCCAGCGCCGACAGCTTCAGTTTCTCCAGTTCGAAGGCGCCGTGCGCGCCATTGCGGGCGGGGTGGTCGAGGCGGGCGGGGTGTCGGATGCGGTCGAGGCGCCGCGCTTGCGCCAGGAGCCGGTCGAACGGGATCACCGGGTACTGATCATGGCGCCAACACCGGCTGGCGGCAGCGAACGCGTTGCGCCTGGCGGAGGACATGCGCCACGAAGCTCGCGCTGTCCCACCTGGGCGCTGCCAAGCCGGATCAATCGTCCAGCGGCGCGAAGATCGCCTGCAGGTCTTCCTGCGTCAGCGCCATCTTCTGCGATTCGCCTTCGGACAGGATCGACTGCGCCAGTTCGGACTTCTTCTGCTGCAGCAGCTGGATTTTTTCTTCCAGCGTGCCTTTCGCGATCAGCTTGTACACGAACACCGGCTTGTCCTGCCCGATGCGCCAGGCGCGGTCGGTCGCCTGGTTTTCTGCCGCCGGGTTCCACCACGGGTCGTAGTGGATCACGGTGTCGGCCGCGGTCAGGTTCAGGCCCACGCCGCCGGCTTTCAGGCTGATCAGGAAGATCGGCACCGCGCCCTGCTGGAAGGCCGCCACCTGGGCCGAGCGGTCGCGCGTCTCGCCGGTGAGGATCGCGTAGCGGATGTTGCGCGCGTCGAGTTCTTCCTCGATCAGGCCGAGCATGCTGGTGAACTGCGAGAACACCAGGATCTTGCGGCCCTCGCCCAGCAGGTCTTCGACCATCTGCATCAGGTCCGTCAGCTTGGCCGACACCGCCGCCGTGTTCTTCTTCGACGGCATCGCCTTCACCAGGCGCGGATCGCAGCAGACCTGGCGCAGCTTGAGCAGCGCCTCGAGGATGACGATCTGGCTGCGCGCCACGCCCTTGCGGTCGATCTCGTCGCGCACCTTCTTGTCCATCGCCAGGCGCACGGTCTCGTACAGGTCGCGCTGCGGGCCGGACAGCTCGATGCGGCGCACCATCTCGGTTTTTTCCGGCAGCTCCTTGGCCACGTGGTCTTTCGTGCGGCGCAGCAGGAAAGGACGGATGCGGCGGTTCAGCAGGGTGCGGCGCACCGGGTCGTCCTGGCGTTCGATCGGATGGCGGAACTGCGTGTTGAAGGTCTTCTCGTCGCCCAGCAGGCCCGGGAGCAGGAAGTGAAACTGCGACCACAGTTCGCCCAGGTGGTTCTCGAGCGGCGTGCCCGACAGGCACAGGCGATGGCGGGCGTCGAGCGAGCCGGCTGTCTGCGCCGCCTTGGAGCGGGTGTTCTTGATGTAGTGCGATTCGTCCAGGATCACCAGGTGGTAGTGGTGCTTGCGCAGTTCTTCCTCGTCGCGCGGCAGCAGCGCATAGGTGGTCAGGACGATGTCGGCGCCGTCGATCTGGTCGAACAAGTCCATGCGCTCCTTGCCCTGCAGGAGCAGCACCTTGAGGCTCGGCGCGAAGCGCGCGGCTTCGTCGAACCAGTTGGCCATCAGGCTGGTCGGGGCGATCACCAGGGCCGGGCTGGTGAGGCGGCCGGCTTCCTTCTCGGTGAGGATGTGGGCCAGCGTCTGCACCGTCTTGCCGAGACCCATATCGTCGGCCAGGATGCCGCCCAGGTCGTACTCGCGCAGGAACTGCATCCACGACAGGCCGTCGAGCTGGTAGTCACGCAAGGTGGCCTGCAAGCCGGCAGGCGCGTCGACCTTCTTGACCGCGCCGAACTGGCTCAGCTTGCGGCCGGTCTCGCGCAGGCGCTCGCCGCCGGTCCAGCGCAGCTCGACGCCGCGCGCCAACTCTTCCAGGCGCGCCGCGTCGAGCGTGGACAGGCGCAGCTTGCCCTTGATCTTGTCGTTGAAGTACAGCTCGCCCAGGGTGGCGAGGATCGGCTTGAGACGGCCCCACGGCAGCGCCACGCGCACGCCGTCAGGCAGCACGGCCAGCATCTGGTCGGCCTCCAGATGGGCGGCCAGCACGCTTGGATCGAATTCGAGCGGCGCGCTGCGGATCAGCTGCACCAGCACCGGCAGCAGCGGCACGCGCTTCTTCGCCACCACGATGCCCAGCTCCAGCTCGAACCAGGCATTGCCTGCTTCGGCCGGCTCATCGATGTCGGCATACCAGTCTTCGACCGGCACGACGTCATACCGGTACTTGTTCGATTTCTGCAGGTGCCAGCCGGCGTCGGACAGCGCGTCGACGTCGTTCTCGGCAAAGCGCAGCCAGTGCGCCTGGCTTTCGAGCTGCAGCGCGCCGGCCATGGCGTTGAACGGGGCGGTGGCCGGCTTGCGGAAACCGATCTCGCCCAGTTTGTCGAGGGCGTCGCTCTCGGCCTTCGGGTCGCGTTCGATGATCTCGGTGAGGTCGCCGATCTGGCGCACCACGCGCTGCGACGGGTCGAACGAGACGCGCTGGCCATCGTAGTCGAAGGCCAGCACGGCGAAGTCCTGCCAGCGCGTGACGTTGCCGTCGGCGAGCTGCACGGCATCGAGCAGCAGGTGCGGGATCGGCTTGACGTCGTTGCGCAGGCGCTGCGTGAGCGGCTGCGGCAATGGCATCAGCCCCTGCAGGCCGTGGGCCAGCAGCAGTTGCGAGACGCGCTTCTTGTCGGTGCCGGTCAGGGCCGGGGCTTGCGCCACCAGGGCCTGCAGTTCGGCCAGCGAGATGTCGATGCCGCCGCGATTGAGTTCGAGCGGCCCGCAGGACAGGTTGTCGATGTACCACGGCGGGTCGGTCGGCAGCATGTAGTCGATCTGGTCGGCCGCGCTGTGGGTGGCGGCGCCGCCGACCGGCTCCACCGACCATCCGAGCTTGGACACGCGGCCTTCGTCGCGCCAGGCCAGGCTGGCCAGGCGGGTCGGCCCGCCCTGCAATGGATAGACAAGGCCGCTGGCCATGTCGGACCACGAGTTCGCCCACAGCAGCTTGCCCTGATCGAGCAGCATCTGCAGCAGGATCGCGCCCACCTTGCCCTTGGGTTCGGTGGCGCTGGTGCCCTGGGCCGACCCACTGCGCATGGCGATGAAGAAGCGCACCAGGTCGACGTCGTCGCCTTCGAGATAGGCGGGCGGCGCCGACAGCAGCGAGAACACTTCGCTGACCGGGCTGGCCGCGGCCACGTCGCCGTTCGGACGCAGGCGCGCCTTGCACAGGCACAGCGCGACGTGGCGGCCGCCGCTGGTGGGCGCCATGACGTAGACGAATTTGTACTGCGCGGCCTTGGGGTCGACGACTTCGTCGGTCAGCTTCGGCTGGGGATGGGCCGCGGCTTCGACCCGTTGCAGCCAGCTCACCACCGGCGCCGGAAGGGCCGGGGAACGTGCCGGAGCGCGGACCGGTGGTGCGTCGCTGGCTTTCTCGCGAAGATAATCGACTGTGGTCATTGGGTCTCGTGGCTTCGTATCAAAAAAGGCAATAAACGGCATTATCTCGCATACGAACACTTCCGTTTTGTTCGGAATCGCACGTAGCGGACAAATCTCATCCGTGCGCACTGCGCACGCTTTCTCGTCAACCGGTTGTTCTCTCATGTCCGCGACACGCTGTCAAGACTGGCGCATCGTCGATGAGGGCGTATCATTGGCCGCTTGATCTTCGATACAACGATTCACATGCTGCCCTCCATCGAACAACGCCTCGCCCAAGAACTCGCCGCCCGCCCGGCCCAGGTGGCCGCCGCCATCGCCTTGCTCGACGAAGGCGCCACCGTGCCCTTCATCGCCCGCTACCGCAAGGAAGCCACGGGCGGCCTCGACGACATCCAGCTGCGCCTGCTCGAAGAACGCCTGCGCTACCTGCGCGAACTCGAAGACCGGCGCGCCGCGGTCATTGCGTCGATCACGGAACAGAACAAGATGACGCCCGCGCTGTTGCAGGCCATCGCCCTGGCGGAAGACAAGACCCGCCTCGAAGACCTGTACCTGCCCTACAAGCAGAAGCGCCGCACCAAGGCCCAGATCGCGATCGAGGCCGGCCTGGCGCCGCTGGCGGAGACCCTGCTGGCCGACCCGACCCTGAATCCGGAAGACGTCGCGAGCGGCTACCTGCGCGAGGCATTCACCAATGCCGACGGCGGCGCCAATCCCGGCGTGGCGGACACCAAGGCGGCCCTGGACGGCGCGCGCCAGATCCTGATGGAGCGTTTCGCCGAAGACGCCGAGCTGCTGCAATCGCTGCGCGAATACGTGCAGGAGCATGGCGTGGTCGAATCGAAGGTCGTCGCCGGCAAGGAAGACGAAGGCGAAAAATTCGCCGACTACTTCGACTACAACGAGCCCCTGGGCGCGGTGCCGTCGCACCGCGCGCTGGCCCTGCTGCGCGGCCGCCGCGAGGGCGTGCTGGACGTCTCCCTGCGCCTGGATTCGGAACCCGAGAAGCCGAAGTGGGATGCGCCGCTGAACCCGTGCGAGGGCCGCATCGCGGCGCGCTTCGGCATCAAGGCGCAGGGCCGCCTGGCCGACAAGTGGCTGCAGGACACCGCGCGCTGGACCTGGCGCGTGAAAAGCTTCATGCACCTCGATACCGAGTTGATGGGCGCCCTGCGCGACAAGGCGGAGCAGGACGCGATCGGCGTCTTCGCGCGCAACCTGAAAGCCCTGCTGCTGGCGGCGCCGGCCGGCCAGCGCGCCACCATGGGCCTGGATCCGGGCCTGCGCACCGGCGTCAAGGTCGCCGTGGTCGACGCCACCGGCAAGGTGGTCGATACCGCCACCGTCTATCCGCACCAGCCGCGCAACGACTGGCATGGCGCGCTGCACACGCTGGGCCAGCTGGCGGCGAAGCACAATGTGTCGCTGATCTCGATCGGCAACGGCACCGGCTCGCGCGAGACCGACAAGCTGGCGCAAGACCTGATCAAGCAGAACCAGGAACTCAAGCTGACCAAGATCGTGGTGTCCGAGGCAGGCGCCTCGGTCTATTCGGCCTCGGAGTTCGCTTCGCGCGAACTGCCCGACATGGACGTGTCGCTACGCGGCGCGGTCTCGATCGCGCGCCGCCTGCAGGATCCGCTGGCCGAACTGGTCAAGATCGATCCGAAGTCGATCGGCGTCGGCCAGTACCAGCACGACGTCTCGCAGACCCAGCTCGCGCGCTCGCTCGACGCGGTGGTCGAGGATTGCGTGAATGCAGTGGGCGTGGACGTGAACACCGCCTCGGCGCCGCTGCTGGCGCGGGTCTCGGGCCTGTCGAACACGGTGGCCCAGGGCATCGTGGCCTACCGCGACGCCAACGGCGCCTTCGCCTCGCGCGCGGCGCTGAAGAAGGTTCCCCGCCTGGGCGACAAGACCTTCGAGCAGGCGGCCGGCTTTTTGCGCGTGGTGAACGGCGCCAATCCGCTGGACGCATCGGCGGTGCACCCGGAATCGTATCCGGTGGTCGAGAAGATCCTGGCGGACGTGAAACGCGACGTCAAATCGCTGATCGGCGACGGCCACTTGCTCAAAGCTCTGTCTCCGTCGAAGTACGCGGACGAGAAATTCGGCGTGCCGACCGTCAGCGACATCCTGAAGGAACTGGAAAAGCCGGGCCGTGACCCGCGTCCGGAATTCACCACCGCCACCTTCAAGGAAGGCGTGGAAGAGATCTCGGACCTGCGTCCGGACATGATCCTGGAAGGCGTCGTGACCAACGTCGCGGCCTTCGGCGCTTTTGTCGACATCGGCGTGCACCAGGATGGGCTGGTCCACATCTCGGCGCTGTCGAACACCTTCGTGAAGGATCCGCACACGGTGGTCAAGGCCGGCCAGGTGGTCAAGGTCAAGGTGCTCGAAGTGGACCCCAAACGCAAGCGCATCGCGCTGACCATGCGCCTGGCGGACGGCGCGCCGCAGGCGGGTTCGCGGCCGGAACAGCGCGGCGACCGCACGGACGCCAGGCGCGTGGCCCATCACGGGCGCCAGGAACGTTCGGCGCCGCAATCCAGCAATGCGATGGCCGACGCCTTCGCCAAGCTGCGCGCGAAATAAGAACCTGCCTTGACAGGTTCCAGGCAGATGCTGAGGCTGGCCTGCGCCGATCCGGACAGTCCCGATGCGCGGCGGCTGGTCGCGGAACTCGACGCGGCGCTGGCCGCGATCACGGGCGACAGCGGCGCCTCGTCGTTCGAACCGCAGGATTGCCGCGGGGCCGGCGCGGTCTTCGTGATCGCCTATGACGCGCAGGGCGCCGCGGTCGGCTGCGGCGCCCTGCGTCCGCTCGAACGGGAGGTGGGTGAAATCAAGCGGATGTATGCGCGTCCCGGCAGCGGGGCCGGCGCGGCTATCCTGGCCGAGCTGGAACGGCATGCCGCTGACTGCGGCTACCATCGCCTGTCGCTGTCGACGCGGCGCGTGAACGTGCGCGCGGTCGGCTTTTATGCACGGCACGGTTATCTGGAAGTGCCGCCTTACGGCCGCTACGTTGGCCGCTCCGTGTCGATCTGCCTGGGAAAAACGTTTATCCGCTGTGCTTCATGAACATGCCGATCAGGTAGACCGTCAGGCAGCCGAAGCCGATCAGCAGCATGCGCGCCTGCGGGATGGCCGGCAGGCCGGTCTTCTTGATGTGCACGGCGTCGCGCACCAGCAGCGCGGCGTACACCAGGGCCGCCACGCCGGACAGGATGTCGCCCACGCTGGAGCGCGTGATGCCGCCATAGATGTTCAGCAAGCCGGGAATGCCCAGCAGGGCGGCGATCACGAAATTCATGTTCGGCGATGGTACGCGCGGGCGGGGTTGCTGCATCTCTACTCCAATAATCGAATGACAAACCGGGCGATCATACCGCAATGCCGGCTGCATACCGTCATATTCCAGGCAGTCTCAGGGTCGAACCCTGGCTCATGATCTTCACCAGGAAGCTGCCGACGAAGGCGCCGAAGCAGATGTAGCCGATCAGGGTCACGCGCGGCGACTCCAGCAGCGCCGTGCGGCCGGCCCTGCGCTGCAATGCGCACCAGGCCAGGTACAGCGCCATCATCAGGGGCCCTAGTGCGAAGAAGATGCCGGCGAACCAGCCACGCGAGAGGGCGCTGGCGATATCGAACAAGGCGGGCAGACCGAGCACGGCCGCGAACGCCCACATGGCCACTGGGGGCAAGGTAGCAAACGTCTTCATCGTGTTTGTGGATAATCTTGAACCGGTCGATGATACCGCAGACCACCAGTGGTCGACGGATGGCGAACTTGGTCCCCCACCTGCGTGGGGGCGACTTGGCCAACTTCGTCGGCCAAGTCGTTATAGAATGTCGCCATCTACTTATTCCTTTTCTTCAAAGGCAGAATCAAATGAGCGACGTGCAAACCTGGATCAAAGAAACCGTGACCTCCACCCCGGTCGTGCTGTTCATGAAGGGCACCGCCCAGTTCCCGCAGTGCGGCTTCTCGGGCCGCGCCATCCAGATCCTGAAAGCCTGCGGCGTTGACAACGTTGCCACCGTCAATGTGCTGGACGACGCCGAAGTGCGTCAGGGCATCAAGGACTACTCGAACTGGCCGACCATTCCACAGCTGTACGTGAAGGGCGAGTTCATCGGCGGCACCGACATCATGAACGAGATGTACGAATCCGGCGAACTGCAGACCCTGCTGAAAAACGACTGATCGGATGGCTGATCGCCCGCGCGGTGGCGACCGCCGCCGGATCATCGTCGCCATCACCGGCGCGACCGGCGCGGTCTATGGCGTGCAGCTGCTGCGGCGGCTGCACGGCACCCCGGACATCGAGTCCCACCTGGTCGTTTCCGACGCCGCCTCCCTCACCCTGCACCAGGAACTCGGCCTGCAGCGACGCGACGTCGAGGCACTGGCCCACGTCGTCCACCGCAACCGCGACGTCGGCGCCTCGATCGCCAGCGGCTCGTACCAAGCCGACGGCATGGTGATCGCCCCCTGTTCGATGAAAACGCTGGCAGCGGTCGCCCATGGTTTTTCTGACAACCTTGTGACACGCGCGGCCGATGTGGTCCTGAAGGAACGCCGGCGCCTGATCCTGATGGTGCGCGAAACGCCCTTCAACCTGGCCCACTTGCGCAATATGACGGCCGTGACCGAAATGGGCGGCATCATCTTCCCTCCCCTGCCAAGCTTCTATCACCGGCCGGCGACGATTGCGGACATGGTCGAGCACACGGTGGACCGTGTCGTGGATTTATTAGGGATAGAGAATGCCCAGGCCGCCCGCTGGGGCGGCATGAAGGGCGAACAAGACGCCTGAACGGCGCCGCCAGCGTCCTGCCGGCGCACGCGTTCAGCGTTTGTCGTCGTACTGCTTGTCTTCGGACTTCTTCAACTCGCGCGCCTCTTCAAGCATTCGTCGCCGGGCATTGCGTTCTCGCATGACCTCGGCATGACGCGCTGCCGTCATGGGCGGCGCCGTCATCAAATCCTTGAGCTGGGCGGTATTGGCGTAGTTGTTTCGCATGCGGCAGCTGCTCCTGGGTGGACCTGAGGCGGTGGCGGACATGCTGCCACCTGAACAGATTATGACCCAGCTGCGGCCGTTTGTGCGGCCCGGCATGACGAAAAGTGCAAGCCGCGAGAAAAGACGACTTACTTCGCTTCCGCTTTCTGGTGGTTCATGCGCACCAGCATGCGAATGAACTCGCGCGCCAGCTGGCGGTGGTGTTCATCCAGGCGCTGCAGGTCGGCGATCAGCTTGACGTCGGCCGATTCGAAGCGGGCGCCGCCACCGTTGGCGGCGTCAAGGCTGGCGGCCTGCTCGGCGCCGCCGAAGCGCAGCCAGTCGGCCGGCACGCCCAGCCACTGGGCGATCATGCGCAGTTTTTCCTGGGTAGGAATGGCTTCGCCTACCAGCCATTTGCGGGCCGCGTGGACCGTGATCGGACGGCCTTCGAAGCGGATGTTAAATTCTCGGGCGAGGCGGGTGGGGCTGTCGGGCGAGTAGTGTGCGTTCTTCAGGGCCTGCTGCAGTCGCTCACTGAAGCTCTCCCGTTCATTCGTTGAATTCATCGTGATACTGGGTTTATTGAGACTGTACGGGCGGCTTCTTCTCCCGTATGGATGAGAAGCCAAAGGTCCAAATCATACAACTAAAATGTAACAATGATGTGGTTTTTTAAGAGTTTTTACGCTCAGTGCAACTAATACCCAACAGCAATACGCCGAAGTAGGATTTTTACAAAATATTCTATTATTCGAAATGAATAAGTGTACGCACCATTACTTAGACAAGACGACTGGAATACACGTACCAAAAAAATTGTATCGAGTGGTTACAAATGAAATGTTAGATTTGTTGAAATCTCACGACGCCATCGTCAGCGATTTCCCGGCGCAAACTTCCGTCACGCCATAGCTTGTGCAAGTGGGCCAGCGCCTCGCCCAGCGCAAAGCTGAGCTGGTGGGCGTCGAGCGGCCGCCGGAACATGATCGGCACGATGTCGGTCGCCGAGCGTGGCGTGACGCAGGCCGCGATCACCTCGGCCAGGCGCGCCACATGGTGGTCGCGCAACTGGGCGATGCGGGTATGCAGGCCGCGGAAGGGCTTGCCGTGCGACGGCAGCACCAGCACGTCCTCGGGCAGGTCGGCGAACTTCGACAGCGAATCGAGGTAGAGCTGGAGCGGATTGCCCTCGGGCTCGACCGCGAATACCGAGACATTGGTCGAGATGCGCGGCAACACCATATCGCCCGAGAGCAGCACGTTCAGCGCCTCACAGTAGAGCGAGGCGTGTTCCGGCGAGTGGCCGAAGCCGGTGATCACGCGCCAGGCCTGGCCGCCGATCGTGACGAGCTGGCCATCCTGCAGCCGGGTATAGGCTTCCGGTACCGACGGCACCAGCGACGGATAGTAATTGCGGCGGCTGCGCATCTGGTCCAGCATCGCCGCATCGACCAGACCGTGGCGTTCGAAATGGGGAATGGCCGACGGCCCGTCCACGCCGGGCAGCGCCGCCGCCATCATGCGCATGAAGCCGAACTCGCCGGTGGTGGTCCAGAACGGCGCCCCGAAGCGCGCGCTCAGCCAGCCGGACAGGCCGACGTGGTCGGGATGGCAATGCGTCGCGATCACGCGCACCAGTGGTTGGCCGTCCAGGCCTTGCTCCAGAACCTGTTCCCAAGCGGCGCGGGTGGCGTCGGTGCCGGCGCCGGTATCGACCAGGCTCCAGCCGCGCCGCTCGTCGAAAACGTCGTTCAGCAGCCACACATTGATATGGTCCAGCGCGAACGGCAGGGGCATGCGCGCCCAGCGCAGCCCCGGCATGACCTCGTGCACGGCGCCGGAAGCGGGGATGGTGTCGCCAAATGGATAATCCAGCTGGGCTTCGAGGGCATTCATGGCAATCTTTCGTTTTCCGGGTCAGTGGACCGCGCTACAATGTGGCGAAACTGACAGTTAACGTAAACGGCAATCACAGTATCATTTTTCGATTCTAAGCGATAGCCGCGAACGTTTCCCAACCGCCCGAAACTCATGCCCACTACCTATACCATCGCCGAACTGGCTCGCGAATTCGACATCACCGCAAGGGCGATCCGTTTTTATGAAGACCAGGGCCTGCTCAGCCCCAAGCGCGAGGGCGTGGGCGGACGCAACCGCGTGTACACCCCGCGCGACCGTACCCGCCTGAAGCTGACCCTGCGCGGTAAGCGCCTCGGCCTGACCTTGTCCGAAATTAAGAGCATCGTCGACATGTATGAGTCGCCGCGGGACACCGTGGCCCAGATCAACCGCTTCCTGGGCGTGCTGGCCCAGCAGCGCCTGACCCTGGAGCAGCAGCGCGCCGATATCGAAATGGCGCTGGAAGAGATTTCGGCCCATGAGGAAGAATGCCGTCGCCTGCTGAGCGAGGACGAGACGGCGCGCGACATGGCGTGATCCAGCCGGTCAGCCGCGGTCGCCGCATCGGCTGTCGAAGAACGAAGAAATTCAATCCGCAATGGCGACGAGCGCCGTGCGGATTGGATGCATGCCTTGTATCAGGTCCTTGTTACGGGGACCGGAATGATATCGCGGGCTAAATATTGAAGCATCCCCCCGTCCATCCCGAATTGGCCTTCCGGAACTCGGCCAGCGCCGTCCGGCATTGCCCCAATGTCTCGTACTTTCCGACGCTTTTGAGATTCTGATTATTGCTCTGCCAAACCTTTAATTCATAATACGCCGTATTGGCGAACGCAAAAGGGGCAATCGTTGACAGCAATAGTACAAGTATCAGCGTTTTCATGATTTGTCTCCAGCTATGTTTGGCAGCCATCAGATCTTTATACGCGACAGAATTTCCTCGACCTCCTTCCCGCTACTCCTCCCGTTTCTGGGTGCCACGCACCGGACTTGCCTGCTGACCGTATCTTGTCCGGGTCAGGCAAAGTGATCAGCAAACCGTATAAGCAATCAATATATTGCCATCGGAAAAATCATTATTTTTCATTCCTGCCGATAACGCGGCGATGCATGGTTTGAGGATAACAATAAAGACGAGTTCCCGGGCGTCTTATGATGCAAATACAACATGTATCATAAACCGGCCCGGCAAATCATTTTTATGCGTTTCAAATAACGTAAAACCGCAATTCTTTCTCTGTCCAATAAACAGATGTTGATTCTCGGCGTCGCAGTTTTATTGTCATTTTCATCAGCGCGAACCTTGTCCCGATGTGGCAAGCGTGTCGTGGGCCGGGGAAGCCGCCTACGACGACTTCACTTTACGTTTACGTTAACGTAACAGGCGAGTATCATATTCGTTCACTGGCTGCCCACTCTGCCCAACCACCGTTCACCGTGAGGACGACATGCTGCATCTCCCAGGCTTGACCTTTGACCATGGCGAAGACATCGCCGCGCTGCGCGAAGCAGTCCAACAATTCGCGGCGAGCGAAATCGCCCCGCGCGCTGCCGAGATCGACCGCAGCGACCAGTTTCCGATGGACTTGTGGAAGAAGATGGGCGAACTGGGCCTGCTTGGCATTACCGTCGGCGAGGAATACGGCGGCGCCAATATGGGTTACCTGGCCCACATCGTGGCCATGGAAGAAATCTCGCGCGCCTCGGCTTCGGTCGGCCTGTCCTACGGCGCCCACTCGAACCTGTGCGTCAACCAGATCAAGCGCAACGGCAACGAGGAACAGAAGCGCAAATACCTGCCCAAGCTGATCTCGGGCGAGCACGTCGGTGCACTGGCGATGTCCGAGCCCAACGCCGGCTCCGACGTGGTCAGCATGAAGCTGCGCGCCGACCTCAAGGGCGATCGCTACGTGCTGAACGGCAGCAAGATGTGGATCACCAACGGTCCGGACGCCGACACCCTGGTGGTGTACGCCAAGACCGACCTCGAGGCGGGCCCGCGCGGCATGACCGCCTTCCTGATCGAAAAAGGTTTCAAGGGATTCTCGGTCGCGCAAAAACTGGACAAGCTGGGCATGCGCGGCTCGCACACCGGCGAGCTGGTGTTCCAGGATTGCGAAGTGCCTGTGGAAAACGTGCTGGGCGGCGTCGGCAAGGGCGTCAACGTCCTGATGTCGGGCCTGGACTTCGAGCGCACCGTGCTGTCCGGCGGCCCGCTGGGCATCATGGCGGCCTGCATGGACGTCGTGGTGCCGTATATCCACGACCGCAAGCAGTTCGGCCAGGCGATCGGTGAATTCCAGCTGATGCAGGGCAAGATCGCCGACATGTATTCGACCATGATGGCTTGCCGCGCCTATGTGTACGCCGTGGGCCAGGCCTGCGACCGCGCGACGAAGCCGGAACAAGTACGCGCCCTGCGCAAGGACGCCGCCGGCGCCATCCTGTACAGCGCCGAAAAGGCCACCTGGATGGCGGGCGAAGCGATCCAGGCCCTGGGCGGCAACGGCTACATCAATGAATACCCGGTGGGCCGCCTGTGGCGCGACGCCAAGCTGTACGAGATCGGCGCCGGCACCAGCGAAATCCGTCGCATGCTGATCGGCCGCGAGCTGTTTGGTGAAACGATGTAAAACTTGGGGCCCCGCCTGCGCGGGGAGTCATTGCTGCCAGTGGCAGCAATGACGAACTACTTACATGGAGCAACACACAATGAATGATCCAGTCGTTATCGTCGGCGCGGCGCGCACCCCGATGGGCGCCTTCATGGGCGATTTTTCTTCCAAGACCGCGAGCGACCTCGGCGCGGTGGCGATCAAGGCGGCCGTCGAGCGCGCCGGCGTCGCGCCTGACGCGGTCGAACACGTCTACTTCGGCAACTGCCTGATGGCCGGCCAGGGCCAGGCCCCGGCGCGCCAGGCGCTGATCAAGGCCGGCCTGCCGCTGTCGACCGGCGCCGTCACGCTGTCCAAGATGTGCGGTTCGGCGATGCAGGCCGCCATCTTCGCCCACGACCAGCTGGTGGCCGGCAGCGCCGACATCGTGGTCGCCGGCGGCATGGAGTCGATGACGGGCGCGCCCTATCTGATCCCGAAGGCGCGCGGCGGCTACCGCATCGGCCACGCGCCGATGTTCGACCACATGATGCTCGACGGCCTCGAAGACGCCTATTCGCGCAACGAAAAGACCGGCGAAGGCCGCTCGATGGGCACCTTCGCCGAAGAGTGCGTGGCCACCTACCAGTTCACGCGCGAGGAGCAGGACGCGTTCGCGATCGCGTCGGTCAAGCGCGCACAGGCCGCCAGCACCGGGGGCGGCTTCGACTGGGAAATCGCGCCAGTCACCGTCACCGGCCGCGCCGGCGACACCGTGATCGACAAGGACGAAGGTCCGCTCAAGGCCAAGGTCGACAAGATCCCGTCGCTCAAGCCGGCATTCAAGAAGGACGGCACCGTCACCGCCGCCTCGTCGTCGTCGATCAACGACGGCGCCGCCGCGCTGGTGATGATGCGCGAGTCCAAGGCGAAAGAGCTCGGCCTGACCCCGATCGCGCGCGTGCTGGGCCACGCCACCCATGCGCAGGAGCCGAACCTGTTCACCACCGCCCCGATCGGCGCGATGCAGAAGCTCTTCAAGAAGACCGGCTGGACGGCCGCCGACGTCGACCTGTTCGAAATCAACGAAGCCTTCGCCGCGGTGCCGATGGCCGCCATGCGCGACCTCGACATCCCTCACGACAAGGTCAACGTCCACGGCGGCGCCTGCGCGCTGGGCCACCCGATCGGCGCTTCCGGCGCGCGCATCATCGTCACCCTGCTCGGCGCGCTCAAGCGCAGCGGCGGCAAGCGCGGCGTGGCCTCGCTGTGCATCGGCGGCGGCGAAGCCACCGCGATGGCGGTCGAGCTGGTGTAATCCGCTCGACCGGCGTACGGCAATGATGAACGATCCATGCGAACATTGAGGATTCAACCGTTCACAGGGAGTTCATCATGCCTACCGCACTGATCATCGGCGCCTCGCGCGGCATCGGCCACGAGATGGTCCGCCAATACCGCGCCGACGGATGGCGTGTCATCGCCACCGCGCGCAAGCAGGAAGACTGCGATGAACTGGTCCACCTCGGCGCCGAAGCCCATCAGCTCGACGTCACGGTGGCCGATTCGATCGCGGCGCTGGCCTGGCGCCTCGACGATGAACAAGTCGACGCCGCCTGGCTGGTGGCAGGCGTCTATGGCCCGACCCACGGCAGCTTCCCGACCGGTCCCGAATTCGACGCCGTCATGCACACCAATGTGTTATCAAGCATGCGCCTGATTCCGGTCGTCGGGCCCCTGCTGGCCGACACCCGCGGCAAGCTGGCGGTCGTCTCTTCGCGCATGGGATCGATCGGCGAACGCTCCGATACCCAGGGCACGCTGTACCGCGCCAGCAAGGCGGCGCTCAACTCCGTGCTGAAGGATGCGTCGATCACCTATGGCGCGCAAGGCGTCACCTGCGTCGCCTTCCATCCGGGCTGGGTCCAGACCGATATGGGCGGCAGTGGCGCCAGCCTCACGCCGGAGCACAGCGTGCGCGATATGCGCGCCACCCTGGCCCGGGTGGACGCCAGCGCCAACGGCAGCTTCCTGAACCACGACGGCGCCGCCATCGCCTGGTAGGCCATCCACACACATAAAAAACACACGAGACACCATGATCCTGAGCGAAGAACACCAGATGATCCGCGACGCCCTGCGCAGCTTTGCGCAGGAACGCCTGGCCCCCAACGCCGCGCGCTGGGACCGCGAACACCATTTCCCGAAAGAGGAACTGAAGGAACTGGCGGCCCTGGGCGCCTTCGGCGTGGCGGTGCCGGAGCAGTATGGCGGGGCGGGCCTGGACTACGTGTCGCTGGCGCTGGTGCTCGAAGAGATCGCGGCCGGCGACGGCGGCACCTCGACCATCATCTCGGTCAACAACTGCCCCGTGTGCAGCATCGCCATGATGTACGCGAACGAGGAACAGAAGCAGCGCTGGCTGCGTCCCCTGGCCCAGGGCGAGCTGCTGGGCGCCTTCGCTCTCACCGAGCCGCACACCGGCAGCGACGCCGCGGCGCTGCGCACCACGGCCACGCGTGACGGCGACAGCTACGTCATCAACGGCACCAAGCAGTTCATCACCAGCGGCAAATACGGCGACGTCGCCATCGTCATGGCCGTCACCGACAAGGCGGCCGGCAAGAAGGGCATCAGCGCGTTCTGGGTGCCGACCGATACGCCCGGCTACATCGTGGCCGGCATCGAGCACAAGATGGGCCAGCACTCGTCGGACACGGCGCAGATCGTGTTCGACGGTTGCCGTATCCCGGCGGCGAACCTGATCGGCGAGGAAGGCATGGGCTACAAGATCGCCCTGTCCGGGCTGGAGGGCGGCCGCATCGGCATCGCCTCGCAATCGGTCGGCATGGCGCGCGCGGCCTACGAGGCGGCGCTCGCCTACGCGAAGGAGCGCGAGAGCTTTGGTAAACCGATCTTCGAGCACCAGGCGGTGCAGTTCCGCCTGGCCGAGATGGCGATGAAGATCGAGGCCGCGCGCCAGCTGATCCTGCACGCCGCCGCGATGAAGGATGCGGGCCTGCCCTGCCTGAAGGAAGCGGCGATGGCCAAGCTGTTCGCTTCCGAGATGGCCGAGAACGTCGTGTCGAGCGCGATGCAGGTGTTCGGCGGCTACGGCTACGTGGCCGACTTCCCGGTCGAGCGCATCTACCGCGACGTACGCGTGTGCCAGATCTATGAAGGCACGAGCGATATCCAGAAGATCCTGATCGCGCGCGCGCTGTGATGGCGCAGTGATGGATCCTGTCCTGCGCATCGTGGCGCTCGAGCCGGAACGGCTGCCGCAGCTGTTCCTCTACCTCGACGACCACCTGCGGGACAATGGCAGCGCCGGCACGCCGCTGTTCCAGCCACAGTCGCGTGAGTTGTCGCGCTTCCCGCCCGAGAACGCGGCCGCCTTCGCCGGCGCTCTCGATACGCCTTTCGGCCAGCCGGGCTGGCGCCGGGTCTGGATCGCGCTCGATGGCGCCGGCAATATCGCCGGCCACGTCGACCTGCGCGCGCGGCCCGAGCCGGCGGCCACCCACCGCACCCTGCTCGGCATGGGCGTGCACCGCGATGCGCGGCGCCTGGGGCTGGGCATGGCCCTGGTGGAGAGCGCACTGGCCTGGGCCGGCGCCACGCCGCCGCTCGAATGGGTCGACCTCGACGTGCTGTCGGCGAACCTGGCCGCGCGCCGGCTGTACGAGCGCGCCGGCTTTGTCGTGACGGGCGAAGTGCCGGACCTGTACCGCATCGATGGCGAGTCGCACGGCTCGGTCACGATGAGCCGGCGCGTCAGGTAACGGCGGACTCCAGCAGCGTGATCATCTGCGCTTTCGTGTCGATGCGCGCCTGGATCCCCATCGGCAGGGTGAACTGGTTGCGGATATGCCCGATCGAATAGCCTGACACCGCCGGGATGGTCAAGGGATGCAGGTGCAGGCCCAGCGTGCGCTCCAGCGTCAATGAAATGTCTTCATGCTCCGGCCCGCAGTTCTCGCAGATGCCCACCACCAGCGCCGCCGCATTCCTGAAACCACCCGCCAGGTCGAGCTGGGTCATCCAGCGGTCGATGCGGTATGGCGCTTCGTTCACCTCTTCCAGGAACAGGATGCTGTCCTTGATGTCGGCCGCATACGGCGTGCCCGCCAGCGCCGCCACCAGCGACAGGTTGCCGCCCATGAGCGGGCCGGTCGCCACGCCGTGGGTGAAGGTGTGGACGCCGAAGTGCGGCTCGCTCGCGGCGCGCTGCGCGTTCTCCTGCGACATCGGAATCGTATAGCTGGCCTGTGGCTCGGTCAGCACCGCCATCATGTGCTCGCTCGAATACGGCGTCATCGTCGACGAGGCCACCGGGCCGTGGAAGGTCACCAGGCCGGCCTGCTTGAGGATCGCGAGATGCAGCGCCGTGATGTCGGAATAACCGACCAGGACCTTGGGGTGGCGGCGAATGAGGTCGTAGTCGAGGCTCGAGACCAGCGAGATGCAGCCCGAGCCGCCGCGGATCGGCCAGATCGCTTTCACTTCCGGGTCAAGGAACATCGCATGCAGGTCGGCCAGGCGCTGCTGCACCGATCCGGCATAATTGCCGAACACCTCGCGCAGATAGGCGCCGGTCTTGACCTTGAAACCCAGCGCTTCGATATTGCGCACCGCCTTCTCGATGGCGCGGTCGGTGGTGTAGCCGCCGGGCGCGATCAGGCCGACGACGTCGCCTCGCTTCAGGCGCGGCGGTTTGATGAGTTTTTTCATGGGACGTGGGGACGGCGTACGCACTGCGGCAACACCGGGCAAGGCAAGGGACAGGGCGGCGGCGATGGCGCCGAAGCTGCGACGGCTGATCTTCATGCGTGAGGCAAGACTCCAGATGAAAAAAGGCCCGCGCCGGGAGGACGACAACCTCCATGGCGCGGGCCCTCAGTGTAGAGCAATCAGAAGAACTTGTAGTTCGCCATCAGGGTGAACGAGCGGCCGCGTGGATCGGCGACGCGCGGTTCCCAGGTGCTGCCGGCGCCGGTGTTGCTGTCGTAGGTGATCGCTAATGGTGGATCCTCGTCGAGCAGGTTCTTGACGCCCGCGGTCAGGGTCAGGTTCTGGAAGCCCGTGTAGTTCACCGACAGGTTGAAGATCGAGTAGTCGTCGACCTTGCGCTGGTAGTTCGACGGCGTCACACGGCCGCTGGCCACGCCCGGCAGCACCTGGTCGTCATAGCCCGAACGGTAGATGTTCTGCAGCATGCCGCTCCAGTTGCCGTACTTGTAGGTGGCATAGGCGCTGTGCTTCCACTTCAGGCCCAGGTCGCCGGTGAACAGGAAGCGGCCCACTTCGCTCTCGCCGAATTCGGCGTTACGGGTGGCGCGCGATTTCTTCTCCAGCAGGCGCGAACCGTCGATACCCAGGCTCCAGACCGACCCGGTGCTGAACTTGCCGTTCAGGCGGGCGCCGACTTCGACGCCGCGCGTGATGCGCTCGCCGGCATTGAGCCAGCGCTGGTCGATGAACTCCAGCTCGCCGGCCGCGTTGCGGATGAACTGGTCCTGGAACAGGTTGTAGTTCGCGACCATGGTCGCCACGTTGAACGAATCGATCGTGTTTTCCTTGCGGATCTCCCACAGGTCGGCATTGGCCGAGAAGGTGCTGGTCGGCTCGAACACCACACCCAGGCTGGCCTGCTTGGCCGTTTCCGGTCCCAGCGTCGGCTTGCCGCCGGTGAGCGTATTCGGATTGACCGCCTGGCAGCCGGCGACCGTGGTGTCGACGCGGCCGCTCGGACAGGTGGCCGGATCGGCCAGGTCCTTGCCGGCATAGGGCGACTCGGTCACGCCGTTGAACAGCTGGTTGAACGACGGCGCGCGGAAGCCCTCGTTGTACGAGCCGCGGAACATCAGCTGCGGGATCGGCTGGTAGCGGAACGACACCTTCGGATTGGTGGTCGCGCCGAAGCCCGTGTAATCGTCGCGGCGGATGGCGAAGGTCAGTTCCAGCGCCTGCGTGACCGGCACCAGCACCTCGGCATAGACGGCCTTGATGTCGCGCTTGACCTTGTCGAGGGCATTGACGTCGTCGAACGGCGCGTTCAGGATCGCCGGTCGCGCATTGGCGGCGCGGCGGTCGCCATTGAACTTGTATTCCTCGCGGCGCAGGTCGGTCCCCAGCGCGGCCAGCACGGGCCCGGCCGGCAGCTTGAACAGCTCGCCCGAGATCGCGGCATCGAATTGCGTCATCGTCACCTTGCCGCCATACATCACCACGCCCGCGGCCGAGGTGGCGCGGATCGCGTCGATCGCTGCCTGGCTCTGGGTCTGGCCCGGCAGCAGGAAGGGATTGACGATGCCCGAACCGAGCACATTGGCCAGGGCCTGGGTGTAGTTGTAGCCGGTGCCCAGCGTCGAATCCGATTCGCTGAACGCGCGCGACAGGCCGACCCGGTAGTCGTACTGCTTGCCGAACAGGTTCAGGGGGCCGTCGGCGCCGACCAGCACGCGGCCGGCCTTGGTCTCGGTCTCGATCTCGCGGTTGCCGCACTCCATGCAGCGCCAGCGGTAGGCGATCGGCAGGCCGTAGTTGGCCGAGATGCTCGGGAACACCTTGACCAGGGCGTTATAGACGTCGTTGTAGGCTGCGCCGGTGCTCGGGTAGAACGAGGCAGGGCCGAAGGTCGAGGCGGACGGAGAGATCTGGTTCGGCGAGAAGCGCTTGGCCACTTCGACGCGCGAACCCACGCCTTCGGCGAAGAACTCGTGTTCGCCCATGCGGAAGGTGGCGCGCGCCAGCGCGTTGGAATTCTTGACCGGCTGCTGCAGCACGGCGGCGCGGCCGGTATCCCAGGCGCAGCCATAGGCCGAGCCGGGCGAATCCCACAGCTTTTCGTCGTAGGCGCCCATGCCGTCGATGCTGTCGCAACCCGGGCCGCCCGGCAGGTCGAGCAGGCTGATGCCGTTATAGGCCACGGTGCCGCCGCCCGGGATGGTCGGGCCGGTGCCGGTGCGCGACAGCAGGGTCGGCGCCAGGGTGGTGGCGAACACGTTGCCGCTCGGGGTGCCGCGCGTATCGACCGACACGCCGCGGTTCGGCTGGAAGGTATTCACGAAATCGCGCTGGTCGCCGCGCAGCGCCTTGTTCTCGCTGTGCGCGGCCGTCACCAGCACGTTCCAGCCCTGGGTGTCGAGGTCGCCCCAGCCGCCGGTGATGGTGGCGCGGCCGATCTCGCCGCCGCCCGCTTCGGTCACGTCGGTGAATGCCTGGGCTTCCAGGCCCTTGTAGTTCTTGCGCAGGATGAAGTTGATCACGCCGCCGATCGCGTCGGTGCCGTACACGGCCGAGGCGCCGTCCTTCAGCACTTCGACGCGCTCGACCGCCGCCATCGGGATCGAGTTCAGGTCGACCGCCGAGCCCTTCATGCCGTGGGTCGCGACCCGGCGGCCGTTGAGCAGCACCAGGGTCGAATCGGAACCCTGGCCGCGCAGGTTGGCGCTCGAGGCGCCGTTGTTGCCGCGCTGGGCGCCGGAGGTGACGTCGGCGTTCGACGCCAGGTTGTCGGAGCCGTTGCCGTTCACGTTCAGGGTCGCGATCAGCTGCTCGGCCGTCACGATGCCCTGGTCTTCCAGCTGTTTGCGCGAAATGATCTCAACCGGCAGCGCACCTTCCTTGGCGATGCGCTTGATGCTCGAACCGGTGATTTCCACCCGCTGGATCGGCGCCTCGCTTTGCGCCTGCGCTTGTGCCACGATCGGGGCGGCCACGCCCATGAGGGTCATCAACTGTGCCAGTTTTTTCAATTTCACCGTGTTTCTCCTTACGTTTTCCCTTGGCGGTCTTGGGCCAGATTGGTGCACTGCATCGCACACGCCTGGCCTGCTCTGTTCGTAATGGCTAGTTCGCTCTTAGCATTACGTTATGTTGTGAATTCAGAGTACGCCCACAAAATTCTCAGGTGCCAATGAATTAACCGGAGGGCAGTATAACCAGCAGGAATATTTAATTTAGGAAAAACTAACGAAATCTAACGTGTAGCTCTAGCGGAGCGTGCTCTTTGCGCAACATCGACATCGAGGTAACGCCAGGTCGTGAATTCGACAGGATGCCGTTTGTAGTTTTTCAGCCACGGATGGCGCAGGTCGCCGGACAGCACATGGGTCAATGGCACCCATGGGTTATAGGCGTGCAGCAGCTGGTTCATCTCGAAATACAGCCTGTTGCGCTGCGCACCATCGGTGAGCAGGCGCGCACGCTCGTAGCGCACGTTGTACTCCGGCAGGTTGAAGCGGGAGTAGTTGGCGCGGCCCGCGTTCGGGCCGTACAGCAGCTGGTAAAAATTGTCGCCGTCGGGGAAGTCGGCGATCCAGTTACTCTCGAACATCTGCACCGTGCCCAGGCGCGAAGCCTTGATGATCTCGGTCTTCTTGTCCGACTTGAACACCACGCGCAGGCCGATCGCGTTCAGGCATTTTCTCCACAACTCGTCGCGCAGGCGGCCGCCGACGGTGGCTTCGCTATGCATCGTGAGCGTCAAGGGCTTGCCGCCGGGCGCGCGCCTGAATCCATCGGCATCGCGCTGGTCATAGCCATGGCGGTCCAGCAGCGCATTGGCCAGCGCCGGGTTGTAGGGCACCGGGCTGCGGTAATCCGGATCGTAGCCGAGCACGTTCGGCGGCAGCGGCGATTCGGCCTTGATCGCGAATCCCTTCTTGAGCAGCGCGATGTCCTCAAGGCTGTTGTACGACATCGAGATCGCCCGCCGCAGCGCCACCTTGTCCTTGCCGTAGCCGCCGACCACCGGGTCGTTCATGTTCATCCACATGTAATAGGTCTGCAGCACCGGGAAACGCGACAACACGATGCCGCGCGCCGCCAGCTCCGGTTTCAGTTCGCCGCCCTGCACCACCATCTCGGTCATCGATTCGGGAATCTGTTCCAGGTAGTCGTATTCGCCATTCAGGAAGCCCAGCATGCGGCCCTGGAATTCCTCGGCGATCTTCACGTCGATCCGGTCCACCCGCGGCAGGAGCTGCCCGTTCAAGGCGGCGGCAATCGCCCGGTCTTCCGGGTCGTCGCCCGGCGTGGCATGGAACACGGCCGTCGAATACGGATTGGCCAGCAGGACGATGCGGTCGCTGCGTTTCCATTCGCCGATCATGAACGGCCCCGTGCCGACCGGATGGTTGCCTGCCTGGCCCGGATAGGCCTCGATCACCTCGCGCGCGACCACGCCGGTGGCCGGGGTCGCGAGATAGAACAGGAAGTTGTTGTCGGGCGCGGCCAGGCGGATGCGCAGGGTGTAGCGGTCGACCGCCTCCACCTGCTTGCCTTCGACCATATACGACCAGGGCGACCTGAGCGACGGATCGCGCAGGCGCTGCAGGCTGTAGGCATAGTCGGCAGCCGTGACTTCGCGCTTCACGCCCTTGAAGGCCGGGTCGGGCGTGAAATAGATGCCGGGACGGATGTGGAAGGTATAGGTCAGGCCGTCGGCGCTCACTTGCGGCATCGCAATCGCCGTGTTCGGCCGCAGCTTCGCCGGCCGCGCCAGGTAGTCGTAGCGCAGCAGCGGATCGAACAGGTTTTCCAGCAGCGACAGGGTGGCGTTGTCGGACGCCGCCGCCGGGTCGAGCCCTGTTTCGCTGGTGGACAGGAACATGCGCAGCACTTTTTGCTCCGACTGCACGGGCGGCTGGGCCTGGGCCTGCGCCGCCTGCGCACCGAGGCAGGACAGGGTGAATACGAGGGCGGCGGCGTAGCGGAATGTCATGACAAGCAAGTCCTGTTGGGCGTTGCGTATCATAGGCCGGCGCCCATCCCGAGGCAACGCTCATAACTTTTGAACATGGCGCGGCTGCATTCTTTCATCCACGCGGCTTGCCCTCAGCCTCTGTCCACTGCACAATCGTGCGATACCCGGCAGCGATTCATCACATGGCACTCAATTACATCTGGACAGGCTTCTTCCTCGTGGGCTTTATCGCGGCACTGGGACAATGGATCTTCCTCGGCGATACCGAGGTCTTCAAGCGCATCATCGACGGCACCTTCTCCTCGGCCAAGATGGCGGTGATGGACATCGCCCTGCCGCTGGCCGGCGTGATGACGCTCTGGCTCGGGATCATGAACGTGGGCGAGAAAGCCGGGGCGATCAATGCCTTCGCGCGCGTCATCGCCCCCTTCTTCTCGCGCATCTTCCCCGGCGTGCCGAAGGACCATCCGGCCAACGGCCATATGGTGATGAATTTCTCGGCCAATATGCTGGGCCTGGACAATGCCGCCACGCCCTTCGGCCTGAAGGCGATGGAAAGCCTGCAATCGCTCAATCCGAAAAAGGACGAGGCCAGCGACGCCCAGATCATGTTCCTGGTGATCCAGACCTCGGGCCTGACCATCATCCCGCTGGCCATCATGGCCCAGCGCGCGATCCTGGGCGCGGCCAACCCGGCCGACATCTTCATCCCGACCCTGATCGCCACCTACTGCTCGACCATGACCGGCATCATCGCCGTCAGCCTGCGCCAGCGGATCAACCTGCTCGATCCGGTGGTGTTCGGCTGGATCGGCGGCGGCACCGCGCTGATCGGGGGCCTGGTGCTGGCGATCACCCAGTTCATGGACAAGTCGCAGATCGAGTTGTTCTCGGTCGTCGCAGCCAACCTGATCCTGTTCTCGGTAATCGCCGTCTTCATGACCGGCGCCCTGCTCAAGAGAGTGAATGTGTTCGACGCCTTCATCGAAGGCGCCAAGGGCGGCATCGAGACCTCGCTCAAGATCATCCCCTACCTGGTCGGCATGCTGGTGGCCATCAGCGTGGTGCGCAATTCGGGCATCCTGGGCCTGATCGTCAGCGGCTTCGCCTGGATCTTCGCCGCGCTCGGCCTGCCGACCGATTTCGTCGGCGCCCTGCCGACCGCCCTCATGAAGCCGCTGTCCGGCAGCGGCTCGCGCGCCATGATGATCGATGCCATGACCACCTATGGCGTCGATTCCTTCGTCGGCCGCCTGGCCAGCATCCTGCAGGGCGCCGCCGACACCACCTTCTATATCGTCGCCCTGTATTTCGGCTCGGTCGGCATCCGCAAGACGCGCTACGCGATCGGCTACGGCCTGCTGGCCGACCTCGCCGGCGTCATCGGCGCCATCTTCGTCGCCTATCTCTTCTTCGCTTAGTGCTTCACTCAAGGAACAGCATGCTCAAACGCTCCGCCCTCGCCCTCGCCTTCTGCACCTGCATCTCGTTCGCCCACGCCCAGCTGCCGCAGCCGGTGGCCCAGGCGCTGCGGCAGAACGGCATCGGGCAGGACGAGATCGGGGTGCTGGTGCTGCGTGGCGACGCCGCCGTGCTGGAACACCGGGCCGGCCTGCCGATGCAGCCGGCATCGACCATGAAGCTGGTGACGACCCTGGTCGGCCTGGAACGCCTGGGGCCGGCCTTTCGCGGCCGCACCGAGCTGCGCACCACGGGCCAGGTCGAGGACGGCGTGCTGCGCGGGAGCCTGTACCTGAAAGGCGGCGCCGATGCCGATCTCTCGGGCGAGCACATCGCCGACATGCTGCGCGCGCTGCGCTACGACGGCATCGAGCGCATCGAGGGCGACCTGGTGCTGGATCGCGGCCTGTTCCAGCCGGCGCGCACGGACCTCGGCCTGCCGCCCTTCGACGAGTCGCCGGAAGCGTATTACAACGTGATCCCCGACGCCCTGCTGGTCAACAAGAACATGCTGCAGCTCGACATGCGTTCCACCGCCTCGCGCCTGCAGCTGCGCATGCATCCGGAGCTGGAGCGGGTCTCGGTGACGTCCGAGATGACGCTGGTCGATGCCGATTGCGCCCGGTGGGAAGCCGGCTGGCAGTTGCCCGAGGCGCGGCGCCAGGCCGATGGCCGCATCAAGGTGGTCTTGCGCGGCACTTTTCCGAAGAACTGCAACCGCAGCTACGGCGTCAATGTGCTCGACCGCGACGATTACGTCGGCCGCCTGGTGCGCCAGGCCTGGAGCGACCAGGGAGGCGTGCTGAGCGGCCGCACCATCACCGGCGCCACACCGCCAGAAGCCCGTCTGCTCGCGGCCCATGCATCGCGCCAGCTGCCGGAACTGGTCCGCGACACCAACAAACCATCGGACAACGCACTGGCGCGCACCTTGTTCCTGAGCCTGGGCAGCCTGCAGGCCGACCCGGTGGCGGGCAGCCTGGCGCTGCCCGCCACCGAGGAGTCGACCTTCGCCCGCGCCGACGCCGCCGTGCGCGGCTGGCTGCGCGAGAAGCAGATCGACGACACCGGCTTCGTGATCGACAACGGCTCGGGCCTGTCGCGCATCGAGCGCATCAGCGCGCAGCAGATGGCCCACCTGCTGCAGGCCGGGCTGCGCAGCCCCTGGGCGCCGGAATTCCAGTCCAGCATCCCGATCGGCGCGGTCGACGGCACCATGCGCCGCCGCCTGCAGGACAGCCCCGCCGCCGGTCGCGCGCGCCTCAAGACCGGCTCCCTGCGCAACGTCACGGCGCTGGCCGGCTACGTGCCGGACGCGAACGGCGTCCCGTGCGTGTTCGTGGCGATGATCAATAGCGAGCAAAGCGGCAACGGCCGCGGGCGCGCCGTGCTCGACACGCTGGTGGACTGGGTGGCGCGCTCGGGCGCGCCGCTTCCCGCTACGCCCTGAACCGGGAATGTACAGCTAAACATTGCTTTGGACACAAGTTTAATGTCGAATTACTATAATTTCTTAGTTTTCGATAGCAAAAGCTGACACAATAGCGGGCTGGCGCGTGTCTCGCGCCACCGGTTTCCGCCTCCGCAGGACGCGATGCCGACCTTCACGTTTGGCCGTCCTGATCATCCATGAAATTCCATCCCCTGAGCGGAGAATTCGCGCGCGCCGCGGACGAGACCGAATTCCTCCACAGCCAGTTATCGCGCACGCGCTCGCTGCTCGGCTTCACGCTGCTGTTCTGCGTCATCTTCTTCCAGCTGTTCTTCCTGACCGATATCGCGGCGCTGGGACTGGGCGCCGCGCTGCGTGAAACCCTGCCTGCGCGGCTGGGCGTCGCGCTCATCGGCGGCATCGGTGCCTGGCTCGCCTATCGCCGGCCGCTGTCGATCCGCGGCACGCGGCTGGCCGCATCGAGCGCAGAAATCCTGTCGCTGGGCTGCTTCATGGTGGTCGCGCTGGCGCGTCCGAACGAGGTGCACTGGCACGCGCTGTCGATGGTGGTGATCCAGGTCGTGATCTACCTGTACATCCCGAACCGGCTGGCCTATGCCAGCGCGATCGCGAGCGGCGGCGTGATCGTCTTCCTGGCGCTGGTGCACTACCTGCTGCCGCCCCGCCCTGCGGCCGACCTGCTCACCATGGGCATGCTGCTGGCGATGATCAATACCTTCGGCATCCTGGCGGCGCGCCGCTTCAACCGGGTGGCGCGCGAGGAATTCCGGCTGCAGACGCAATTGAAGCGCCTGGCCGAGCGCGACCAGCTCACCGGCTGCTACAACCGCCATTACCTGAACGACCACCTGCTGGGCACCGAGCTGGCGCGGGCGCGGCGCTTCGGCCATCCGGTCTCGGTCGTGCTGTGCGATATCGACCACTTCAAGCACATCAACGACACCTTCGGCCACCACCAGGGCGACCACGTGATCCAGAACTTCGCCACCCTGCTGCAGGGGATGACGCGCCAGGGCGTCGATGCGGTGGTGCGCTACGGCGGCGAGGAATTCCTGCTGATCCTGCCCGTGACCACGCTGGCGGGGGCGGCCGGCCTGGCCCACCGCCTGCGCGACGCCTTTGCCGCCCTCACCTTCACGGTCGACGGCGAACCGGTGCCGACCAGCGCCAGCTTCGGCGTGGCCGCCTTCGATTTCTCCGGCGGCGACCTGCGCGTCACGCTGCCCGACCTGATCGTGGCGGCCGACAAGCAGCTGTATGCGGCCAAGCGCAACGGCCGCAACCGGGTCGAGTCGGCCGAGCTGGCGGCGTAGCTACAACACGCGGCGGAAGGTGGCGCGCACCAGATCGCGGTCGCCGCAATCGAAATGCCACCACTCGGTCCTGATGCCCAGGAAGCCGGCCTGCAGCATCGCCTCACGCAGCAGGCGCCGGTTGGCCAGCTGATGCTCGGTGAGCTGGCCGGCCACTAGAAAACCTTCCTCCAGCGCCGGATGCGACAGCTCCGTCATGTCGTCGAAGCCGGTGCCCATGTCCAGCTCGGCGCCTTCGGCATCGCGCAGCGTGAGGTCGAGCGCCATGCCATAGGAGTGGATCGAGCCGCGCGCCGGGTCGGCGAGGTACAGGCGCAGGTCGGTGCCCTCGAGCGCATCCCACAACTGCTGCTGGACGCGCTGCGGACGCAGGGCGTCCAGCACCAGCGGCCGCAGGCCGGGCGCGTGCACGGCCAGCCAGGCCACGGCGCGCTCCAGCGCGGCCGCGGCCTCGACGTGCAGCCAGGCGCAATCGTAGGGTGAATACAGGTCGCGCCCGACGAAATTGTTGGCGGTGGCGTAGCGCAGGTCGACGTCGATGCCGGCGATGCTGTCCAGGTGGCGGAATTCCGGGCTGCTGGCGATGTCCTCGCTGGCGAGGGTATGGTTCATTTAGCTGTCTTCAAGGCAGGCGCGCGCGGTCGCGCCGATACAGTTGGCCAGCTCGCGCGCCCCATGCGACAGGGGCGAATGGCTGGCGGTGAGCAGGAACAGGTGCACCGGGATCGACGGCGACCACTGGCGGCACTGCACCTTGTTGGGCGCGGCCGAGGCGGCGGTGAACGGATCGAGGATCGCCGTGCCGGCGCCGGCTTCGACCAGCGAGCGCGCGATCTGGTAGGTCTGCACCACGGTGCGGAACACCGGCTGCACGTCCTGCGCCTCGCAGGCGGCAATGACCATCTCGCCCAGCGGATCGCGGTCGGCCAGGCCGATCAGTTCGCCACTCAGGTCTTCGGCCGAGATCGGCTTCTTGCATTCGTCGTCGGTCCAGGTGCCGGCGGGCGCCACCACCGTCAGCAGGCCATGGGCGATCGGCTCGGCCACGATGCCGGGATGGCGCGGATCCTGCAGCGACAGCGCAAGGTCGGCTTCGCCCAGGCGCAGCGCATTGACAATCTCGCTCGTGTGATGCGTTGCAAGTTCGCAACGGGTTTCGGGGAAATCGCGGCGCCATGCCGTCATTCCGACCGGCAGTACGCTGACCGCGATGGTGGGCGTCGACACCAGGCGCACGGTCTCGACCGCGCGGCCCTTGAGGCTGGCGGCCAGGCGGCGGATGCCCTGCAGGTCGCGGTTCAATTTCTCGGTTTCGGCGAACAGGCGGTGCGCTTCCGGCTTCGGATACAGCTTGCCGCGCACGCGCTCGAACAGCGGCATGCCCAGCTGCAGCTCGGCGTGCTGCAGCACCTTGGTCACCGCCGGCTGGGAAATATGCAGCACCTGGGCGGCGCCGCTGATAGTGCCGACTTGCATGATGGCGTGGAACACCTCGATATGACGCAGACGCATTGCTTCACCCTTCAGAAGAAAACCCACCCTGCATACACACGGGGTGGATGGGCGAAGGATACAGCGAAAATTGCTGTACGGCGATGGTCACGGCGTGTTCACTGGCGGCGTGGCGGGCACGGGCGCAGGCACCGGTGCGGTCGGCGGCACGTTCTCCAGCGCGCCCGGCAAGGGCTCGGGGGTCGGGGCCGGCGCCGATGGCGGTACCAGCGTTGGCGCTGGAGTCGGCGCTGGAGTCGGCGCTGGAGTCGGTACAGGCGCAGGCGCCGCAGGCTGAGCCGGCGGAAGCGGCTGGCCGGGCACGGCCTGCCATGGCTGCGGCTGGGCCGGGATCACCGGCATCGGCGGCGGCGGGGTGCCGGCCGGCGTGGTCAGCACTTCCAGCAGCGCCGCCGTCTCGGCGTCAGGATTGCCGGAGATGTCCAGCGGGCGGTATTTCATCTGGAACGCCGCCAGCGTGGTGCGGGTCGGTTCGTCGTACACGCCGCTCTGTACGATGCCGAAGCCGTGCATGGCCAGCTTGCGCTGGAACCAGCCGACGTCGGGCAGCAAGGCGTCGAAGGCCGGGCGCACGGCGGCCACGCGGGCGGCGTCCGGCCACAGCACCAGGCCCTCTTGCGCCAGGCGCTGCCACGGGAACTGGGGGCCCGGATCCTGCTTGCGCAGCGGCGCGATGTCGCTGTGGCCCAGCACGTTCTCGGGCGCGATGCCGTGGCGCTGGACGATGTCCTTCACCAGCGGGATCAGGGCGTCCACCTGCGACTGCGGGAAGGGCGCATAGACGCGGCCCGTCGGCGTGTCCTTCCAGCCGGCGTTGACGATCTCGATGCCGATCGAGCTGTTGTTCAGCTGCGTGAAATTCTTCCAGCTCGAGTTGCCGGCATGCCAGGCGGCACGGTTCTCGTCGACCAGGCGATAGATCTTCGGCGTCGCCTCGTCGGTCAGCAGGTAGTGCGAGCTGACCTCTTTCTCGGTCAGGATCTTGATCGAGCTGGGCGTGTTGGCGACCGTGTAATGCAGCACCAGGAAGCGCGCGCGGCTCGACTGGCCCTTGGCGGTATAGGTGGTGTCATAGCGCGGGACGGTGGAGCAGCCCGCCAGTACGGTCAGGGCAAGCAAGGCGGCGATCGATTTCATATTGTTCTCCTTGGTGGTGTCTTGTTGTTCAACCCAGCGCCAGGCGCGCGGCAGCATGGTGGGCGCGCGAGCCGGTCCGCGTGAAGGCGATATCCGACGGCAGCGCCGCGCGCATGGTGTCGGCGATCAGCGGATGCAGTTCGGCGGCGCGCCCGGCCAGGGCCACCGGGCGGGCGCCGAAGCGCGAGATCAAGGCCGATGCCAGGCGCGCCAGCTCGCGGCCGGCATCGACCAGGATGGCGCGCGCCGCTGGATCCTGTTCCGCGCTGGCGGCGACGGCCAGCGCCAGCTTGCCGACCGTCCCGCGCTCGCTTTGATAGATGAATTGGCGCGACTCGGCCCAGTCCGATCCGCCGACGTGTTCGAACACGGCATGCGCCATCGGCGACTCCCGCCAGCAGCCGGGACGTTCGTCTTCATTGCGCCAGATATGGCGCAGCGCTTCGCGCGCGATCCAGAAGCCGCCGCCGCCATCGTCCAGCACCACGCCCCGGCCGCCGGCGCGGTGGAACACGTCGTGCTCGTCGATGAAGGCCCCGATCGAACCGGTGCCGGCATAGACCAGGTAGCCCTCGCCCGGCGCGAAGCTGGCGCGGTAGGCGATCTCGATGTCGTTGCAGAGCGTGACCGCGCCAGGCGCCACGCCCAGCAAGGCGGCAAGCCAGCCCTGCAGCAATTCGCCGTCGCCGCCGAAGCCGGTCAGGCCGGCCTGCACCCGCACCGGATGCGCATGCTGCAATACCGCCGCCGCCAGCCGTTCGAAGGTGGCGCGCACGGCCTCGCGGCCGTGGGGCGTGGCCATCTGCAGGGCGGAGAGACCGTCGACCGTGCCCTCGGCCAGGATCGCGCCGCCGGGCCCGGCCAGCGCCCAGCGCGTCTGGGTGCCGCCGGCGTCGATGCCCAGGCCGGGTTTGAACCCTATCTCATGCGGCTTGTCTTGATCAGTCGGCATACCGTGATGCTACCCGCATTATGGTTTCGACCACACACGCACGCGCTCGCCCTCGTTGCCGAGGCGGTCGACCGCGCTCACTACCACGATCTCGGCCGGGCCGAGGCGGTCGTCGTCGGAAACAGTCCAGGTCGCGCGCGCCGCCGGCGCCACGGCGAAGCGCCATTCATTGCCGTGACGGGCCCAGATCGCATACAGGGCGTTGCCCTTGCCCGCCGTCAGGCTCAGGTCGACCGACCTGGCGCCGCGGACGGCCTTGATCGTGGGCGTGCCGGGCCGCGTGCTGCCCAGCCACGGCGTGGCCGGCACCAGCGCCTGGCCGGTGTAGCGGCTTGCGCGCAACTGGTCGCTGATGCCCTTGCGGTTCTGCGTCAGGGCCACCATGCTGAAATGGATGTGACCAGTGGCCTGCGGACGCGAACGGGTCACGCTGACCTGCTGCAGCACTTCGTCCGGCTCGTAGGCGCGGGTCGGCGCGCCGATGCGGCTGGTGAACAGGCCCGGCCAGATATGGCGGCCCAGCGGGTTCTGCCCGATCCAGTAGTCGAGCAGCACGTCATAGGCCTGTCCCGGCGACTTGATCGGCCAGTACAGCTGCGGCACGAAGTAGTCGAGCCAGCCCTCCTGCAGCCACAGTTCGGCGTCGGCATACAGCTTGTCGTACTGCGAGAAGCCATTGATGCCGGGCGGACGGCGGTCGGGCCGGCCCAGGCCGAAGGGGCTGATGCCGAAGCGCACCCAGCTCTTTTCGGCATGGATGCCCTTGTACATGGCCTCGATCAGGCGGTTGACGTTGTCGCGGCGCCAGTCGGCGCGCGCCAATGTGCCGCCGCTTTTCAGGTAGCGCTGCCAGGCCGGATCGTCGGGGAAGTCCAGCTCGGCCTTGGCCGTGCGGCCGTCCAGCGCGGCGGCATTGCCGGCCACGGCCGGCGTGGCCTCGATCGGGTAGGGATAGAAGTAGTCGTCGATGTGCACGCCGTCGATGTCGTAGCGGCGCACGACGTCGAGGATCACGTCCATGGTCTGCTTGGCGGCCGCCGGCTCGCCCGGGTCCATCCACATGAACTTGCCGTAGCGCTTGACGACGTCCGGTCTGGTGTTGGTGATGTGGTTCGGCGCCGACTGCGAGCGCGCCGCGTCCATGCGCGCGCGATAGGGGTTGAACCAGGCGTGCAGCTCGAGACCGCGCGCATGCGCCTGGTCGATCCAGAATTTGAGGGGATCGTAGGCCGGCATCGGCGCCTTGCCTTGCGCGCCGCTCAGGTACTCGGTCCAGGGCTCGATCTTCGATGGATAGATCGCATCGGCCGAAGGTCGCACCTGCAGCACGATCGCATTCAGGTTCAGCGACTTGGCGCGGTCGAGGATGGCGATGGCTTCCTTCTGCTGCACGGCGGACGAGAGGCCGGGCTTGCTGGGCCAGTCGATATTGGCGACGGTCGAGACCCAGGCGGCGCGCAGCTCGCGCGGGGC